>JAEUNQ010000173.1 GCA_016790365.1 Thauera sp. | reverse complement strand
CGGTTGGCGCCGGTGGCGAGCACGTAGCCGCGGTCGCAGAAGGCGAGCGCCTGCTTGGCGTGCTGCTCGACGAGCAGGATGGAGACACCGGCGTCGCGCACGTCGCGGGTGATCTGGAAGATCTGTTCCATGTACTTGGGCGACAGGCCGGCGGTCGGCTCGTCGAGAAGGAGAAGTTTGGGGTCCAGCATCAGCGCACGCCCCATCGCCACCATCTGGCGCTGGCCGCCCGAGAGGTCGCCGGCGAGGTTGCGGCGCTTGGCCTTGAGGTCGGGGAAGAGCCCGTAGATGCGGTCGTAGGCGGCCGAGAGGTCGCCGCGGCGCAGGAAGGCGCCCATCTCGAAGTTCTCGTGCACCGTCATCTCGCGGAACACGTTGTCCACCTGCGGTACGTAGCAGATGCCGCGCTGCACGATGCGGTCGGGCGCCCAGCCGGTGATGTCCTCGCCGTCAAACACGATGCTGCCGCCGCGGATGGTGAGCAGGCCGAACACGGATTTCATCGCGGTGGACTTGCCCGCGCCATTGGGGCCGACGATGACCACGATCTCGCGCTCGCCCACGGTCATCGACACGCCGTGCAGGATGTCGGCGTCGCCGTAGCCGCCGCGCACGTCCTTCATGTCGAGCAGCGCCATCAAAGGTCCTCCCGGTGCAGCTCCCGCTCGCGCAACTCCTCGACCTCGGGGTCGTGCTCGGCGGCCTCGCGCTCGACCGCGGTCGGCGTCTCGCCGAGATAGGCCTCGAGGACGCGTGCATCGGAGCGCACGGTCTGGAAGTCGCCCTGGATCAGCACCTTGCCCTCGGCCATGCACACCACCGGGGCGCACAGCTTTTCGATCATCTCCATGTCGTGCTCGATGAGGATGAAGGTGTAGCCGCGCTCGCGGTTGAGGATGAGGATCTTCTCCTCGAGCTTGCGCAGCAGGGTGCGGTTGACGCCGGCCGCCGGCTCGTCGAGCAGCACCAGCTTCGCTTCGGTCATCATCGTGCGGCCGAGCTCGAGCAGCTTCTTCTGCCCGCCGGAAAGGTTGCCCGCACGCTCGTCGGCGACGTGGGAAAGCTCGAGGAAGGCGAGCGTGTCGTCGGCCTTCTGCCGCACGGCGTCCTCGGCCACGCGCACCTTGCCGGCCGCGAACCAGTTGGCGAAGAGGTTCTCGCCCGGCTGCCGGGGTGGGACCATCATGAGGTTCTCGCGCACGGTGAGGTTGTGGAACTCGTGCGGGATCTGGAAGGTGCGCACCAGGCCCTTGTGGAAGCGCGCGTCGGTCGGCAGCGTGGTGATGTCCTCGCCGAGGAAGCGGATCGTCCCCAGAGTCGGCTGCAGGGCACCGGCGACGAGGTTGAATAGCGTGGTCTTGCCCGCGCCGTTGGGGCCGATCAGGCCGAGAATCTCGCCCTTGCTCACCCGCAGGGTGCAGCCGTCCACGGCACGGAAGCCGCCGAAGGCTTTGACCAGGCCATCCACTTCGAGCATAGCGTTGCGATTCCTTGCGGCGAGTTGTGAGGAACGGGGCAGGACGAGGCCGCACCGGCCACTCCCGACCAAGATCGGCCGGCGCGGGCAGGAGATGGATCCCGGGTCTACAGAACGAGGCGTGACCATAGCCGAACGCCTCCGCTACAAAAATAGGGGCCAACCACTACGGCCGCGACGTGATCGTACTACGCAATGTGTTCGCCGACCCGACCCTGCCCCGTACCGAGCCGCCGCCATGCCAGCCACGCGCACAGGCCGAGCGCGGCGAACATGCCCATCCCCGACGCCAGTCCGAGCGGAGCGGACCACAGCACAGGCGCCACCAGTGCCGAGCTCGCCGCGTTGAGACCGATCTGCAGGAAGCTCTGGCAGCTCGACGCCATGCCGCGGCGCTCGGGAAAGATCTCCAGCCCGAGCAGGCTCATGCTCGGCGTCGCCAGCGCCATGCCGCAGCTGAACAGGCCGATCGGCAGGACCGAGACCGGCACCCCGGGGACAAGCAGGCCGGACACGGCGGCATTGGCGACCACCGCCGCGAACATCAGGACGAAGCCGAAGCCCACCGTGCGCACCGGCGACCAGCGCCCGGCCATGCGCTCGGAGAGCACCGAGCCGATCATCATCCCACCTACGGCAGGCCCGAACAGCCAGACAAAACCGCCGCTGCCGAGGCCGAGATGCTCGAGGATGAACACCGGCGCCGACAGCACGTAGAGGAAGAATCCGTTGAAGTTCAGTGCCACACCCAGCGCGAGCAGCATGAAGGCCGGGTGGCGGAAGATCCTCAGGTAGGCGCGCAGCAGCGGCAGCGGATGCAGCGGCTGGCGATCCTCCTCGGCGAGCGTCTCGGGCAGGAAGCGCCAGGTCGCCCACGCGAGCGCGAGCCCGAACAGGGCAAGGAAGAAGAAGATCGCCCGCCAGCCCGCCATCGCGAGCAGGCCAGCCCCCACCATCGGCGCCAGCGCCGGTGCGAGCGCGAAGATCAGCATCACCCGCGACATCAGTCGCTGCGCCTGCGGCCCCTCGTGCAGGTCGCGCACCACGGCGCGTCCGACCACGATGCCCGCCCCACCACTCACCCCCTGCAGGCCCCGCCCGACCCACAGCCACTCGATGCTCGGCGCCAGCGCGCACACCAGCGAGGCGAGCGCGAAGACCACGGTGAGCAGGATGAGCACACGGCGGCGACCGAAACGGTCGGCGAGCGCACCATGCCACAGCACCATCGCCGCGAGCGCCGCCATGTAGATCGTCAAGGTCTGCTGCACCTCGAGCTGGCTGGCACCGAGCGCCACCCCGATCGCCGGAAAGGCGGGGAGGTAGGCGTCGATCGCGAACGGGCCGATCGACGACAGCGCCGCCAGCAGGGAGGCGAGGCGGGCATAGGTGAGCGGTCGGGTCATGTGCGCCTTCGGGCGGATTCTTGGTGTTCTCGGCCGGCGACCGCGTCGCACGCGGGCCCGCTTCGTTCAGCGGGTGTCCAGGCTGCGCCGGTACTGGATCGCCTCGGCCACCTGAGCGGCGCCGGGGCGCTCCGCGCCGGCGAGATCGGCGAGCGTGCGCGCGACGCGCAGGACGCGATGATACGCCCGCGCCGACAGGTCGAGCCGCTGCATCGCCTGGCGCAGCAGGACCTCGCCGCCCGGATCGGGGCGACAGTGGCGCTCCACCTCGCCGGCCGGCAGGCGGGCGTTCGGACAGCCCTGGCGCTCCGCCTGCAATGCACGCGCTGCAGCCACCCGTGCGCGCACCGCGGCGGAAGGCTCTCCCGGCGGGCTCTCCAGCAGCGCCTCGGGAGCGATCGCCGGCACCTCGACGGTGAGGTCGATGCGGTCGAGCAGCGGACCGGAAAGCCGTCCACGGTAGCGCGCCACCTGATCCGGCGTGCACCGGCAGGCTCGGCGGGGATCACCCAGGTGTCCGCAGGGACAAGGGTTCATCGCGGCGACGAGCTGGAAACGGGCGGGGAACTCCGCGCGCCGGCGCGCACGTGACACCGTGACGGTACCGGTCTCCAGAGGCTCGCGCAGGGACTCGAGCACACGGCGGTCGAATTCGGGCAGCTCGTCGAGAAACAGCACGCCGTGGTGCGCCAGCGAGATCTCGCCCGGGCGCGGGACCGCGCCGCCGCCCACCAGCGCCGCCGCCGAGGCCGAGTGGTGCGGCGAACGAAAAGGCCGGCGGAGGAAGCCGCGCGGGTCGAAGCGTCCCTCGATCGAAGCCACCGCGGCCGCCTCGATCGCCTCGTCCTCGTCCATCGCCGGCAGCACGCCGGGCAGGCGCTGCGCCAGCATCGACTTGCCGGTGCCCGGCGGCCCGAACAGCAGCAGCGAATGCCCGCCCGCCGCGGCGACCTCGAGCGCGCGCCGCGCCTGCAACTGGCCGCGCACATCGGCGAGATCGGGCAGCCCGGCGCCGCCCTCGCCCTCCGGGTCTGGAGCCGGCGCGCGTTCGAGCCGCGTGTGTCCGTTGAGATGCGCACAGACCGCGCCGAGACTGTCGGCCGGGAGCACCGTGGCGCTGCGCGCGAGCGCGGCCTCGGCCGCATTGGCGGGAGCCAGCACCAGCGCGCGACCGGCGCGCGCGGCCGCAAGCGCTGCGGAGAGCACCCCACGCACCGGGCGCAAGCCGCCGTTCAGCGAGAGCTCGCCGCACAGCTCCAGGCGCGGGAGCTGCCGCTCGGCGACCTGGCCAGAGGCGGCGAGGATGCCGATCGCGATCGCGAGGTCGAAGCGCCCGCCCTCCTTGGGCAGGTCGGCGGGCGCCAGGTTGACGGTGATGCGGCGCTGGGGAAACTCGAACTGCGCCGACTGGATCGCCGCACGCACGCGGTCGCGCGCCTCGCGCACCTCGGTGTCGGCGAGGCCGACGAGGTGGAACTGGGGCAGGCCGTTGCCCAGATGGACCTCGACCGTGACCGGCGGCGCCTCGATCCCGTCGAGCGCGCGCGCATGAACGAGGGCGAGCGACATCTGCGACTCCGGCGGAAATGAACCGTCAGTCTAGCGGAGCCGCGATCGATGACAAAGAATTATGCGAAGCGCACGACCGGGGAGCATTCGGTCACGAGACGCATGCGGTGTTTCATGCAGGAGCGGGACCAGCGTGTAGAACGCAGCAGGATCAGGCCTTGTCGCCACCGGCCAGCTTCGCCTCCAGCTCGGCGACGCGCGCCTCGAGCTCGGCGAGCTTGCGCCGCGCCTGCGCGAGCACCTCGCGCTGCACCTCGAATTCCTCGCGGGTGACCAGATCGAGCTTGCCGAAGGCCGAGCCGAGCATGGCCTTGGCGTTCTTCTCGATGTCGCGGACGGGGCTGTTGGCGGCGAGCTCGGACAGGCGGGCGCCGATTTCGTCGAGGATGCGGGGTGTGCTCATGATGGCGTGGATTCCGGGTTGCAGAGGCGTCGAAGTCTAGCACGCACCATCCGGCACACCGGAAGCGCGCGCACCGGCATCGGCACACCACGGGCAGGCGCGGCGGGCAGCGCCTCGATCGCGACTCGCATCGCTCCGGCAGTCCCCCTTTGCAGCGCGGGGACAGGCGAAGGTTCTCGCAGGAGCGACGCAAGTCGCGATCTGGCGCCAAGAACCGCCCACCATCGCTCGCACACCACGCAGGACGCACCATATTGGTGCTCAACGCCCCGAAATCGCGCACCCAGCCCTGCCGCAACGCAACAAAAGCGGCCGTCCGACAAGCAGAAACCCTTTAATCACGAGGCTTTCCGCGCGCTGGCACGCCCCATGCTTAGGGAGTCTCGTCGCGAACTTCGAAACCCTCGTCAGGAGATGACCATGCGCATGAAACCGCTCGCCACCGCACTCGCCGCCCTTGCCACGATCGCCACCGCCGGCGCCGCCCATGCCGGCGACGGCCCCTTCACCGCCAACGTCGGCCTGGTCTCCGACTACGCCTACCGCGGCTGGAGCCAGACCGACGAGCGCCCGGCGCTGCAGGGCGGCTTCGACTACGCCCATGACAGTGGCCTGTATGCCGGCGTATGGGGCTCGAACGTATCCTGGTTGTCCGACGCCAACACGGACGTCAGCAACAGCCTCGAGCTCGACCTCTACGGCGGCTACAAGGGCACGGTCGGCGCCATCGGCTACGACGTCGGCCTGCTGCAGTACTACTACCCGGGCAGCTATCCGAAGCCCTACAACAGCCCGAACACGCTCGAGGGCTACGTCGGCCTGTCGTGGGAGTTTCTCTCCTTCAAGTACTCCTACGCCTTCACCGACCTGTTCGGCTACGACAAGTCCGACGGCAGCCAGTACTACGACCTCGGCGCCGCGGTGGATGTCGGCGGCGGCTTCACCCTCGCCGCCCACGTCGGCTACAGCGACATCAAGGGCCAGGACGACTACACCGACTGGAAGCTGGGCGTCACCAAGGAGTTCGGCGGCTTCAACTTCGGCCTGCACTACGTCGACACCGATGTGGACAACGCCGACCTCGCCGACGAGCGCGTGATCCTGTCGATCGCCAAGAGCTTCTGATCACCGCCATCCGGAACCGGAGAAAGACATGAAATTCATCGCCGCAATCATCAAGCCCTTCAAGCTCGACGAGGTCCGCGAGGCGCTCTCGGCCATCGGCGTGCAGGGCATCACCGTCACCGAGGTCAAGGGTTTCGGCCGCCAGAAGGGCCACACCGAGCTCTACCGCGGCGCCGAATACGTGGTCGACTTCCTGCCCAAGGTCAAGGTCGAGGCCGCCATCCCCGACGACATCCTCGACCAGGCGATCGAGGCGATCGAGAAGTCCGCAGCCACCGGCAAGATCGGTGACGGCAAGATCTTCGTCTTCGAACTCGAGCAGGCCATCCGCATCCGCACCGGCGAGACCGGCCCGGAAGCGCTGTAAGGGAGCAACGCAAAATGAGAAAACTCTTCGCACTCCTGCCGGCGGCAGCCCTGCTCGCCGGCGCATCGGGCGGCGCCTTCGCCCAGGAGGCTGCAGCCGCCGCGGCCGAGGTGCACAAGGGCGACGTGGCCTGGATCATGACCTCGACGCTGCTCGTGCTGATGATGGCCCTGCCCGGCCTGGCGCTGTTCTACGGCGGCATGGTGCGCGCCAAGAACATGCTCTCGGTGCTGATGCAGGTGATGACCGTGTTCTCGCTCAACGCGCTGCTGTTCGCGCTCTACGGCTACAGCCTGGCCTTCACCGAGGCGAGCCCCTTCATCGGCTCGCTCGACAAGGTCTTCCTGTCCGGGGTGACGATCGAGACGCTCGCCGACACCTTCACCGAGACCGTCAAGCTGCCCGAGTTCGCCTTCATCGCCTTCCAGGCCACCTTCGCGGGCATCACCGGCGCGCTGATCGTGGGCGCCTTCGCCGAGCGCATGCGCTTCTCCGCGGTGCTGATCTTCTCGGTGATCTGGTTCACGCTGTGCTACCTGCCGATCTGCCACATGGTGTGGGGTCCGGGCGGCTACCTGCTCGAAGACGGCGCGCTCGACTTCGCCGGCGGCACCGTGGTGCACATCAACGCCGGCATCGCCGGCCTGGTGGGCGCCTGGATGGTGGGCAAGCGCATCGGCTACGGCCGCGAGGCGCTCGCGCCGCACAGCCTGACCCTGACCATGGTCGGTGCCTCGCTGCTGTGGGTGGGCTGGTTCGGCTTCAATGCCGGCTCCAACCTCGAGGCCACCGCGGGCGCCGCGCTCGCCTTCATCAACACCCTGCTCGCCACCGCCGCCGCGGTGCTGGCGTGGTCGCTCGGCGAGGCGCTGATCAAGGGCAAGCCCTCGATGCTGGGCGCGGCCTCGGGTGCGGTCGCCGGCCTGGTGGCGATCACCCCGGCCTGCGGGTCGGTGGGCCCGATGGGCGCGATCGTGATCGGCACCCTGTCCGGCTTCATCTGCATCTGGGGCGTGAATGGGCTCAAGCACATGCTCGGCGCGGACGATGCGCTCGACGTGTTCGGCGTGCATGGCGTGGGCGGCATCGTCGGCGCCATCCTCACCGGCGTGTTCGCCGCGCCCAGCCTGGGCGGCACCGGCGCGGAGGACTTCTCGATCGCCTCGCAGGTGTGGATCCAGACCTGGAGCGTGCTCGTGACCATCGTGTGGTCGGCCGTCGTCGCCTTCATCGCCTACAAGGTCGCGGACCTGCTGGTCGGGCTGCGCGTGCCGGAAGACGAGGAGCGCCAGGGCCTCGACACCACGGCGCACGGCGAAACCGCCTACCGCTACTGAGCCCTCGCAGGCAAACCTCTCCCGGAACCGCCCTCCTCCGGTTCCGAGCCACTCGCGGCGCCCCTCGGGGCGCCGTTTTTTCTTCGGCGCCGCAAGGCGCGCAAGCACCCTGACCGCCACCCGGAGCCGCCGCCGCTCGCATCAAGAGCCACGCCGGGGGCGTTAGACTGAGGGCTCCCCGCCCGAACAAGCGAGCCCCCGATGCTTTTCTCCGACTGGCACAGCTACGACCACTACGGCCTCGCCTTCGTCGCATTCTTCGGCACCCTCGCCGCCGTGCTCCTGATCCAGTGGGTGATGGTGCGCTCGCGCTGGTCGGGCTGGGTGCAGTCGCTGCAGGGGGTGGCGCCCCCGTTCATGAACGCCCTGGGCGTACTGTTCGGCCTGGTGCTGGCCTTTCTCGCCAACGACACCTGGAGCGCGCACGACCGCGCGATGAGCGCCGTGTATCGCGAGGCGGACGGCCTGCGCAGCATCGGCGCACTCGCCGCCACCCTGCCCGAACCGCTCGGCAGCGAGCTGCGTGCGATGGCGGCCGGCTACGCGCACGCAAGCGCCGCCGAATGGCCCCAGCTCGCCCGGCGCAGCGAAGCACCGGAGGTACTCGCCCACGCCGACGCGCTGCTGGCGCTCCTCGCCGACCCTGCGCTCGCCGAGGCTGCCGGTGCCAACGTGCAGGCCCTGCTGCTGCGCAAGGCGAGCGACATCCGCGCCGATCACGACCTGCGCGTCGCACTCAGCCAGACCCACGTCAATCCGCTGAAGTGGCTGGGGATGGCGTTCCTCGGATTCCTGACCCTGGTCTCGGTGGCCATGGCCCACCTCGAACGGCCCCGCGCTGCATTCGCAGCGGTGCTGCTGTTCGCCCTCGCCGCAGCGCCGACCGCCGCCATCGTGCTGATCCAGGGCAACCCCTTCCAGCAGCCGAGCTCGGTCACCGCCGCACCGATCGCGGCGGTCGCGAAGGCACTGGAGCGCCCTGCAGCGCCTTGAGCGGACGTGCGACGCATCCCCGACCGACGGCACGGACATCCCCGCCCCGATCGCGTGTCGGGAAATTTGACACGGCAGCGATCCGGGGACAGCCAGGCCGACCCCTCGCGCTGATTCGGCACGCGCATTTCTCATTCGAATCAATCCGCTGTGACTTGCTTCCACACGCGCTGGCCCGATCATTGCTTAAGATCATGTCGAAACGGCGAGCCTTCGCCCACACCACTGCTCGCAACCGAACACAGCATCCAGCAAACAGGATCCAGCCATGTCCGCCCCCCTCGCACGCGTTCTTTCCACCCTCGTCGCAATCGGTGGCTTCGCCGCTGCCGGCGCCTCCCACGCCAGCCTGATCAACGGCGGCTTCGAAGAAGCGACAGGAACTCCCAGGGTCAACGACGCCAACTGGGCACTGTTCCACGAGAACAGCGTCGCCGGCTGGGAGACCACCGCCACCGACAACCAGATCGAGATCTGGGGCAACAACTTCGATTCGCTGAGCGGCGGCCCGGTGCCCGCCTACGAAGGGCGCCAGTTCGCCGAGATCAACGCGACCCAGTTCGCCACCCTGTACCAGGACGTGTTCGACATCGCCGCGGGCAGCGTCGTCGGTTTCGAGTTCGCACACCGCGGACGTTCCGGGGTCGACACGATGCGGATGATGATCACCGACCTCGGCCTGGACAACCTCCTCGGCGGCGGCGACGACAGCGTCCTGTTCTCCAGGGACTACGCGACCGGCAACACCGCATGGGCGTTCTACACCAGCGCGGGCGAGAGCCCGATCGTGGCGCTCGGCAATGCGACCCGCTTCTCGTACCAGGCGATCAGCACCGCCAACGGCAGCAACTCGGTGGGTAACTTCATCGATGCTGCCGACTTCGGCGTCGGCGTCCAGGCGGTGCCGGAACCTGCCTCGGTCGCGCTGATCGCGCTCGGCCTCGCCGGACTGGGTCTGCGCCGCAGACGCGGCTGAAAAGAGCCCGGTAGCTCATCCACCCGACAACACAGCCCCGGCGCTCCTCGCCCGGGGCCTTCTCATTTCGAGGCGCCGGCTGCGCAATGCACCGCCAGCCACAGCGCATCGGCGGAGCTCGACTCGACACGGTGGCGGCAATGCGCCGGGATCGTGATCCAGTCGCCCGCCTTCAGCTTCACGTCGTCAC
This sequence comes from Thauera sp., assembly GCA_016790365.1. Lineage (GTDB taxonomy): Bacteria > Pseudomonadota > Gammaproteobacteria > Burkholderiales > Rhodocyclaceae > Thauera. The sequence continues at coordinate 10,024 of JAEUNQ010000173.1, read as the reverse complement.
CGCCGTCGAAGCACAGCACCGCCGCGCCCGCCAGCAGCACCACCCACTCGTCGCCGTGCTGGTCGTACCAGTCGTCGGGCGCGCTGGCGTGGCCGTGCGAGACGATGCGCTCGACACGGCAGCCCGGATTGGCGAACAAGGTCTGGAAGATCTCGCCGCCGGCGGGCGGAGGCAGCGCGGCGAAGAGACTGCCGCGTCCGGCAGCCGGAGCATCGGCACTCATCCGGCGCTCACGAGACGATGTACGCCGCCGACCCGGTGGCGAGCAGCTTGCCGTCGGCGTCAAGGAAGCTCATCCGCGTCGAGGCGACGCGCGAGCCCAGGCGCAGGACCTCGGCCTCCATGCCGAAGGACTCGCCGATGCCGGGGCGCAGGTAGTCGATGCGCAGGTCGATGGTGCCCAGCTTGGAAAAACGGTGCAGGCGCTGGAAGGGCGGCTCGTCGAGGTGGCGGGCACCGATCGCGGCCATCACCGCGAGGCCGCCCATGGCGTCGAGACAGGCCGCGATCACGCCGCCGTGGATGCGGTTGTGCACGAAATGGCCCACCAGCTCGTGGCGCATCGCGATCCGGCCATGCACCCGCTCCCCGCCGATGTCGTCGATCTGCAGGCCAAGCAACGCGTTGAAGGCGATCTTCTGCTCGAAGATCTCGCGGACGCCGACGATGAACTCCGGCTCGAACTGGACCGGGAAACCCGGCGGACTGGCGTGTTTCGACATCGATGCATGCTCCCTTCGCGAAGATGGCGCAGCCCCGGGGCGTGATGGACACGCGCCGGGGCCCCGCGGGTAGTGTGATGGACTCAGGCGCGCCCGAAGATGTCCGCCGCCCCCTGGCCCATGCCGACGCACATGGTAACCATGCCGTAGCGGAGATTGTTGCGCCGCAGTGCATGAATCACGCTGGCTGCACGAATCGCACCGGTGGTGCCGAGCGGGTGGCCGAGCGCGATCTCGTCCGCGAACGAGCCCGCGACCTGGGCGACGAGCACAGACATGGTCGATCCTTGGATTGGGAGCGGGGCTCGGTTTTCAGGCCAGCGCCGCATCGGTGTCCATCAGCGCAGCACTGCCGGCACGCGCGGCTCGCATCAGCATCGTGGTCTCGGGGAACAGGCGCGCGAAGTAGAAGCGCGCGGTCTGCAGCTTTGCGGTGTAGAAGGGGTCGGTGCTGCCGGCAGCGATCTTCTTCAACGCCACCGAAGCCATCAGGGCGAAGAAGTAGCCATACACCAGATGACCGGCCACGCGCAGGTAGGGCACGGCCGCGGCGCCCGCCTCGTCGGGATTCTGCAGCGCCTTGATGCCGATCTCGGTGGTGAACTTGGTCATCTGCTCGCCGAGTTGGGCGAGCGGATCGATGAACTCGGCCATCTTCTCGTTGACGCCCTCCGCCTCGACCAGCGCCCCCGCCAGGCGGGCGAATTTCTTCAGCGTGGCGCCGCTATTGCCGAGCACCTTGCGACCGAGCAGGTCCAGGCTCTGCACGGTGTTGGTGCCCTCGTAGATCATGTTGATGCGGGCATCGCGCACGAACTGCTCCATGCCCCATTCCTTGATGTAGCCATGGCCGCCGAAGACCTGCAGGCACTCGTTGGTGGCAGCGAAGCCGTTGTCGGTGACGAAAGCCTTGGCGATCGGGGTCAGCAGTGCGAGCAGCTCGGCGCTGTCGCTGCGCACCTTCTCGTCCGGGTGGTGCAACTCCTTGTCCGAGAGCACCGCGCAGAAGCACAGCAGCGCGCGCGCGCCTTCGGCCCAGGCCTTGGCGGTGAGCAGCATTCGGCGCACGTCGGGATGCACGATGATCGGGTCGGCCGGCTTGTCCGTCGCCTTGGGGCCGGTCAGGCTGCGCATCTGGATGCGCTCCTTGGCGTAGGCGAGCGCGTTCTGGAACGCGACCTCGGTCAGGCCCAGGCTCTGGTTGCCCACGCCGAGGCGTGCGGCGTTCATCATCACGAACATCGCCTGCAGGCCCTTGCCGGGCTCGCCGACCAGGGTGCCGACCGCGTCCTCGAGCACCATCTGGCAGGTGGCGTTGCCATGGATGCCCATCTTGTGCTCCAGGCCGCCGCAATGGATGCCATTCCGCGCGCCGAGCGAGCCGTCGGCATTGACCAGGAACTTGGGGACGACGAACAGCGAGATCCCCTTGCTGCCGGCCGGTGCGTCGGGCAGGCGGGCGAGCACCAGGTGCACGATGTTGGCCGCAAGGTCATGCTCGCCGGCGCTGATGAAGATCTTCTCGCCAGTGATGCGGTAGCTGCCGTCGCCCTGCGGTTCGGCCTTGGTGCGCAGCAGGCCGAGGTCGGTGCCGCAGTGCGGCTCGGTCAGGCACATGGTGCCGGTCCATTCGCCGCTGGTCAGCTTCGGCAGGTAGGTCGCCTTCTGCATCGGCGAGCCGTGCGCATGCAGGGCCTCGTAGGCACCGTGCGACAGGCCGGGATACATGGTCCACGCCTGGTTCGCGCTGTTGAGCATCTCGTACAGGCACTGGTTGAGCACGAAGGGCAGGCCCTGGCCGCCGTGCTCGGGAGCGCAGGCGAGCGCCGGCCAGCCGCCCTCGACGTACTGCGCGTAGGCTTCCTTGAACCCCCTGGGCGCACGCACCTCGTGCGTGACGCGATCGAGCGTGCAGCCTTCCGTGTCGCCGCTGAGGTTGAGCGGGAAGGCGACTCCGGCAGCGAACTTGCCGGCCTCTTCCAGCACGGCGTTGAAGGTGTCGACATCGAGTTCGGCGTGCGGCGGGCAGGCCTGGAGCTGGCCGACGGCGTCGAGAACCTCATGGAGGACGAACTGCATGTCGCGCAAGGGCGGGGCGTACTGGGGCATCGCGGGTCTCCTTCGGGTGGAATCGGCCGCGGCCGCCCGAAGGCGGCCGCGGCACTAAATCAAACGTTCGTTTAATTTTATACTGACATCAGGGCTTGTCAAACGACCGTTTGAACCACGCCTGTCTCCCAGGGTTCCCGCCGCATCCGGAGGCTGCGCGTGCGCAAGACGGACGGAAGAAAAAGGGCGGCCCGCAGGCCGCCCATTTTTCTTCCTTCAAGACGCCCCACGGGCGCCGCGGCGCGTTCAGGCGCGCGGCACCGGCACCCCGGGCGTCACGCACAGCGAATGGTTGAGGGCGATGATCGCCTTCTTGTAGTCGCTGCGCTCGATGATGAACTGCATATTCACCTGGCGCAGGGTCTGCGACACGCAGTTCACGTTGATCTGCGCGTCGGCGAGCGCCTGCGCCGCGCGCGCGAGCACGCCGGGGATGCTGATGTTGGAGCCGATCGCGCACACGATCGCGCTGTGCTTGACCGTGACCACCTGGTAGCGCGCCTCGAGCTCGGCGACCAGTTCGGGCGTGACCGAGCTCTCCCACAGCACGTGGGCGATCGAGTTGGCGTTGGTCGCCTTGAGGATGTAGGAGACATCGTGCTTGAAGAAGATCTCCATGATCCCGAGGTCGAAGCCGACGGTGCCGACCATGCTGGGGTCGTGGATCTCGACCAGGGTCACCTTGTCGCTGCCGGTCACCATCTCGACGCGAGCGCGCTCGCCGACGTAGTCCTTGGTGATCAGCGTGCCCGGGTGATCGGGCTCGAAGGTGTTCTTGAGGCGGATCGGGATGCCGGCGAGCTCCATCGGCTTGGCCGCCTTGGGGTGGATGGCCTCCATGCCGACGTCGGCGAGCTGGTCGGCGACGTCGTAGTTGGTCGCACCCACGATCACCGCGTTCTCCAGACCGACGATGTTGGGGTCGGCCGAGGAGAGGTGGAATTCCTTGTGGATCACCGCCTCTGCGGGGCGCACCTCGACCGCGATCTTGCTGAAGGTGACCTCGGAATAGCCGCGGTCGAACTCGCGCATGATGCCTTCGGTGCCCTTGGTGTAGCCGGTCGCGACGATCACGCTGTTGTCGAGATCGAGGCCCTTGAAGCTGTTGTGGATGCGCTCGTCGATGGTCCACGCCTTGTCGTCGTGGAAACCCGCGAGATCGAGCAGGATGGCATTCACGCCGTTCGCCTTGAGGATCTCGACGCTGTTGAAGGCGCTGTGCGACTCGCCCACCGAGGCCAGCACCTCGCGCGCGGCCAACAGCACGTCCTGGCGGCGGATGTAGCCGCTGGCGAGCACGTGCTGCATCGCGTCGAGGTACTTCTTGACCTCGCCGATGCGGGTGTCGACGAAGGCGTCGGCGACATCCAGCGGCAGGGCGAGGTCGGCGAAGCCGGCATTGAGCTTCTTGAGGCTCACCGCGAGCGCGTCGAGCGCACCGTGGTAGTCCGAACCCTCGGCGAACAGCGCGTAGATGCCGCGCTCGCCGGTTTTCTTGTGCTCCAGCAGCTGGTTGGTCACGCCGGAATAGGCCGACACCACGTAAATGCGACCGAGGATGCGCGACTTGTCGTAGAGCATGATGTGGCGCAGGACATCCCCGAAGGCCGACATCGAGGTGCCACCGATCTTTTCAACCGAGATCATCCGTTTTCCCGTGCTTTGCATGACGTGTATTCCAGTTCTGATTAGAGACCGACCGAAACCCGTCATCGTATTGTTTTGGCGCGGAAATGGACATAGCTGCGGACGAAATCGGCACGAATTCGCTGGCCCCGCGGCGCGAAGACCCGCTCGCCGGCGGTCTTCACGCAGCCGGGAAGCGTCTCGGCGACCGGCTCAGCAGGCCGCGGCGGTGTGCGTGGACTTCATGGCGGCGACAGCAAGCCCTGCCCCGAGGAAGCCGAACAGGTCCTTCGGATCGTCCAGCTCCGGGATCAGTGCCAGACGTTCGCCCACGCCCAGTTCCAGCGCGAGATCCCGCATGTAGCGCAGCGCCGAATAGTCTTCCAGCGCGAAGCCGACCGAGTCGAAGATCGTCACCTGGGCCGCGCTCGTGCGCCCCTCGATGCGGCCGGCGAGCACCTGCCAGAGCTCGGTCACCGGGAAATCGGCGGGCATCTGCTGCAGGTCGCCCTCGATGCGCGACTGCGGCTCGAACTCGCAGAAGACCGGGCCGCGCTTCAGCACGCCGGGGTGCAGCTCGGTCTTGCCCGGGCAGTCGCCGCCCACGGCGTTGAGGTGCATGCCCGGCTCGATCATGTCGGCGGTGAGGATGGCCGCGTTGGTCTTGTCGGCGGTCACCGTGGTCACGATATCGCAGCCGCGCACGGCCTCGCGCACGCTGTCGAAGGCGCGCCTGGCCAGGCCCATGCGCTCGAGGTTGGCGGCGAGCTTGCGGGTGGCGGCGGCGTCGACGTCGAAGAGGTGGAAGACCTCGACGCCCAGCAGGTGGTGGAAGGCGAGCGCCTGGAACTCGCTCTGCGCGCCGTTGCCGATCAGCGCCATGCTGCGCACGTCCTCGCGCGCCAGCGCGCGCGCGGCCACCGCGGACATCGCGGCGGTGCGGATCGCGGTGGTCAGGGTCAGCTCGCTGAGCAGCTCCGGTACGCCGGTCTCGACGTCGGCCAGCACGCCGAAGGCCATCACGGTCGGCAGCTTGAAGCGGTGGTTCGACGGATGGCCATTCACGTACTTGAAGGCGTAGCTGCGGGCGTCGGACACCGGCATCAGCTCGATCACGCCGACTTCGGAGTGGCTGGCGACGCGGGCGCACTTGTCGAAATCGTTCCAGCGCAGGAAATCCTGGCGCAGATAGCTGGCGACGCCCGCGATGCACTCGGCGAGGCCCTTGCGGCGCACGATCTCGGCGACATGCCCGGCGCTCAGGTAGCGGGTGTCCAGGCGTCTGGCTTCAGGGGCGCTCATGATCGGTCTCCGTCCGCGTTATTGGATGTGGCGCTGCGATGAGGCCATCTTGACCGAATGCCCTGCCAAACAGAATCCGCAACTCTGTATCGAAAACGTCAGCCTTCAGGCAGAATTGCCATGCCGAATTGCCGGAATGCTCGAATGGACTCCCTGGACCATCAGTTGATCGGCCTGCTGCGCAACGACGCCCGCCTGAGCGTGGCCGCACTCGCGCACAAGCTCCAGGTCTCGCGCGGCACGGTCACCAACCGCATCGCGCGCCTCGAGGACCAGGGCATCATCGTCGGCTACACCGTGCGCCTGCGCCCCGACGCGCAGCCGAACGAGATCCGCGCATGGACGAGCATCGCGGTCGAGGGAAACGAGACCCGCATGGTGATCGCCAGCCTGCTCGGCGAACCCGCGGTCGCCGAGCTGCACGACACCAACGGCCGCTGGGACCTGCTCGTCGGCCTGCGCGCGGCCAACCTCACCGAGCTCTCGACCGTGCTCGAGCGCATCCGCCTGATCAAGGGCATCCAGAGCAGCGAGACCAGCATCCACTTGCAGACCTACCGGGTGTAGGCCGTCGCCGCGGGGCTCAGCGGAACACGATCGTCTTGTTCCCATGCACCAGCACCCGGTCTTCCAGGTGGTAGCGCAGGCCGCGGGCGAGCACGGTCTTCTCGATGTCCTTGCCGTAGCGCACCATGTCCTCGACCGCGTCGGAGTGGTCGATGCGGATCACGTCCTGCTCGATGATCGGGCCCTGGTCGAGGTCGGCGGTCACGTAATGGCAGGTGGCGCCGATCAGCTTGACACCCTTCGCGTACGCCTGGTGGTAAGGCTTGGCGCCGACGAAGCTGGGCAGGAAGCTGTGGTGGATGTTGAGGATGCGGCCCGGGTAGGCCGCGCACAGGTCCGGCGACAGGATCTGCATGTAGCGCGCCAGCACCATGGTGTCGCCGCGCACTTCCTCGAAGATGCGCCGCACCTCGGCATAGGCGGCGGCCTTGTTGTCGGCGTTCACCGGCACGTGATGGAAGGGGATGCCGTGCCACTCGACGAAGCCGCGGAAGGTGTCGTGGTTGGAGATCACGCAGGGGATCTCGATGTCGAGCTCCTTCGACTGCCAGCGCGCGAGCAGGTCGTACAGGCAGTGCTCCTGCTTGCTCACCAGCACCACCACGCGCTTCTTGACCGCGGAGTCGGTGATCTTCCAGTCCATCTCCAGCTCCTCGGCGAGCGGGCGGAATTTGTCGCGGAACTCGGCGAGATGGAAGGGCAGCGAGTCGGCCTTGATCTCGATGCGCATGAAGTAGCGGCCGACCTCGCCGGCGTCGAGCGGGGGCTCGGCGTGCAGCGAGGTCTCGAGGATCCAGCCCTTGTGCTCGGCGATGAAGCCGGAGACCTTGGCGACGATGCCGACGCGGTCGGGGCAGGAGGCGGAGAGGGTGAAGAAGCGTTGGCGGTGCATGGGTTGCGTGAGGAGCGAGGCGTCAGGAGTGAGGGGCGGAGCGGGGTCAGACGCGCGCGAACGCCTTGTCGATCTCGGCGCGCAGGCTGTCGTAGTCGCGCACCACCGGGAACTGCGGGAACTCGCGCACCACGTTCTCGGGCGGGTGGAACAGGATGCCGCCGTGGGCCTCGCCGAGCATCGCGGTGTCGTTGTAGGAATCGCCCGCGGCCACGACCTTGAAGTTGAGCTCCTTGAAGCGCTTGACCGCCTCGCGCTTCTGGTCGGGCATGCGCAGGTGGTAGTTCACCAGGATGCCCTCGGCATTGGCCTCCAGGCTGTGGCAGAACAGCGTGGGCAGGCCGAGCTGCTTCATCAGCGGCTTGGCGAACTCGTAGAAGGTGTCGGAGAGGATCACCACCTGGTAGGTGTCGCGCAGCGCGTCGAGGAAATCGCGCGCGCCCTCCATCGGCCCCATGCTGGCGATGACTTCCTGGATGTCGGGCAGGCCGAGCTTCTTCTGCGCCAGGATGTCCAGGCGATACTTCATCAGCGTGTCGTAGTTGGGCTCGTCGCGGGTGGTGCGGCGCAGCTCGGGGATGCCGGTACGCTCGGCGAATTCGATCCAGATTTCGGGGACGAGCACACCTTCGAGGTCGAGACAAACGATACGCACCGCGGACTCCTGGAGGCAGGTTGGCAAAGCCGGGATTCTAGCAGCCCGCCGCAGGCTCGCCGTATCGCATCCGCACCCCGCGCCCGATCGGGCGATCTCCCGGAAACCCGCAGCCACCGTGATGGACTCGGCGAAGACCACCCCGCAAGCCGTGGCGAGCCGCGCATCTGCTTGCCATAATGCGTGCAGCCAACACCGACCCTGAAGCGTGATCAAGCTCGTCCCCGTCGCCCGGCTGCAGCCCGGCATGTACATCCACGACCTCAACTGCGGCTGGTTGCAGCACGACTTCGTGCGCAACCGCTTCCCGGTCGCAGGCGAGGAAGACGTGCGCAGGATCCGCGACCTCGGCGTCGCCGAAGTGTGGATCGACACCGCCCGCGGGCTCGACCCCGACGCCGCCCCCCCTCCAGCCACGGACGCTTCTGCCACCACGGCCACATCAGCCACACCGTCCGCGCCAGCGGTCCGCACGACCACCAAGACGGCGAGCAGTGCCGAGCGCGCGCTAAAGCTTCACCGCGAAGCCTGCCTGATCGTGCGCGACCTGCTCGATGACGTGCGTCTCGGCCGCCAGGTCGAGATCGAGAAGGTCGAGCCACTCGTGACCCGCATCGTCGACTCGATCTTCACCCGCGCCGATGCCCTGCTGCCGCTCGCCCGCCTCAAGCAGCACGACCGCTACACCTTCCAGCACTCGGTTTCGGTGTGCGCATTGATGGCAGCCTTCGCGCGCGCGCTGGAGATGCCGCGCGAGATCATCCGCGAGGTTGCGATCGGCGCCCTGCTTCACGACGTGGGCAAGGCCCGCATCCCCGACGAGATCCTCAACAAGCCGGGCAAGCTCACCGACGCCGAATTCGAGCGCATGAAGAACCATGTGGTGCAGAGCAAGATCATCCTGCTATCCACCCCGGGCATCAGCCCGATCGCGGTCGACGTCGCCGCCCAGCACCACGAGCGCTTCGATGGCAGCGGCTACCCGAACGCGCTGTCCGGCGAGGCGATCAGCCTGCACGGGCGCATGGCGGCCATCGTGGATGTGTACGATGCGATCACCTCCGAGCGCGTCTATCACAAGGGCATGCCGCCGACCGAGGCGCTGCGCCGGCTGCTGGAATGGTCCTCGAATCACTTCGAGCCGCGCCTGGTGCAGGCCTTCATCCGCTCGGTGGGCATCTACCCCACCGGTTCGCTCGTGCGCCTCGAGAGCAGGCGCCTTGCCGTGGTTCTCACCCAGCACCCGGACAAGCCGACGCAGCCAGGCGTGAAGGTGATCTTCCACACCGCCGGCCACTACCTGCAGCCGGAAGACCTCGACCTGCGCCGCTCCCAGGACCGCATCGTCGGCCACGAGGATTTCATCGCCTGGAAAATCGACCCCGCGCGCTGGCTGCCCGCGTAGCAGCGGCGGCCGCCGCGAGTGGGGCGTTCCAGCAATCGACGCGCGCCACTGCCGGCACCGCCGGTTCGCGCCTTGCGGCGCTCCTACGTGAAGCTTCGCGGCTGCGGATGCGCCGGCCACCGTCGCGTCCATGTCCCTCTGTAGGCGCGCCGCAAGGCGCGAATGGCCGGCTCGACTCCTCAATCCGCCGGGATCGCCTCCAGCGCCTCGTGCAGCTCCAGCCAGCGCAACTCGGCCTCCTCGATGCTCTCGGCGAGCTCGGCCTGGCGCTTGTTGAGCGCCGGCACCTCGCCGGCCTGCGGGCCGGAGTACAGCGCCGGATCGGCGAGCCGGGCGTCGATCTCGGCCTTCTCCTTGTTCCACGCCGCCAGGCGCTTGTCGATCTGCTCGACCTCCTTGACCAGCGGCCGGCGCGCAGCCAGCCGGGCCTGGCGGTCGGCTGCGGCCTGGGCCCGGTCAGCCTTGCGCGCGGCCTTGTCGGCCGCCTGGTCGGGGCAGGCAGCGGCGGCGGCGACTTCGGCGCGCCGGGTGGCGAGCCAGTCACGGTAGTCGTCGAGGTCGCCGTCGAAGGGCTGGATGCGGCCGCCGTCGACCAGCACGAAGCGGTCGCAGGTGGCGCGCAGCAGCGCGCGGTCGTGCGACACCAGCACCATCGCGCCCTCGTAGTCCTGCAGCGCCATGGTCAGCGCGTGGCGCATCTCGAGGTCGAGGTGGTTGGTGGGCTCGTCGAGCAGCAGCAGGTTGGG
>JAEUNQ010000099.1 GCA_016790365.1 Thauera sp. | reverse complement strand
GGGCGTGCTGCTGGTCGAGCACGACATGGACTTCGTGATGGGCCTGGTCGATCGCGTGGTGGTGATGGAGTTCGGCGAGAAGATCGCCGAGGGCCTGCCGGAGGACGTGCAGCGCGACCCGGCCGTGCTCGCGGCCTATCTGGGGGGAGAAGACTGATGGCGACGAACAACCGTACCGATCGTCCGGTGCTGAAGGTCGAGGGCCTGTGCGTGTCCTACGGCAAGGTCGAGGCGCTCACCGACGCCAGCATCACGGTGGGGGAGGGCCAGATCGTCACCGTGATCGGCCCCAACGGCGCCGGCAAGACCACCATGCTGTCGGCGATCATGGGGCTGTTGCCCTCGCGTGGCCGCATCGAGTTCGACAGCGTGGCGATGGTGGCGCCGGAGGTCGAGACCATGGTCGCGAGCGGGATGAACCTGGTCCCGGAGAAGCGCGAGCTCTTCGGCGAGATGAGCGTGGAGGACAACCTCGTGCTCGGCGCCTTCCAGCGCTACCGCATGGGCCTGCGCGACCACGCGCAGACGATGGAGGAGATCTTCACGCTCTTCCCGCGCCTGCGCGAGCGCCGCACGCAGATGGCCGGCACCCTCTCGGGCGGAGAACGCCAGATGCTGGCGGTCGGTCGCGCGCTGATGGCCAAGCCCAAGCTGCTGATGCTGGACGAGCCCAGCCTGGGGCTGGCGCCGCTGATCACGCGCGAGATCTTCCGCATCGTCACCCAGCTGCGCAGCCGCGGGGTGTCCATCCTGCTGGTCGAGCAGAACGCCCGTGCAGCGCTGCAGGTGGCCGACTATGCCTACGTGCTCGAGACCGGCGCGGTCGCCATGGAGGGCCCCGCCTCCGAGCTCGCCGGCGACCGCCGCGTGATCGACGCCTACCTCGGCGTGGGCGGCAAGCACCAGGAGATGCTGGCGACGTAAGGTGGGAGGCGTGAGGTGCGAGGCGCGGTGGGGGCGGAGCGCTCGCGGCGTTTCCGGCTGCGCTGGTTTCGCGCCTCACGCCTCACGCCTTCCTCCTCACCGCACGCTAAACTCGCGGCTTCGACGCTTATCGGACCCGCTCCGCGATGAAGAAACGCTCCGCCGTCCTCCGCTCCTCCCTTTCCGCCGTGCTTTGCACCGCGGCCTTGTCCGCCGCTGCGCAGGGTGTCACGGCCAGCCTCCCGGTCGCCGAGCTCGGTGCCGGGATGTACCGCATCGAGGCCGAGGTGGCACACACCGCCGAGGCGCGCCAGACCGGGCTGATGCACCGAGTGGCGATGCCGCTGCAGCGCGGCATGGTGTTCGTGTTCGCCGAAGACGCGGTGCACTGCATGTGGATGCGCAACACCCACCTGGCGCTGTCGGTCGCCTTCATCGACGCCGGCGGAAAGATCCTCAACATCGAGCGCATGGCGCCGCGCACCGAGGACAATCACTGCGCAGCGGCGCCGGCGCGCTTCGCGCTCGAGATGAATGCCGGCTGGTTCGAAGAGCGCGGGATCGCGCCGGGCACCGTGATGCGCGGCATCGACCGCCTGCCCGCGGCGCGCTGACGGCTGCGCCGGGCCGTTCCGCAAAGCGCCGAATTGCGCCCCTTTTAGGTGTGTTTTCCGCGTCCGCGCCTGGCTGACCCCGGCCCATAATCCGCACACGTCGTCGCGCGCCCGCATGCCTGCGGTGCGGCGGGGCGGCAGACGGAGCCGGCCGTGGCCGAAGACAGCGACCTCGAGAAGACAGAAGACCCCTCGCCACGAAGGCTGGAGCAGGCGCGCGAGGAAGGCCAGGTCCCGCAATCGCGGGAGCTGTCGACCTTTCTCGTCACCGTCACCGGCGCGGCGACCCTGCTGTTGCTCGGTGGCTGGATGGCGGGTCGGGTGATGGGGCTGTTTCGCGATGGCTTCGCCTTCGACCGCCGCGCCGCCTTCGACGAGAACGTCATGCTCGACATGCTCGAGCGCATGCTCGGCGGCGCCCTGCTGACCCTGATGCCGCTCTTCGTCGCCCTGATCGTCGCCGCGGTGGCCGCACCGATGGTGCTCGGCGGCCTGGTCTTCGCACCCAATGTGCTCGGCTTCAAATTCGATCGCCTCAATCCGCTGCAGGGGCTGGGGCGCATGTTCTCGCTGCATGGCCTGGCCGAGATGTTCAAGGCCATCCTCAAGTCGGTCCTGGTCGGTGGCGTGGCGGCGCTGGTGCTGTGGTTCGAGTTCGAACACCTGTTCAGCCTGATGGTCGAGCCGCTCGAGACCGGCATGGCGGATTTCTCCGCAACGGTCGTCTTTGCCACCCTGCTGATCGTGCTCAGCCTCGGCCTGCTCGCCGCGATCGACGTACCCTTCCAGCTCTGGCAGTACCAGAAGAAGCTGCGCATGACGAAGGAAGAGGTCAAGCGCGAGAGCAAGGAGCAGGAAGGCGATCCGATGATCAAGGGCCGGATCCGCGCGATGCAGCGCGAGATGGCGCGCCGCCGCATGATGGCCGAGGTGCCGAAGGCCGACGTTGTGGTGACCAACCCGACGCATTTCTCGGTCGCACTGAAGTACGACGCAGCGAAGATGGGTGCGCCGGTCGTGGTCGCCAAGGGGCGGGGAGAACTCGCCCTCAAGATCCGCGAGATCGCGAAGGAGAGCGAGGTGCCGCTGCTCGAGGCGCCGCCGCTCGCACGGGCGCTCTACAAGCACTGCGAACTCGAGCAGGCGATCCCCGCCGCGCTGTACACCGCAGTCGCCGAGGTGATGGCCTATGTCTATCAGCTCGACGCCTGGATGAAGCAGGGCGGCCTTCCGCCCGCAGCCCCCACCGCCTTGCCGGTGCCCGTCGGGATGGATCCCGGCGTGCCCGCGGAATGAAGCCTGAACCATGGCCCTGAACGACGTCCTCAACCTGCGTCAGCTCCTCACGCCGGCCAACCTGCGCCCGCTCGCCGCGCCGCTGCTGATCATCGTCATCCTGTCGATGATGGTGCTGCCGCTGCCGGTCTTCCTGCTCGACGTCTTTTTCACCTTCAACATCGCGATCTCGGTGATGGTGATGCTGGTGGCGATGTACTCGACGCGGCCGCTGGATTTCTCCGTCTTCCCCACCGTGCTGCTGGTGACCACGCTGCTGCGCCTGTCGCTCAACGTCGCCTCCACCCGCATCGTGCTGCTCGAGGGCCACGCCGGGCCGGACGCCGCCGGCAAGGTGATCGAGGCCTTCGGCCACTTCCTCGTCGGCGGCAACACCGCGGTCGGCCTGGTGGTGTTCATCATCCTCACCGTGATCAACTTCGTCGTGATCACCAAGGGCGCGGGACGGATCGCCGAAGTGTCGGCGCGCTTCACCCTGGACGCGATGCCGGGCAAGCAGATGGCGATCGACGCCGACCTCAACGCCGGCCTGATCGACGAGAAGGAGGCCAAGAGCCGGCGCAAGGAGATCGCGCAGGAGTCGGACTTCTACGGTGCGATGGATGGCGCGTCCAAGTTCGTGCGCGGCGACGCGGTCGCCGGCATCATCATCCTGATGATCAACATCATCGGCGGCCTCTTCGTCGGCATCATGCAGCACGACATGGCGGTGGGCGACGCCGCCCACACCTACACCCTGCTCACCATCGGCGACGGCCTGGTGGCGCAGATCCCCTCGTTGATCGTCTCGGTCGCGGCCGGTCTGGTCGTATCCCGCGTCGGCGACGAGGGCGACGTCGGCGGGCTGGTCATCGGCCAGCTCTTCTCCAACCCGCAGGTGATGGCCTTGACCGGGGCGATCATCGGCGTGCTCGGCCTGATCCCGGGCATGCCAAACCTGGTCTTCCTGCTGCTCGCCGCAACACTCGGCGGCATGGCCTGGATGCGGCGCAAGCGCATCGTCGAGGAGACCGCGGCCGCCGCCGCGCCCGAGGCCGCCGCACAGGCGCCGATGCCCGCCGCCGACAACCTGGAGGCGAGCTGGAACGACGTCTCGCAGGTCGATGTGCTCGGGCTCGAGGTCGGCTACCGCCTCATCCCGATGGTCGACAAGGGCCAGGACGGCGAGCTGCTCAAGCGCATCCGCGGGCTGCGCAAGAAGTTCGCTCAGGAAGTGGGCTTCCTGTCCGCGCCGGTGCACATCCGCGACAACCTCGAGCTCAAGCCCAACGGCTACCGGCTCGCGCTCAAGGGCGTCGAGGTCGGCGGCGGCGAGGCCTATCCCGGCCAGTTCCTCGCCATCAACCCGGGCCGCGTGTCGGGGCCTCTCGCCGGGCGCGAGACCACCGACCCCGCCTTTGGTCTGCCCGCGGTATGGATCGACGCCTCGATGCGCGAGCAGGCGCACGCGCTCGGCTACACCGTGGTGGATGCCAGCACCGTGGTGGCCACCCACCTCAACCACGTCATCCTCAACCACGCCGCCGAGCTGCTCGGCCGCCAGGAGACCCAGGCCCTGCTCGACCATCTCGGCAAGGAGTCGCCCAAGCTGGTCGAGGACCTCGTGCCCAAGCTGCTGCCGCTCGGCACCGTGCAGCGCGTGCTGCAGAACCTGCTCGAGGAGGGCGTCAACATCCGCGACATGCGCAGCATCATCGAGGTGCTCGCCGAGAACGCGCCGCGCGTGCAGGACCCCGCCCAGCTCACCACAAGGGTGCGGGAGGCGCTGGGCCGCGCCATCCTGCAGGGCCTTTTCCCGGGCAATGCCGAGGTCCAGGTCATGGCGCTCGAGCCGGGCCTGGAGCGCATCCTCATGCAGGCCATGGCCGCGGGCGGCGAGGGCGGGGCGATCGAGCCGGGCCTAGCCGACACCCTGTTGCGCCAGACTGCGCAGATCGCCCAGCGCCAGGAGGACATCGGCCTGCCGCCGGTGCTGCTGGTGCCCGCGCAGCTGCGCCTCTTGCTGTCGCGCTTCCTGCGCCGTGCAGTGCCTTCGCTCAAGGTCGTCTCCAACAGCGAGGTCCCGGAGAACCGCACCATCCGCGTCACCGCGATGGTGGGCGCGCAGGGCTGAGCGCCCCAGCCAGCCGATGGGGTCGCGCCTTGCGGCGCTCCTGCGGAAACCGCCGCGCTTTCCGGGCGATGGAGGAGCGGCGCCGGCCGCGAACGGGCAATCGGAGATCCTGCCGCCGCGATCCGGCTGCGGCATCGTCGGCTGAATAGGCGCGGGAAACCCGCTTTATTCGAACCCTGGCGATGGACTCCCGATGGCGATAATCCGTATCAAGCAGTGGTCGACGACCACCGGGAGAATCGCCATGAACGTCAAACGCTACTTTGCCCCCACCGCCCGCGAAGCGCTCCGCGCGCTCAAGGAGGCCCTCGGTCCGGATGCGATCGTGCTCTCCAACCGCGCCGTCGAAGGCGGGGTGGAGATCCTGGCGCTGCCGGGCGAGGCGGTCGGTGCCCTGCAGGCGGCCAACCGTGCGGCGGTGGCGGCGCGCACGGGCAGTGACGTTCGGCCAGCTCCCACGGTTGCGCCCGAGGCGTCCCCGCGCAGCGCAGACGACGCCGACTTCCGCGTGAGCCTGTCGGCGCTGGCGGCCAGTGCCGCGCGCAACGCCGCCCGCCCGGTTGCCCGGCCGGCCCCCGAGCCCGCTCCGGTGGTGCGCGCCTTCAATCCGCCCCGCATCGAGACTGCCGACTATGCCGTCCGGAACCGCGATGGCGTGTTGCGGAACGCGGCCGCGACCTCATCGCCCGGCACCGGCCCGGCCGCTGGCGGGCCCGCGGTGTTCTCCGGGCGTGCCGCCGGGCGTCCCGATACCGATGAGTTCGGCAGCGCGCGGGTGCGCGAGCTGCAGGAGACCAACGCCCGCCTGATGGCCGAGCTGACCGGCATCCGCGGCATGATCGAGCGGCAGCTCGCCGGTTTCGCCTGGGGCGAGACCCGTCGCCAGGCGCCCGCGCGTGCGGCGATGCTCGGCGAACTGCTCGAGGCCGGCTTCTCCGCAGCGATCGCACGCAAGCTGGTCGAGGCCGTGCATGAGGAGGCCGACCGCATCGAGGCGCGCGAGGCGGTCGGTGCCGCGCTCGACCGCATGATGCGGGCCTGCGGGTCGGACGAGGATCTGCTCGACCGTGGTGGCGTGTATGCCCTGGTCGGCCCCACCGGGGTGGGCAAGACCACCACCACCGCCAAGCTCGCCGCACGCTGCGTGGTGCGCCACGGCGCCGGCCGCCTCGCGCTGATCACCACCGACGGTTACCGTATCGGCGCCCAGGAGCAGCTGCGCATCTACGGTCGCATCCTCGGCGTGCCCGTGTTCTCGGTGCGCGACGCGGCCGACCTGCGCCAGACCCTGGCCGGGCTGCGCAACAAGCACATGGTCCTGATCGACACCATGGGCATGAGCCAGCGCGACCGCATGGTGGCCGAGCAGGCGGCCATGCTCTCCGGCGCCGGCGACGTGCGCCGGCTGCTGCTGCTCAACGCCACCGCCCGCGGCGACACCCTGGACGACGTCGTGCGGGCCTATGCCGGCGACGACCTTGCCGGCTGCATCTTCACCAAGGTCGACGAGGCCGCGTCGCTGGCTCCCGCGCTCGATGTCGCGGTGCGCCACGAGCTCGATATCCGCTATCTCACCAACGGCCAGCGCGTGCCCGAGGACCTGCACCTGCCTAACCGCGCCTACCTGCTGCACCGGGCGCTGCGGGAGCATGGCAGCACCTCGCCCTGGCACCTGCAGGGTGACGAGGCCGGCATGCTGCTCGCAGCGGGAGGAGCCTGACCATGCTCGATGGACGCGAGGACCAGGCGGCAGGCCTGCGCAGGCTGTTCCGCCGTGCGCCGCCCCAGGTGGTGGCCTTGTATGCGGGTGGCCGTCGTGCCGCCGACAACGCCGTGCTCGCCGCCCACCGCATCGCCGGGCGCAGCGAGCGCGTGCTGATGCTGGACGAGGCCGAGGGCGGCGCTACCCTGTGCGCTGCGCTCGGGGTCGGCGAGGGCGCAGATCTGCTGCAATTGCTCGACGGCCGCAGCACGCTCGCCGACATCCTCCAGCCGGTGCCCGGCCTGGTTGGGCGTGTGCCGGCCGCAGCCGCGGCGCTCGCGCTGCCCCTGCTCGACGATGCGCGCCGCGCCTGCCTGGTCGAGGCCCTGCGCATCCTGCATCGCCACGCCGGTTTCGTGCTGGTGCATGCCAGCGGTGCGCAGGCCGCCGAGCCTTCGCCCTTCGTGCTCGCCGCGCCGCGCCGGCTGGTGGTGGCCGAGGCGAGCGCGAGCGGTGCCACCGACGCCTACCAGACGATCAAGGGCCTTGCGGCCGCGGGGGCCGGCTCGGTGCATGTCGCCGTGTGCCGTGCCCGTGGCCGGCCGGACGCTGTCGCCTTCTTCCGCAGCCTCGACGCGCTGGTGCGTCGCCATGTGGGCGTTCCACTCGCCTGGGTGGGCGAGGTCGAGCGCGACGATATCGCCGGCAGCCTGCAGCAGTCTCTGCAGACGTCCCCCCGCGATGCCGCGGTGGCCTTCCTGCGCCGGGTGACCACCCCCGCGCGTGCCGGCGTCATGCGCGCGTGATCTGCCGCAAGCGTGACAGATCCCGCTGGTAAAGCGGGCGACGCTACGGGAAAATGCACAATTCCTATCCACGCGGGCGGAGTCCGACGGCCCCGTCCGCTGCCAGAATCCACAGGCCCGATGCATGTACGACGCACACGGTAAGCTCGACAAGGGTGGCCTCGTCGAAAACTACGCCCCGCTGGTCAAGCGCATCGCCTTCCAGTTGATGTCGCGCCTGCCCGCCAGCGTGGATGTGGACGACCTGATCCAGAACGGCATGATGGGCCTGCTCGACGCGCTCGGCCGTTATGAGCAGGGCCTGGGCGCGCAGTTCGAGACCTATGCGGTGCAGCGCATCCGCGGCGCCATGCTCGACGGCCTGCGCGAGAACGACTGGCTGCCGCGCAGCCTGCGCCGCGACATGCGCCGCATCGAGGCGGCGATCCACCGTCTGGAGCAACAGAACGGCCGTCCGCCCTCCGAGACGGAGCTCGCCGCCGCGCTCGACCTGCCGCTCGAGGACTACCAGCGCATGCTGCAGGACGCGCGCGGCCATCAGCTCGTCTATCTCGAGGACTTCAACCGCGAGGACGACGACGATTATCTCGATCGACATCTCGCCCAGGAGGGCAACGATCCGCTCGCCCTGCTCGAGGATACCGACCTGCGCCGTCGTCTGGTGGGGGCGATCGAGCACCTGCCCGAGCGCGAGCAGCTCGTGATGGCGCTGTATTACGACGAGGAGCTCAACCTGCGCGAGATCGGCGAGGTGCTCGGCGTCACCGAGTCGCGCGTGTGCCAGCTCCACAGCCAGGCGGTGGCCCGCCTGCGTGCCTGCGTCTTCGAGGGCGGCGCGGCGATGCCCGTGGCGCGCCGGCGCGGGCGTCCTCCCAAGAACGCGGCCGTGAGCCGCTGATCGAGGCCGCCCGCGCTGCCTCCGGATGCCATGGACAAGATCAGCCTAGTCGGCCTCACCCTCGGAATCGCCGCGATCCTCGTCGGACAGGTGCTCGAGGGCGGGCACCTGTCCTCACTGTTCCAGCCCACCGCCTTCATGATCGTGATCGGTGGCACGCTCGGTGCGGTGATGCTGCAGAGCCCGCTGCGCGTCTTCATTCAGGGCATGCGCATGGCGCGCTGGGTCTTCGTGCCGCCGGCACCCGCCTTCGACACGATCATCGAGCAGGTCGCGAACTGGGGTCAGACCGCGCGCAAGGAAGGCCTGCTGAGCCTGGAGAACCAGATCGAGGCATTGCCCGACCCCTTCATGCGCAAGGGCCTGCAGCTGCTGGTCGACGGAATCGAGCCCAATCGGCTGCGCGAGGTACTCGAGGTCGAGATCGGCGTTTGGGAGAACCAGCTGAAAATGTCGGCGCGCATCTGGGAGGCAGCCGGCGGTTATGCCCCGACGATCGGCATCCTGGGCGCGGTGATGGGGCTGATCCACGTGATGGAGAACCTCTCCGACCCCTCGCGGCTGGGCGCCGGCATCGCGGTCGCCTTCGTCGCCACGATCTACGGCGTCGGCTTCGCCAACCTGGTGTTCCTGCCGATCGCCAAGAAGCTGGGTGCGCACATCGTCACCCTGACCACCCAGCGCGAGATGTTCGTCGATGGCCTGGTGGGGATCGCCAACGGCGACAATCCACGCATCATCGCCAGCCGCATGCAGGGCTACGTGACCTGAGCGCCGGAGACCGATCATGAGGCGCAGACGCAAGCTCGACGAGGAACACGACAACCACGAACGCTGGCTGGTCTCGTACGCCGACTTCATCACCCTGCTGTTCGCCTTCTTCGTGGTGATGTACTCGCTGTCCTCGGTCAACGAGGGCAAGTACCGCGTACTCTCCGACTCGCTGGTGCAGGCCTTCCGCAATGTGAACATCAACGACAGCGGCGAGCAGATCGTGCTGCCCAAGGTCAGCATCGCGCCGTCGCAGCCGATCACCCGGCCGGCGCCGCCGGCGGTGGACCCAGCCGTGGAGCAGCGCCGCCAGCAGGCGGCGCAGCGCATGCGCAGCATGGCGGACGAGATCCGCCGCGTGCTCTCGCCGCTCACCGGCTCGGGCCAGGTCAATGTCACCGAGGGGGCGTTCGGCGTCAGCGTCGAGATCAATGCCAGCCTGCTCTTCGCCCCGGGCGAGGCGGCGCTCGGCTCCAATGCGGTGTCGGCGCTGCAGGCGGTGGCGCAGGTGCTGGCGCCGGCCGAGTTCCCGATCACGGTCGAGGGCCACACCGACAACGTGCCGATCAGCACCTTCCGCTTCCCGTCGAACTGGGAACTCTCGGCGGTGCGCGCCTCCACGGTGGCGCGGCTCTTCATCGACAACGGCGTAGCGCCCCCGCGCCTGACCGCCGCGGGCTATGCCGACCAGCGTCCGGTCGCGGACAACGCGGACGAGGAAGGGCGGGGACGCAATCGCCGCGTCACCATCCTGATCGAGTCGCGCGTGGCAGACCCGGAAGGCAAGGCCGGCCCGACGACGATCCCGCCCGACGATCCCATCCGCTCCATCCTGCCCGAAGACCTGCAGGGCTAAGGCGCCGGTTCGCCGCTGCATTCGCGCCTTGCGGCGCTCCTACATAAACCGCCGCGGTTTCCGCCTCCTGTAGGAGCGGCGCCAGCCGCGAACCGGGCGATCGATCGAACGAGCGCGTGCGGGTCTCCGCCGCCGCATTCGCGCCTTGCGGCGCTCCTACATAAACCGCCGCGGTTTCGGCCTCCTGTAGGAGCGGCGCCAGCCGCGAAGCGGGCGATCGATCGAACGAGCGCGTGCGGACCTCCGCCGCCGCATTCGCGCCTTGCGGCACTCCTACGGGAATCGCCGCGGTTTCGGCCTCCTGTAGGAGCGGCGCCAGCCGCGAACCGGGCGAGTTCTTCAGCGCATGCGCTCGGGCTTCACCTTGGGCGTCAGCGGCACGCCCTTGCGCGCGCGGCGGTGACGCAGCGGTTCGCGCTGGGCAGGCTTGAGTTCGATGCTCACCGCCTTGCCGCCGCGGCCGCTGCCTTCCACGGCGAGCACCGCGTCGTCGGCCGGCACCGCCACCGCGGCGAGCGCCTCGCCCTCGTCCAGCGCCATCACGATCACGCCGCGGCCGCCGCTCTGGGTCTTCATCTCGGGGCGGGGGAAGACGAGGATGCGGCCGTTCTCGGATGCTGCCGCGATCCAGTCGCCGAACACCTTCGCCGGCAGCAGCACCCTCTCGCCCTTCTCCAGGCTCATGAAGGCCTTGCCGGCGCGCTGCCGGCTGGTGGCGTCCGCGACGCTGCACAGGAAGCCGTAGCCGCCGCTGTTGGCGAAGAAGTACACCGAGTCCGGGGTGTCGGTGACGACCTGTGCGAGCTTGCCGCCGTCCTGGAACTCGACCAGGGTGCTGATCGGCGCGCCGTCGCCGCGCCCGCCCGGCAGGTCGGACACCTTGACCGTGTAGGCGCGGCCATTGGTGTCGACGACGATCAGCGGCCACGTCGTGCGTGTCTCGATCACCGCGAAGCCGAAGTCGCCTGCCTTGTAACTGATCGCCGCCGGGTCGATGCCATGGCCCTGGCGCGAGCGTACCCAGCCGTTCTTCGACACGATCACGGTGACGGGCTCGTCCGGCACCGAGATCTCGGCCGGCGCCACCGCGGCCACGGCCTCGACCACGGTGCGGCGGTCGTCGCCGTACTTCTTCGCGTCGTCCTGGATCTCCTTCAGGATCAGCTTCGTCATCGCCGCATGGCTGTCGAGCAGGTGCTGCAGGCCGGCGCGCTCGTCCTTCAGTTCGGCGAGCTCCTTCTCGATCTTGAAGCCTTCCAGGCGGGCGAGCTGGCGCAGGCGGATCTCGAGGATGTCCTCGGCCTGGATCTCGCTCAAACCGAAGGCGGCGATCAGCGCCGGCTTGGGCTCGTCCGACTCGCGGATCACGCGGATCACTTCCTCGATGTGCAGGAAGGCGATCATGCGGCCTTCGAGGATGTGGATGCGGCGGTCGACCTCGTCCAGGCGATGACGCGTGCGCCGCTCGACGGTCACATAGCGGAAGTCGATCCACTCGCGCAGGATCTGCACCAGGTTCTTCTGCTGCGGCCGGCCATCGCGGCCGATCATGGTCATGTTGACCGAGGCCGAGGTTTCGAGGCTGGTGTGGGCGAGCAGCACCGCCATGAACTCGTCGCGGTTCTGCCGGCTGGACTTGGGCTCCAGCACGATGCGCACCGGCGCCTTGTCGCTGGACTCGTCGCGCACCGTGTCGAGCACGCCGAGCACGAGCTGCTTGAGGTTCTTCTGCTCTTGCGAGACCTCCTTCTTGCCTGCGCGCGGCTGCGGGTTGGTCAGGGTCTCGATCTCGGACAGCACCTGTGCGGCAGAGACGCCGTGCGGCAGCTCCTCGACGATCGCGCGCCACTGGCCGCGGGCAAGTTCCTCGATCTTCCAGCGCGCGCGCAGACGCACGCTGCCGCGGCCCGATGCATAGGCGTCGCGGATGGTCTCGGGCGTCGAGATGAGCTGGCCACCGCCGGGAAAATCGGGACCGGGGATGATGCCGAGTACGTCCTCGAGCGTGGCCTCGGGGTGGCGGATGAGGTGGCAGGTGGCCTCGGCCACCTCGCGCAGGTTGTGCGGCGGGATCTCGGTCGCCATGCCCACCGCGATGCCCGAGGCGCCGTTCAACAGCACGAAGGGCAGGCGCGCGGGCAGCAGCTGCGGCTCCTCGAAGGCGCCGTCGTAGTTGGGGGTGAAGTCCACCGTGCCGCGGTCGATCTCGGCCAGCAGCAACTCGGCGATCGGGGTCAGGCGGCACTCGGTGTAGCGCATCGCCGCCGCCGAGTCGCCGTCGCGCGAGCCGAAGTTGCCCTGGCCGTCGACCAGCGGATAGCGCAGCGAGAAGTCCTGTGCCACCCGCACCATGGCGTCGTACACCGAGGTGTCGCCGTGCGGGTGGTACTTGCCGATCACGTCGCCGACCACGCGCGCAGACTTCACGTGCTTGGAGGTGGACGACAGCCGCATCTCGTTCATCGCGAACAGGATGCGGCGCTGCACCGGCTTCAGGCCGTCCTCGACCTGCGGCAGCGCGCGCGACTTCACCACGCTCATCGCGTAGGCGAGGTAGGCGCGCTCGGCGTAGCGGTCGAGCGCCAGCGTGCCGTCGTCCTCGGGCTCCGGGTCGGGGGCGGCGGGCGGGGCAGGGGGCGGGGGCTGGTCGGCACCGGTGTCGGCTACCCGCGTGTCGGCTTCGTCTGCCTGCGCCGGCGCGGCAATACTCGGCGCCGCACTTGCGGGCGAGGTCGTAGTCGTAGCCGATGCGGGCACGTTGGGCGCGTCGAAGAGATCGGGAGTGTCAGTGCTCATGTTGCGGAAAGATAAGGTGCCAGGGGTTCATGCAGCAGCGGCTCGGCCCAGTTCTCGAGCGCCAGGCCGCCGATACGGGCGAACTCGCGCGTGTTGTTGGTGACCAGCGTGCATCCGAGCGTGAGTGCGTGGGCGGCGATCTGGGTATCGAGTGCTCCGATCGGCTGCCCGCTGCGTTCGAGTTCGGCGCGCAGCGCGGCGTAGCGCCAGACCGCCGTGTCGTCAAAAGCTGCAATGTCCAGCGGCAGCAGGAAGGTCTCGAGCGCTGCCCGATTGCGTGCCGACCTGCTCTTCGATACGCCGTAGGCAAGTTCGCAGGCAGTGATGACCGAGATCCCGATATCGCCGATCGGATGTGCTTCGAAGTGTTGGCGGACGTGGGCGGGACGATGGTTGATGAGGTAGATGCAGATGTTGGTGTCCAACATGTACTTCATGGCGCGATCGCCTCGCGTTCCTGCTGGGGCGGCTGCTCGCGGACCAACTCGAACCCCGTTTCGAATTGGTCGAGCGCGTCGAAGAGCGTCCGCCAGCCGTGACGTGGTAACAGCACGACGGCGTCACCTACGCGCTTGATCATTACTTCGTCACCCTCGAAACGAAATTCCTTGGGAAGACGCACCGCCTGGCTGCGACCATTGATGAAGAGCTTTGCAGTGTCCATGGCATCCTCCTTTGTCTGGAATCTACCATTAGTATATATCTTTTCGGGATGGGTTCAGATTTCCGAAGCGCGGTCGAGTTCATCCCGCTTCCCGTGCTGCCGGCCCGGTGGTCGACGCCCTCTCACACATCCGCCTCCACGCTGTCGCCCTTCTCCTCCATCCACGCGCGCCGCCCCGAGGCCTCGCCCTTCCCCATCAGCAGGGTGAACATCTTCAGCGTGTCCTGCAGCGCGCCGTTGCGTACCTTTACCGGCAGCACGCGGCGAGTGGCGGGGTCCATGGTGGTCTCGCGCAGCTGGTCGGGGTTCATCTCGCCGAGGCCCTTGAAGCGGCCGATCTCGATCGCGTCGGGCTTGAAGCCTTCCTTGGCGAGGCGGTCGCGGATCGCGGCGAGCTCGCCCTCGTCGAGCGCGTAGAGCCGGCGCGGCGGGCGCTTCTTGCCCTGCGCGGGCACATCGACGCGGTACAGCGGCGGCTGTGCCACATACACGTGGCCGCGCTCGATGAGCTTGGGGAAGTGGCGGAAGAAGAGTGTGAGCAGCAGGGTCTGGATGTGGGCGCCGTCCACGTCGGCGTCGGACATGATGACGACCTTGCCGTAGCGCAGGCCGGAGAGGTCCACGTCGCTGTCGGCCTTGTGCGCGTCCACGCCGAGCGCCACCGCGATGTCGTGGATCTCGGCGTTGGCGAACAGGCGGTCGGGGTCGATCTCCCAGGCGTTCTGCACCTTGCCGCGCAGCGGCAGGATGGCCTGGGTCTCCTTGTTGCGCGCCATCTTGGCCGAGCCGCCGGCGGAGTCGCCCTCGACCAGGAAGAGCTCGTTGTCGGCGAGGTCCTCGGACTCGCAGTCCGACAGCTTGCCGGGCAGCACGGCCACGCCCGAGGTCTTCTTCTTCTCGACCTTCTG
>JAEUNQ010000091.1 GCA_016790365.1 Thauera sp. | reverse complement strand
CGTTTTCCGCGCACCACACCCGCTGGCTCAAGCCACTCTGCTGCCAGAGCTTGAAGCGCTCCTGCCAGACTTCGTCAGACGTTCGTCTCCCCACAATGCACTCCAGGTTGTTCTCGCGTGCGTGGGAGTCTGAGGGAGGAGTCAGGGAGCCGAGAAGGTGGGGAATGTGTGGCGCTTACGGGAAATCTGTCGACGAGGCTCGAGACAGCGGTCCCGCGTGGCGCCCGCGCGCAAAGGCATCGAGCAGGGAGTGCTTCATACGCTCGGGCAAGGTGGCCGAAAGGAGGATGGTGCTGCCCCCGGCCATGGCGTGAAAGGTCAGAACGGTTTCGAGCACGCGCTGCATGTAGGCATCGCAGGCATGCACCTCGTCGACGATCAATACCTTGCGGAACAGGCCGAGCAGGCGCAGCGACTGGTGCTTGCTGTAGAGCGTGGCAAGCAATACCTGATCGATCGTGCCGACCCCGGCCGGGGCCAGCAGGGCACGCTTGCTGTGGTCGGCAAGCCAGGCATTGCAGCGAGCGGTGGCGGTATCGTCTTGCTGCGCCATGTCGGCCTCCTCCTGTCCCGCTGGCAGAACGGACTCGGCAAAGGCCTCGACCAGGTTGCGCTGCCCGTGCGCCAGCACGAGGCTGGGGTTGCCCTCGAACAACATGCGATAGACATGGGCGATGCGGCCGTACATTGCATTGGCCGTGGCCATGGTCGGTAGCGCGATGAAGAAGCCGTCGGCACAGCCAGTGGTCATCATCCGGTGTGCGAGCATGACGGCCGCCTCGGTCTTTCCGGCGCCCGTAACGTCCTCCAGCAGATGGAGTTGTGGCCCTGAATGGATGGGCGTGCCGATTGCCCAAGCCTGTAGGGGAGAAGGCGCTGCGATTTCCGGGAACAACGCGGTGAAACTGCGTTCTTGGCATGGCACCGGCAATACACCTGCGGTATCGAGTGCTGACACGGCGCGCTCCTGCGCTCTCAGCCAGTAGTCGTCCAGTGGGCACTGATCCGAACGATAGGTGAAGAAGTCCGTATTCGACCCGATCCAATCCGCGAGTACCGTGACTCCGGCGATCCACCAAGACAGCAATCTGCTGGTTGCGTCGAAGGTCCGCGGGTCGATTGCGTGGTCGGTCGGCCAGATCGCATCCGTTGAGAAAAGGACGCGGAGGTCCCCCAGGAAGCCCTCGATCGCGCGAACGTCGTCAGGGGCGAAGTGGTGGCGCCAGTACCCCTGAGCGGCAGGGGGCAGTCCGTGGTGTCCCATGGTGGCGCGCAACCACGAATCCGTACCTTCGAGCATTTCCTCGCTGTGTCGGCCGAACCAGCATTGATCGACCGCCCGGTCCTTGAGGTGTTGGTCCCAGAGCAGCCAGCCAAGGGTGTCATGACGAACACCGTATGGTTTGCCTGGATCGGCCACCCGTCCGCGTAGGCGGTAAACGAGATCGGAACGCTGTCCCTGGAAGGACTCGGCGAACTTGCCCAGGTCGTGTATCGCGAGGCAGAAAGCGAACCACGAATACAAGCGCTCATCCACATCCAAGGCTAGTGCGTCTGTGAAAAGTGTGCGCAGTGCAGGCGAGCGCTTCAGCAGGGTGACTCCTACCGCAGCCACATCGAGGCAGTGATAGGGCAGCAGGTGGCATTCGTCACCTTGCGCCGCGTGTGGCCGTGCTTTGCCCCAGTAGCCGAAGTAAGAAGCTGTCATCTGGATTCTTCCGAGGTTGCAGTTCTCACACATTTTGGGCTGAGTGCAGTCTCACAGACTGAGCCTGCGCAGCGATCGTTTTGGTGTTGGCGATCGGGATGTTCCAGTACGCCGACCGGTTGCCCTCGTCGGTGACGTATTCCACCCGGCCGCCATTCACCAGCACGCGGCAATGCTCTAAGTACAGGTTGGCGCGCTTGGAGTGGAGGATGGTCTTGAGGTCGGATGGCGAGATTTCGTGCATCGCAGATCGGTCTCCAGGTGAAGCAACTGGCATTGCCGGACAAGTATAGATGCATGGCGCTGCCGACCTGCTACCAACTCGCGCGAGCTGTTCGGGGGGCGGCACCGGGTCCGGTGGTTCCTCGCGCTCGACGCCGCGCAGCCTGGGACCAGGGCCTCTGTGGAACGGTAGCCCCGCCCGCAGCCCCCTCCAGGCGCCTGCCGAACCCCCCCCCTCATGTTGCCATCGATAAATCTGATGATTTGCATTGACATGCCTCGCGGGCTCCCTTAGTCTGGTGCAACTTTCGGTAAAGTGGTAATACCAATTTACCGAAAAGACGGAAGCACAGTCATCCAGATTTCATGAAATCCATCCGAAGGGGGAAGGGGCAATGATGGTTCGATCGATGTTCATGGCGGCGCGCACGATGCGCGCGCCGGTCTGAGGCGGGGATTCCCATGCAGCCGGGTACGCTCGCATTCCTCGCCTTTTCTCCGATCCTGCTCGCCGCGGTGCTGCTGGTGGGCCTGCGCTGGCCCGCCAAGCGCGCGATGCCGGTCGTCTATTTCCTGACCGCGGGCATCGGCCTGTACGTGTGGGAGATGAGCCTGAACCGCGTGCTCGCCTCGACCCTGCAGGGGCTGGTGATCACGATCGGGGTGCTGTGGATCATCTTCGGCGCCATCCTGCTGCTCAATACGCTGAAGTACTCGGGCGGCATCACCGCGATCCGCGCGGGCTTCGCCACGATCAGCCCCGACCGCCGCATCCAGGCGATCATCATCGCGTGGCTGTTCGGCTGCTTCATCGAGGGCGCGTCGGGCTTCGGCACGCCGGCGGCGATCGCCGCGCCGCTGCTGGTGGCGATCGGCTTCCCGGCGCTGGCGGCGGTGCTGCTCGGCATGCTGGTGCAGAGCACGCCAGTGTCCTTCGGTGCGGTGGGCACGCCGATCATCATCGGCGTCAATAGCGGCCTCGACAGCGCGACGATCGGCGCGCAGCTCGCCGCCAAGGGTTCGAGCTGGGATGTCTTCCTGCAGGTGATCACCGGCAACGTGGCGATCATCCACGCCATGGTCGGCACGGTGATCCCGCTGATCATGGTGATGATGCTCACCCGCTTCTTCGGCCGCGAGAAGAGCTGGAAGGCCGGCCTCGAGGTGCTGCCCTTCGCGCTCTTCGCGGGGTTGGCCTTCACCGTGCCGTATGCCTTCACCGGCGTCTTCCTGGGGCCGGAGTTCCCCTCGCTGCTGGGCGGCCTGGTGGGCCTGGCCATCGTCACCAGCGCGGCGCGCTTCGGTTTCCTGGTGCCGAAGAAGACCTGGGACTTCGCCGACCCGAAGGAGTGGCCGAGCGAGTGGATGGGCAGCATCGAGATGAAGCTCGACCAGCTGCCGCGTCACCAGCCGATCGGCATCTTCCGCGCCTGGCTGCCCTACGTGCTGGTGGGTGCGCTGCTGGTGCTGAGCCGGGTGTTCCCCGAGATCGGCGGGGCGATGAAGTCGGTGGTGATCGTGTTCGCCGACATCCTGGGCGAGAAGGGCATCAAGGCCGACTTCCAGCCGCTCTACCTGCCCGGCGGCATCCTGGTGGCGGTGGTGCTGATCACGGTGTTCCTGCACGGCATGCACGCGCGCTCGCTGGTGAAGGCGGTGGGCGAGTCCTCGCGCGTGCTGCTCGGCGCCGGCTTCGTGCTGCTGTTCACCGTGCCGATGGTGCGCATCCTGATCAATTCGGGGGTGAACGCCGCC
>JAEUNQ010000075.1 GCA_016790365.1 Thauera sp. | reverse complement strand
CGGAACAGAACGAGGTGCTTCATGCCTTAGGAATCGAAAAACCGGCGGCGCCGGAGCAGCTGACGCTGTTGTAGTGGCATTTTTGAAAGTGCGATCTAGCAAAAACAAGGACTTGCGAGCGTAACTGTCGAACTCGGGAGCGCCCCATCTCTTCGACCCGCTGCTTGCGCAGTTCGTCCGGCAGTTCACTGGTGATGACTTGCACGTCGGCCTTGGGAAACTTCTTTCGGATCAGTGGGGCGAGTTGGGTGCCGATGTAGTTGGCGGTTGCGATGTAGCGGCAGAACACCACCGGGCTGTAACCACCGGCGAGCCAGTCGTCGATGATCAGTTCGGCAGCGGCCAGCTTCTGGTCATGCTGGATGGTTGCCAATTCGCCAAGGGCGCGTGCGAATTCGCGCATTTCTTCGCGTTGGTGTTTGCTCCAGTCGTTGCGCTCCACCACTTGGGTTGGCGTGTTGTCGCCTTCAAACCCAAACTCCGTGTCCCGGACCGGGTTGTCGTCGTCATCACTTGCGGTGGCAAGCTCAATGTCCTCCCCGACCGCGACGGCTAGGTTGGTCATCCGTGCATTCAGCATCTCAATGCCGGCGGCCGGGCTGGACATCACGCCGCGCAGCAGTGCCAGCGCCGTCCAGTATTGAACACGCTTGCGTTCGCCCTGTTTGGCATCCGGTGCAATCAGTCGGCGAGCAAAATCTATGATCTGTTCGAAGAAGCGGGCGTAACCGGGCGAGAGTTCGTAGGGCCACTCGAAGGCGTCGCGCTCGGGAAACGGGGTGTCTTCGCCCAGCCATTTTTCGACGTCGCCGCGTTTGCGCTGGACGAAATGGCGCGCCAGTTCCTTGCGCTGTTGCTGGTTCGAATTTGGCAGGTCGAGGGTTTCGAAATCTTTATGGACCAATCCGAGCAGAGACTGGAACTCTTCTGGCTTGCCGCTGTGGGGAGTTGCGGTCAGCAGGATCAGCTGCTGACCTGGCTTGGCCGCGATCCGGCTGACCAAGTGGTAGCGCTGTTGCTGGCTGTTGGACGCACCGGCAGGTCTGGCGCAGGTGTGCGCTTCGTCGACGATGACCAATTCGGGGCACTGCTCGACAAAGACATCACGGCGGGCATCGGACTTGATGAAGTCAATACTGATGACCTGGTAGGGGTAGTACTCATAAACGCTGGTATCGCCCTGGATCTGCCGGTCGAGTCTCGCCTGCGTATTGGACCGGATGATGACGGCTTCAATATCGAGCTTCGAGCGGATTTCCGCCTGCCATTGCTCGCATAGATGGGGCAAGCAGATGACAGCGAAGCGCTTGATCTTGCGACGCTCCAGCAACTCGCGAACGATGAGCAGCGATTCGACGGTTTTGCCGACGCCGACATCGTCGGCAACCAACAGGCGCACCGTTTCCTGCCGCAGCGCCATGATGAGCGGCACCATCTGGTAGGAGCGTGGCCTGAACGACAGCTTGGCAAGCGCCCGGAAAGGGCCAGCACCATTGCGGAAAGCGAGGCGTGCAGAGTCATAGAGCAGGCGCGCCGAGCTGATGTCACCAAGGTCTTCCGCAGTTGGGGCGGCAAATCGCGCATCGGCAGGGCGATCTGATTCCAATGCCAGAGGCAGGTAGATTCCGGTGGTTTCGTCGTCGCTTCCGCCGAGCGGTTTGACGACCAGTAGTTCGGGATCGTTGGAAGGAAGAACGATCCAGTCCCGACCACGCAAGGTGACGAGCTTTCCGGGCTGAACGGCGGCGTGGGTGAGCGAGGTCATCGAACTTTCCTGAAGATATCCGGACGGGCAGCCACGATTTCGGCCAGACTGTCCTTGTAGTAATAGACCCAGACCTCATCACCACGCGCCATGATGGCTTGGCGCTTGGCCTCATCGTCGGCCTTGATAGCCGGCTCGTCATGCGGTGTTCCGTCGCAGAAAACCCAGATTCGGGGTTCATAGTAGAAATCTGGCTGCACATACAAGCCATCGACGCGTTTTTGCGCCGCGTCTGGCAGACGCAAACCGTTCTCGTGAAGATGCTGGATGAACTTCCGCTCGGTCGAGGACGTTGGATCGAGGTTGCGCATCAGCGACTCGTATTGGGCGTCGTAGCTGCGGAATCCGGAATTGGTCTGGATCTCGATCTTGCAGATGCGCAACTTGTCGAGCGCATCCTGGATCAGATGGCGATCGATGATGGTGTGGTCGCGCTGGTTGAAATAGCTCAGCAGGTCGTCGTAGCTCGCCGGCTCCTTGTAGCTCGGGTCGTCGAAACGGCACAAGACAATGGCTTCGGCGACCACGCGGTGAAAGACCTCCACGTTCTCGACAAACTGGGAAAGGATCCCGAGACTGCCTTCCGAGGCCTCGTAAAGCAGAATGTTTGGTGCCTCGGGATCGCCAATGGCAACGACGCCGATCTCATTGGGCTCGACCTGGAAGACCCGTTCGATCGCACGCTTGAGGGCGTGCTGGAGGGTCACGACGCCATCCGGTTTCAGCCCGAGCGGCTGGACTGGCTCGATGTAGAGCGCATCGGCCACATTGGAGGTCCAGAGTTTGACGAGACGGAATTCTTCCCTGCGGTTTTCGTCAGTCTCAGGGATGGAGGATCGCCAGTCGCCGGAGACAAGGCCGATAGGAAAGCCCTCGTTCTTGGCTGATCGCCATTGATAGTTCACATGAACCAGACGCGCGGCAGGAACGTAACGCAAGTTGAGGAGCGCGTTTTCACTGGACTGTGCGACCGCCTTGCGGATGCGATCGACCTGTCCGCCATCGACAGAGAAATAGGTGCGAATATCGAAGCCCCGCGAAACGCGTTCTTCTTCCTCACAGGTAATCCGGTCAACCTCTTCGGCCCGCGACTCGGCCATTTCGATCAGGTCGTGCAGGTGCTGCTTCGATGAGTTGTCCGAGAGATCAGCTCCCGAGATCGGGCAGGTACTGTCCTTCGCGGCTTCACCGGCCATGAAATACCCGGTCTTGCTGCTGATCTTGGCTTCCGTAAGGGCCGAATCGGCGTCCTGCAACACCAACTGGCAGACTCGATACTTCCGACCGTTGTGGTAGATGATGTTCAGGGGACCGAATTCACGCAGGGCGATCGACCGCGGTCGCGAAACGAATTCACCTGACGAGTCACTGGTCGGCAGGAAGACCCGTATCGGTAGGCGAGTGAAGTTGTAACCCGGCAGGAAACCCTCCGAAGCGAAATAGCGATAGGGATAAAACTCCGACAACTCGCTGGACGATCCCTTGAGGTCGTTTTTGAGCAGGTCGAGCTGTCGCGTCGCCTGATCGAGGTTGCGCTTGTACTTTCGGTACTCGTCGCTGCCGCCAGTGAGCGTTCCGCTTTCGATCTTCTGGGTTGCGCGGGTCAGGATGGTTCGGGCGGAACGATAGAGCCGACGCCAGCGATCCAGCGACCGGTCGAGGTTCTCGGCAACCTTGGACAGGTTCTGCTCGACCCACTGATCCGAGTACCAAGTCGATCCGGAGCGCATCAACTCGTCTTCGAAGTCTTGAATCACGCGCTTGAAGGTTGCCTTGACGTGATTGAAGGTCGCCGGAGATAACGCCAGTCCAGCTCGGACCTCATTGGCTAGCGGCATCTTGTCGTGGTCGTCCGTCACCAGCCGCATGATAGATGGACGCCCCACGCCCATGTCGTCCAGGCCAGGCATGCCGATTTCGGAGGCGACTAACGCATTCAAGTGCGAGGCGAGCAACTCGCGGTTGCAGAGGTCGAGGCGCGGGGCGTTGACGCTCCCCGCAACCATGTCTGTCTGCTTGCCAAAGTAGTGGCGGTCATGTGGCGAATAAGTCGAGCAGTAAGTGAAGACAAGGGCCGCCTGACCGCTCCGGCCAGCACGGCCGGAACGCTGCGCGTAGTTAGCCGGATTGGGCGGCGCGTTACGCATATGGACGACGCTCAGGCTGCTGATGTCGATCCCCAGTTCCATCGTTGGAGAGCAAAACAGAGCGCTGATCTCTCCGGCCCGAAATTGATCTTCACGCTCAATTCGCACGTCGGTGCTCAACTGCCCCGTGTGATCCTCTCCGCGCAGACGCTTGGTTTTGGCGAAATCGCGCGAGTAGAGGCTCTGAAAAAACAGATTGGGTTGTGGTGCCTGGTCTTTATAGGAGCGTTGCTTGATCAGATCAGCCTTGACCGTCTTGCCATCGCCCAGCTTCCAGATGATCTTCTCTAGCCGTAGACGGTAGATCGGAACTGGTTCGTTCTTCTCGTTCTTCGCCATTTGCGACTTGAGGAAATCCGCCTGCTCGAGCATGACCATGAGGCGCTCGATGAAGGTACGGTACTTGGCCCCTTTCAAGTCGATATCGATCTCGTTGCGCCGAACGTAAAGCTTGATGAACTTGCCGAGTGCGCTGGCCGGGCCCATGCTTTTCGAAGAGAGCTTGGCGGACTTGTGAAGCGGGTCATAACGTATGAAGAAGGGCTCCCGCAGTTCTTCATTCCGATCCAAGGTCCAAGGGGAGCGCAGGCGTTCCCGGAAGTGTTTTTCGTTCTCTTTGAGTTTCGATTGCGTCAGGTAGTTTTCGCTGTGGATGGCAAACTCAAGGCGAAAGAAGTCGAGAATGGTGGCGATGAAATCACGTCGCTGTTCAATCTGGATGTCGCCGAGCAAAGGGAACCTGTTCCATACCGAGTCTGAGGCTGCGCGCTCAAGATCCGCATACGTAACCTCCAGCAGGGCACATTGTTCGAGGTTAGGTAGCACGATGCGCCAGCTCCGGCGCAAATCGGCGATGGCTCGGTACAGAAGATAGTCTTGGAAGTGCCGCTCGTAACCCTCACGGACGTGTCCGAAGGCAGGTTCTTCATTGCAAGCGGCAAATTCGAGGAAGGGTGCGTTCAGCGCCCTGAAGATCGCCTCGCCAAGTGTCGCGTAATTGAGTGTTTTCTCCGGCGCCAACTCCAACGCCTTACGTATACCAGCGCGTAGACGCACCACCTGAACGAAATCGTTGAAGTGCCCAGCCTGCAGGGCTGCGTCCTGCCGGTTATCAGTAAAGCTCAGCAGCTTCTGATCCTGACTTCGATATCCCGCGTCATTCAGGCGATTGAGGATCGAGAAGGCGGTAATGGTGGTCGAGGTGCTACGGCCTTCGCTACCAAGTTTTGTAAGCTTGGTACCTTCGTTGGTCTTCGTGTCATAGAAAACGCCGGCGGTCGGATCGAAGAGCAAAGGCGCCTTCATGAACCAACCCCACCACTTCAGCGGCTTCGACTCCGAACATTCACCTAGCTCGTTGAAGTAAAGCTTGGTCGGGAAGAAGGCTTTCTTCTTCGAATCCGGGACCGGGCCGGACTTGGTCTGCCGGACCCAGGCTTCAGGCAGAAGCTCCAGATCACCCAGCGGATCCCACAGGTCCTCGCCAATAATCAGGTAGCCATCCGTCGCTTCCTGATCATCGTCGGAACTGACGCGGAACTCACGTGGCTCCAACCGGTTTCCCTGTTTTGACACGCAAATGAACGCGTGGCCACTCGCACGCGAGAAAACGCTCGGGTAGATCGGTTTCTTCGACCCATCGTCGACTCGATAGACGCCTGGCTCCAGAGTGATGAATCGGTTCTCGTCCTGATCCAGTGTCGTATAGACGGAGCCGGTCTGCGAAATAAACTGGTGAAGCTTGAATGGGAGTAGCGTATAACGATTTCCATTATCCTGAAGTTGCTTGTTGATGACGCTAATCCACTGCAAGAGCCCTTGCAGGTAGCTGCGGCATCTGTCCGTGGAAAGACCCGAAGCTTCACCAAGCGCTTCTGCAATCTTTTTGAACTCACGTGGTTTACCGCGAACGAGGTAACCATCGCGAAATTCGAGGGCAATCACGTTTTCAAGCCAGATCGCGACCGGATTCAACTTCAGCTCGGCCTCGTTGCCGGAT
The DNA here is from genome assembly GCA_016790365.1 of Thauera sp. Lineage (GTDB taxonomy): Bacteria > Pseudomonadota > Gammaproteobacteria > Burkholderiales > Rhodocyclaceae > Thauera. The sequence continues at coordinate 13,846 of JAEUNQ010000075.1, read as the reverse complement.
AGACTGGCCTCGTTGGCAATAGTCCCTGAGAGGGCTTCTCGACTCGGAATCCGCCCTTCAGCCTCAAGAGACCTGGCCAAAGTCTCATTGATAATCTGATCGGAGCCAAAGGTCTTGCCAAACAGCTTACTCGCCACCTTGGCAACCTCTGTCCGTTGTTCGGCAAACGAGCCTACGGAAACCATGGTCGCGGACGTCCCAATGCAAACCACCGGATTGATGCATCGGGCCTGAATACGGCGGGTCAGCAGCGCGACGTCAGCACCCTGGCGGCCGCGGTAGGTGTGCAACTCATCGAAAACCAGATACCGGAGGTTTTCGTAAATGCGGTCTCGGATGTTCCGCTCTCGTATTCGCGTAAGCAGCAACTCCAGCATCATGTAGTTCGTGAGCAGAATCTGCGGTGGAAACTCCCGCATCTTCTGGCGAGCGTCTTCTTTTTCCTGGCCGGTGTACTGTCCGAATGAGATTGGGAAAGACTGCCCCGTTGCCTGTTCGAAGTTTTGTTTGTATCGACTGATCTCATCGAACTGCGAGTTGATCAGGGCATTCATCGGATAGACGATGATGGCTACGACACCCTTCGCATTGGGATTCGAGAGCAGGTGGTGGAAAACGGTACCGAGGTAGGTCAGCGATTTACCCGAGCCCGTACCTGACGTGACGATGAAATCTCGCCCCGCAGTACCAAGCCCAATGGCTTCCGTCTGATGGCGATAGAGGGAGTAGCCCTTGAAGATGTGCTTCAGGTCCGGGTGGAGCAAGCCTTTAGCGGTAACGTCGGCGACGCTGCCAAACATCTCGAACGACGGATTGAACTGAAGTAGCGCCTCCGGCCATAGCGTGCCCTTGTCAAGAGCTTGCTCGACAACTGACCGAATGTTCGGATCCGCGATTTGCAGGAAGCTGCGGATATAGGTCGCATAGTCTTCGACAATCGCGGCGTGAGTCTGGAAGACGTTCATTGAATAGCTCAAGTCAAGGTGAATAGAGCGAAGCCGAAACCTTCTCCCGTTAGAAAATCTTGCGGAAGGCGCGCTTCAATACGGATCTTTCCAGCGGGAAGCAAAGGCGTAGGGGGCGAGCAAGCAGTCTCAAGATGGTGAAGCTCTCATACGAATGCCATAACTGAAGCGAATTCGATGCTATCTGACCCCATCTGATCCTGCAACGCGGGCGTCAGAGGCTTCTCTTGCGATAGTGAAATCGGGCCGAGCTGAGCCACTTCATGACCGCACGCATCCTTCTCCAACGGCGCATCCCAATACCCATACTCCACAATCTGCCCCAGATACTCAGTAAGAAACGCAACCGCACTCCCCGCAACCTCGTACTGCTGAACATGCCTGCATTCATGCGACAGCACGCGTGCATCGGCCACCCCGCGACGCAGGAGGATCCCATGACCTGCGGTGAGCCCGCAGGTGCGCTCGCTGAGAAGGCCGTACGCCTGGGCTGCGGCACACAGCGCGGGGTCTGCAGGCTGCGGAAAGTGGTCGAGCTCGAGCACCCGGATGCGCTGCGGCTCGCGCACGCCGGCATGGTGGGCGAAGGCGAGCTCGTGTGGCGCAAGAGGGCGGCCGTGGGCGAGCGCCTGCTGTTCGAGGCTGTCGATCCAGGCCGCGGCGGCGGTGAGCAGGGCAGGGAAGTTCGGGGGCAGGTTCATGTTCGGAGGAGGGCGCAGACACGGGGGTTGGTGGACATGATGGGGTGCGTCTAGCACCACAGCCCATACACGCCAATCCTGGGCTCGCGTTTCTTTTCGAGGTCGTATAGCGCCAGCAGCTCCTCGCTGCGCAGCACGGTCAGGCTGCCGCCGAAGCAGGCGCCGGTGTCGATGTACAGGACATTGCCGAGTACGTACACCTCTTCAACCACGGTGTGGCCGCACACGACAAGGTCGACGCCCTTGACGGGCTGGGCGGTGCCGCGGCTGATTCGTGAGCGCCCCCAGAGTGCGGTCTGGCGCAGGTCCTGCTGCTTGTCGGCGGCCATCCGCTTGAGCTTCTTCTGCGTGATCCAGGCCGTTTCGAGGAAGTCGCCATGGACTACCCCGATCCGCCGACCACCCAGCGGGACCTGGAGGAAGAGCGGTAGCGTGTCGGCGAGCTCGGCGAGCGCGCGCTGTACGTCGGGCGCGCTGTGCACGAACCAGTCTCCGCCCGACATCACGTAGTCGTAGGCGGCGTCACCGGGGTCCTGATGGCAGTCGATCATCATCTGCTCGTGGTTCCCGCGCACGGCGTGGAACCAGGGCGCCTTGACCAGCTCGAGGCATTTGCCGGAGTCCGGCCCCCGGTCCACCAGATCGCCGACCGAGATCAGCCGGTCCCGGGCGGGGTCGAAGCCGAGGTGGTCGAGCGTGTGCATGAGCTCCTCGTAACAGCCGTGGAGGTCGCCGACGAAGTAATCCTGGCCTCGTGTGTTGTCGCCCAGAACTTTCAGCATGGTGTGTCCCGAATCGTGTGTTCGGCGCCACCCGTGTTCGCGCGCACCCGCAGGCACCAGGCGGCTTGGGCACCGGCCGGGCTCGCTCACTGCAGCACGCGCTCCTCAGTGTCCTCGCCCGCCTCGGCATCTTCCCCTCCGATGTTGAAGACGCGTCCGTCGGTGTCGTACTCGTTGCGCACGTACTCGATGAGGCTGCCGAAGCGGCGAACCATGCGCGAGAACTGGGGCACGATCAGCCCACGGCTGTAGCTCATCGCGTAGGTGATGCGCAGGTCGCGATCGGCGTCGATGGAGAAGTTCGCCAGAAAGACCTGGGCATTGAGCCGATTGACCAGCTCCAGGGGCTCGTCGTAGTCCTTGTCGACCGGGTAGAAGCAGCTAAAGGAGATGAAGCAGCGCTCGGTGTCGAGCTGGAGCGAGTAGCTGTACCCGGCGTCGCTGCGCAGGCGCAGGTGATTGTCGTGCTGCTCGACGCTCCAGCCGGCGTTCTCGAGGTGTGCTGCCAGGCTGTCGAGGCTGACTTCGCTTTCGCTCATGAGGTTGGGCATGGTGATGGCTCCAGGTCTTGCGCGTTCGGCGGTAAGGTGAGAAAGCGCGTGAAAGGTTTCGATTGTTGGCAGTGCGAAGGTTAGGGCTTGCAGGCGACAGGATCAGTCGCACCCGGGTGGTGCAATGGCGGGGCTGGAACAAGGAGGCCCACGCATGAAACCAAAAAAAAACGACCCGCTGTCGTCGCGCAACATCCTGGATCGCATCGGGATCAGCTCGGACGCGCAGTTCGACCTGCTCGAGGAGGACGACCCCCTCGAGTCGCCGATGGAGAGCCTCGCGCGGGCGCTGAGCGAGCGCTATGAGGCGATGCAGGTGTGCCACACGTTCAAGGTGGGGGACATCGTTACCTGGAAGCCGGGGCTGAGCAACCGCCGCTATCCGAAGAATGGAGCGCCCGCCGTGGTGATGGAGGTGCTGGAGACGTCCGTGCTCGATCGCGAGCGGGACTCGGGCAGCCCGTATTTTCGCGAGCCGCTGGATGTGGTGCTGGGCGTGTTTGCCGAGGATGAGGGCATGCCGAGCATGTTCCTCACCTGGCACTTCGACAGCCGGCGCTTCCAGCCCTGGCAGGCCGAGGAGGGGTTGTGATGGCGCAGCGGCACTCGCTGGACAGGTCCCGGCCCTGGCGTGAAGACTTCGCGTCGCTCGACGCGACCGAGCGGCGTGGCGCGCGCTATGCGTTGCAGATGGTGGCGCGCTGCACCTGGCTGCAAGGGCGCTTCGATGACGAAGACTTTCTCAATCCCCTCTGGGCGCTGACGCGCTGTCTGTTCGACCCGGACAAGCTCCAGCTGTTGAAGCGGGAGTGGGAGCGTCCGGACGAGCCCGCGTCGCGTCATGGGGCCGCAAAGGACGAGGACGACGAGGACGATGACTGGAACCTTTTCCAGCCCTACCGCAGTCATCGGGGTGATCCGTGGCGGATCCCCAGCGGTGTGGCGGGGGCGCGCATGCGCAAGACCCTGATCGGGTACTTCAGCGACGTCCCCGAGGCGGTCCTGGCGCGGCTGGCCGCCGACGATGGCACCACGCCCACGCGCCACTGCATCCAGGTGCTGGTGGCGTGTGCGGGCCTGGATGCGCTGGAGGGGCAGATGCTCGACTTTGTCGAGAAGCGCGAGACGCTGCAACCGTTCCCGTTTTTTCTTCGTGAGACGGGGACGCTGCGCATCCAGCATCATCTCGAATGCCTCTCGGCCGCGTTCGATTGTCAGCCGAGGGCGGTGCTGCAGCGCCTCGAGCCCACGCGCTCGCTGGTGCGACTCGGTCTGCTGCGGCGAGGCAGTCTGGCGCCGGATCTGGAGGACTACCTGGATGCGGAGAACCTCTTCGCCGAACTGCTGGCGCAGAACCCGCAGGATCGTGACGCGCTGCTGGACGCGCTGATCGATCCGGCGCCGGTCGCGCACTTTGCGCTGGAGCGCTTTCCGCATCTGAGCACCGAGGCGCAGCGGCTGACGGCGGTGCTGGGGCAGGGGGCCAGGGCGCGCGCGGCGGGCATCAACGCGCTGCTGCATGGCGCGCCCGGGAGTGGCAAGACGCAGTTCGCGTTGGCGGTGGCAACCGCCGCGGGGCTGCATGCCTACAGCGTGCGCTACGAGGGCGCGAAGGGTCAGGCGATGTCACGCACGGACCGCCTGGGTGCCTACCAGCTCGCCCAGCAGCTGCTGCGCACGCACGCCGACGCCCTGCTGATCTTCGACGAAGTGGAGGATGTGTTCGCCGACTCCGCCAACACCCTCGCGATGCTGCTCGGTGGGGAGGCGAAGGCGCACCGGGAGAAGGGCTGGATGAACCGGGTGCTGGAGGAGAACCCGGTCCCCGCGATCTGGATCACCAACGACGCGGACAGCATCGACCCGGCGTTCCGGCGTCGCTTTCTGCTGCCGGTCGCGTTCGCGGTGCCGCCGCGCAGCGTGCGGCGCAAGATGGTGGGCGAGCACCTGGCCGGGGTCGATGTGCCGGAGGCCTTGCTCGATGAGCTCGCGGCGGATGCGGTGATGATGCCGTCCAGCTTCGGGGCGGCCCGCCGACTGGCGACGCTGTGCCCGGACGAGCCGCCCGAGGCGGTGATCCGTGGCGGGATTGCTGCGACGCGCCGTCTGCTGCACGGCGCGGCGGCACCGCGCCTGCGTCGGCCGACGATCGACTTCGACGTCGCCTATCTGAACCTGGCCGGCGGCATCGCGCCCGGGCGCCTGGCCGAAGCGCTGTCGCGCAGCGGCCGCGGCACGCTGTGCTTCTACGGCCCGCCGGGGACGGGCAAGACCGAGTTCGCCCACGTGCTGGCCGACGCACTCGACCGCGAGCTGGTGGTGAAGGCGTGCTCGGACCTGGTGTCGCCCTACGTGGGCGAGACCGAGCGCAACCTCGCGCGTCTGTTCAACGAGCTCGACGCCGAGCACAGCATCCTGCTGCTCGACGAGGTCGACAGCCTGCTGCGCGACCGCGGGCAGGCGCAGCGCAGCTGGGAGCTCACCCAAGTCAACGAGCTGCTGCAGCAGATGGAGCGCTTCAACGGCATCTTCATCGCCGCGACCAACCTGATGACACAGCTCGACACCGCCGCCATGCGCCGCTTCGACTTCAAGCTCGAGTTCCGCCCGCTGAGCGAGGCACAGCGCCTGTCGCTGTTTGCGCGCGAGGTGTTCGGCGATGCAGCGCAGCTCGACGCCATCCCCGCGCCGCTGGCGCGGCGCCTGGCGAGCATGAATACGCTCACCCCGGGCGACTTCGCCAACGTGGTGCGCCAGCGCACGCTGCTCGGCGAGGCGCTGAGCGCGGAGGAGTTCCTGCGCCGGCTCATGGTCGAGTGCCGGCACAAAACAACCAGGGAGGTGGCAGCATGAGGCATTTGCTGAAAATGGCGCCGATGGCGTTGGTCCTTCAACTGGCCGTCTCGCCCGCCTGGGCAGCGGCCGAAGACTGGGACGAGCCGCGGAACTGGAAGCACCCCGAGGCCATGGAGGCGATCCCCGCCTCTGCGCGAGCGCTGGAGGCCTCTGTTCCCAAGGGCTGGCGGATCGAGCAGCGCGTACCCGGCCACCTCGACGGCGATGCGGTGCGCGACATGGTGCTGGTGCTTAGGCAGACCGATCCGGCCAACATCCGCCGAGGCGAGCCGCTGCCCGAGGATGTCGAGGCGGATCTCAACCCGAGGATCCTGCTGGGCTTGCTGAAGACACCGGCGGGTTACCGCGTGGTCGCCCGCAACGACCGCCTCATCCCCGCGCCCGACAGCGAGTTCGTAATCGATCCGCTCGATGAGATCGTGCTCGAGCAGCGCACGCTGAAGCTCACGATCTCGTTCTTCGCGACGATGGGCACATACTACACGAGCACCTCGGTTTTCTACTTCCGCCTCGATGACGAGTGCCTGCATCTGACGCGTTACGAGGACGTCTCGCTGCGCCGAAATGCGCAAACCGAGCAGCGCAAGGTGGTCGAGCACGTCTTTCGTGACGACATCGACCCGAGCGAACTTGCTGAACAGCAGAGCCTCAAGCCGGTGGCGGGGCCGTGCTTCGAGGAGCTCGGCGATGCCTGGGAGACGCAGTGGTAGCCCGGCCGCAGCCTGAAACGATGGAGGACATGCAGATGACGGTGACTGAAACCCGTGAGCGGCTCTACTTCGCTTACGGATCCAACCTCAACGAGGCCGACTGGGCGCGCTTTTGCGACCGCGTCGGCGTGGCGACGGATGTGATCGAGGCGCTCGGCCCGGCCGTTCTGCCCGACATGCAGCTCTGCTTCGACTATTACTCAAACGGTCGACAGGGCGGGGCGCTGGACATCCGGCCGCGGCGTGGGCATCTGGTGCATGGGGTACTGTACCGCGCGAGCCCGGAAGGCTGGCGTGTGCTGGACCGCAAGGAGGGCGCACCGAACTACTACAAGCGCATCGAGACGCTCGCGCTCAAGCCCGATGGCGCGATGGTTCCGGTGGTGACGTATGACGTGACCCCCGCACGCAAGCGCGAGTTCTGTGCGCCGACCGCCGAGTACCGGCAACTGGTGGCCAAGGGCTTGCAGGCGTGGGGATTGCCGATCGACGGGCTGAACGCCGCCGCAGAAAACCGCGAGCCCCGCATCGAGATCGAGCATGTCTTTGTGTATGGCACGCTGCTGCGTCGCGAGCGCAACGCCGGGCTCATCCCGGCGCAGCGCGTCAAGGCCATGCAGCCGGCGACGGTTGCGGGCGTGCTCTTCGATACCGGAAATGCTTACCCGGCGCTGGCGCGGCAAGGTGGGGCGGGCGGGGTTGTGCAAGGGGAGTGCCTGCAGATCGAGGATCTGCCCGCGCTGCTCGGCACGCTCGACCGGCTCGAGGGCTTCGCGGGCTACGACGACCAAGCGCCGCTGTACTGGCGCACGATCGTCGAGGCGGAGGCAAAGGGCCGCGGGGCGGTGAAGGCCTGGTGTTACGTGGGCGCGCGCGCGGGGATGTTCCGCGACGAGATTGTGAGCGGATGCTGGCGCTCCCACCTGGTCGAGCTTGCGGTGGACAAACGGGCCACGCCTTGAAGCTGCGCGACGCTGACGCCTAGACCAAGCTTGCTGAGCAGGAAGATGCAATCTTCTTCGAACCTCAGTTCTTTACAGCTTCGCCTGTAGCAGGATGTCGAGGTAACGCGCCCTGTCACTCAGCGCGTCCTCGAGCAGACCTGCCTGGTGCAGGGAGACGTAGAGTGCGCACGAGCGCGCCTGGCAGTTGAGCGACCTTTCAGGGTTGAACTCGATGTCCGTGAAGAGATCGTGCTGAAGGAGCTGCGCGGCGAGGTCCTGATTCTGCTCGAGCGCCTTCAGGTAGAGCCAGTCGTAGAACGCCGTCCTGGGGGTCAGTGGCCAGCGCTCTCCCAGAAGCTCGAAAGCCACGAGCGGGCCTGAATCCCTCAGCCGTCGGTCGCGCTTGGCATCTCTCGAGCTCGCTTCCAGCAGTTCGGGAAAGGGGCCCGCCTGGGCGAACTTCTTCGACGCCTGGAAGGCCGATTCGACGGTCGCGTGCTCGCCACCTTCAAGCTGCAGCCGCAGGTTGAAGGCGCTCAGGGCCACGCCCAGGGGCGAGGCCGACTTGCTCGAGACCTCGAGCGGCGAACGGACCCCGAAACGCTGCCGGGCCGCCTGGTGCAGTGAGGCGATGGATTTCTGCTTCTGACTGGTCGACAGCCCCGCTGACCATTGAAACTCGACGGGGGCTTCGAGGACGAAGTGGGTTCGCGAACGCTTGGGCAGAAATACTGGACGCATGGCCATGAGAAATGTCTCCAGATCAGGCGCTGGTTCGAATGGACGAATCGGTAAGGTAAGGATTGTCCATTTTTGCAGCGACAGGCTCTGTCGTATTCCTGCCCGGGGCTCGTTGCGTCAGTCGCTGCGCTCGAGGAAGCCTTGCGGCTCGACGATCTCCACTTCGTCGCCGATGCGACGCGCCAGCCACTTGCGCAGTTGGGGGGGCAGCGCCGGGCGCGGTCTCTGGGCTGATCGGAAGAGAGCGGTTGCTTTGCGGCGTCGGCCAGGTCCTGCAACTCGAGCTTGAGCCGCGCGGACAGGAAGAGCTTGATCGACACCGCATTGGTACTGAAGTCCTCCGACTCGAGCGCGCTGGGGCTGATCTCGCTGATGTCGCCCAGAAACCGGGAGCCTCGGGTTGCATAAGGCCACATGATGATCTTCTCCTCGTGTGACCCGGCTCAACGCCAGCCGAGCCAACTTGGGCGAATCGGCAGGGGCTCGCTCGATGACTCGCGCACGGGGTGGCGGGCATGCGCGGGCGGGAAGGGGTTGGGAACGAACTTTCCGAGCGCCTCGCGCTGGCTGGGGGTCAGACGCCGGTCGCCCGTGGATTGCGTGCTGATCATGGTGATGCTCCTCGCCCCCTGTTGAGCCGGCGTAACCGGCCTCGCGGGGGCGAAGAGGCGGTGACGCTTTAGCCGGTATTTGTCATCCGCCCCGGCAAGTTGTCGTTAATGCCGGCGGTTGGGTGCTGGGCGCCCGTGATGTGCTGCAAAAAGCAAAAGACCCGATGGCCATGCAGGCTCAGCGGGTCTTGGATGGCCGCTTTAGCTGCATTTATTACGCGCCCGCAAGCTGTGTTCTCAAATCGGCGCGATGGCGGGATTAAAGCGGAGCGGCGTCTGGGTTGTCAAGGCGCAGACGTTTCACAACCTGAATCAGCGTCCCGCATCACTCGGCGTCCAGCAGGCGCGCGCACTCGTCCATCATCGAGCGCGCCAGCTCCGAGTCGTAGTTCGGATCGAGCGCTTCCATCATCTCGTGCGTGGTGTAGAGACCCGCTTCCCGTGACAGCGCGCCGGCGATCTGGCGCGCCAGCCCGTCGCTGAGCGCGGAGAGCTGGCGGCGCTCGGCCAGCGGCAGCGTGCGCTCGCTGCGCCGGAACCAGTCGGCGATGAAGCTCGCGCCCTGCGCTTCGGTCAGCCACTGGCCATGCTCGTAGTGGATCGACAGGCGCTCGGCGGTCAGCGCGAAGATCAGCGCGGCGCGCGTTCCCCGGCTGTCTGCGGGCGGTGTCGGGCGGGGATGTGGGGACATTGTGTAACGGCCAGGTTGGGTCAAGAGACGGCCGTATGCTATCAGCCCTCTGCTGGTTTTAAAGCACAGTTGTACTGTGCAAATAAAAGTGGCTTAATAGGCGCCATGAACACCGACGCCTCCCCAAGCTATCCCCTGGCCGAGTTGGCCGTGCTCGCGGACCTGCCGCCCCGCACGGTGCGCTACTACGTGCAGATCGGCCTGGTCGACCGCCCCGAGGGTGAGACCCGGGCGGCCCGCTACGGCGCGCGGCATCTCGAGCAGCTGCTGCAGATCCGCAAATGGACCGCTGCCGGCGTCTCGCTCGAGCGCATCCGCGAGTTGCTCCACGGTGCGCCACCGCCGGTGCCGCCTCGCGAACGCGCCATCGGCAGCGTGTCGGTGTGCAGCCATCTGGCGGTGGCCGAGGGGGTCGAGGTGGTGATCGATCCGCAGCGGGCGGGGCTGAGTCCCGAGGCGGTGAGGCAGTTCATCCAAGGCGTGATGACGGCCTTCAAGGCGGCGCAGGGTGAAGAGGACGGAGCTTCGCAGGGGGATCCGGCGAACGCGAACAAGAACGAACGACAGGCGGGAGAACCATGATGCAGCAGCAATCGGCACGACTTGAGACGCGCGCGGGTGAGGCACTGATGCTCAAGGGCGCCCGCTTTGAAGGCAGCTTGCGCGGCACGCTGTTCGAGGCGAACCTCGAGCAGCGCTTTGCCAACCCCTTCGATCGCCATGTCGAGCTCGTCTACACCTTCCCACTGCCCTGGGCGGCCGTGCTGCTTGGGGTCGAGGTTCAGATCGGCGATCGCCGCCTGTCCGGTGCGGTGGTCGAGAAGAAGCAGGCTGAGCAGGGCTACGAGGACGCAATTGCCGAAGGCAACACCGCCATCCTGCTCGAGCAGAATTTCGATGACAGCTACACGCTGAACCTGGGCAACCTCGCACCCGGGGAGCCCTGTGTGGTGCGGCTACGCTACGCCCAGGCGCTGCAGTTCGAGCAGCATGGCCTGCGCCTGGTGGTGCCCACCGTGATCGCCCCGCGTTATGGCGATCCGGTGGCCGATGCCGGCTTGAAGCCGCACCAGGTGGTCGAGCATGACCTGATGGTCGTGCATCCGTTCGAGCTCAGCCTGCGCGTCGAGGGCGCCCTCGCACGCGCCCGCATCGGCTCGCCGAGCCATCCGCTGTCGATGCGGCTCGAAGGCGAGGGCGAGACGACGACGATGCTCGTGTCGCTTGCGCGCGGTGGCCGCCTCGATCGCGACTTCATCCTCGTGCTCGATGAGGTCGTGCAGGATTCGCTTGCCGTGTGCGCGCACGACACTCTCGATGAGGGCGCGGTGAATGTGCTGGCGAGCTTCTGCCCGCGCGTGCCGGCGTCGGCTCATCCGCTCGCGGTCAAGATCCTCGTGGATTGCTCGGGCTCGATGCAGGGCGACAGCATCGCCGCTGCGCGCCGTGCGCTGCAGGCCATCATCGCCGGCCTGCGCGAGGGCGAGCGCTTCTCGCTGTCACGCTTCGGCAGCACCGTCGAGCACCGCTCGAGCGCGCTTTGGCGCACGAGCCCCGCGACCCGGCTGGCCGGGCAGCGCTGGGCGGCACAGTTGCAAGCCGACCTGGGTGGGACCGAGATGGAGAAGGCGCTGGACTCCACCCTGGCCCTGGCCGGAGACGCAGAGGCGAGCCCCGGCGCTGGCGAAGGTGCCGCGCCGGTCGATCTGCTCCTCATCACCGATGGCCAGATCCACGCCATCGACCGAACGGTGGCGAAGGCGCGCGCGCTGGGTCACCGGGTGTTCGTCGTCGGTATCGGCAGCGCACCGGCCGAGGGTGTGCTGCGTCGCCTGGCCGAGGAGACCGGCGGGGCCTGTGACTTCGTTGCACCCGGAGAGGCCGTGGAGCCGGCCGTCCTGCGCATGTTTGCGCGCCTGCGCTCACAGCGCATGGCGTCCCTGGAACTCGCGTGGCCGGCCGGTGCGAAGCCCATGTGGATGAGCGCGCTACCCGGCTCGGTGTTCGATGGTGACGCGGTGACCGTGTGGGCACGCTTTGCACAGGTGCCGGATGGGACGGTGCGTCTGGTCGGGACGCGCCCGCACGCCGTGGCGCCCGAGTCACTGGGCGAGGCCAGCCTGATTGCTGCGGAGCATGATGCGACGCTCAGCCGCATGGCAGTGGCCGCGCAGATCGAAGGCCTGCTCACCGCCGAGGGCGCCCACTCGCGTGAGGCGCTCGAACTGGCCGTCGCCTATCAGTTGGTCAGCCCGCTGACGCATCTCTTGCTCGTCGAGACGCGTGCCGGAGCCGACAAGCCGGCGGACATGCCCGATCTCGTGAAGGTGCCCTCGATGCTGCCCGCCGGCTTTGGCGGGCTCGGCAGTCTCGACTTCTGCATCGACCCCTGCATGGCGCCGCTCACCGTGAATGAGGCGCCGCAGCACTATGGCTCACCGGCTGCGGTAAGCGGTGCGTATTTCGACTTCGAAGATGCCTTCGATGCGCCCGTGGTGCTGCGCTCGGGTCGGCGTGCGGATCGCGGCGATACGGCCAACAAGGCTGGGACCTATGACATCCCGGCTTTCCTGCGCCGAAGCTCGAACCAGGACGCCGGGCAGCCACCCCGGGACGATCCGCGTTACTGGTGTGTCGAGCCGCATTACACAGGTCTTACTCCGCTGGGCCTCACACACTGGCTGCGCAGTCATCCGCAGGCCGGCTGGCCGCACGCTTATGCCGAGCTGCGCCGAATCGGTCTCGGTGCGGCGGTGCTCGACTGGCTCGAGTTCGTGCTCGCTGAAGGGGAGGGCGAGGCCCTCGTGGTCGCGTGCTTCGTCCAGGCGATGGCGCAACGCGATCTTCACGAAGCGCTGCTATCGGACACCGGCACGCTGGGCCGGCTCAAGGCGTTGGCGCAACGCGTGGCAGCGGGCGCGGCGCTGAAGGTCATGCAGGACGATCCTGCGGCCGACCCGCTCGTCGCGCGCCTGCAGGTGTTTGTAGGTACGCTCCGCGTGCAGAGCTGGCCCGACTGCGTGTTTGACCTTCGGTACGAGGCGACGGCGCTTGGTTAGTCCATTGCAGGTGCAACGCGTCGACAAGCAATTGCGAGGAACGACCCCATGCCCGTGAAACAGGTTCTCGACGGGAACGCCACGCCGGTCAAGATCTGGACCGACGACATCGACGAAGGCTCGAAGGCGCAGCTCGCCAACATCGCCAGCTTGCCCTTCATCCACCATCACGTCGCCGCGATGCCCGACGTGCATCTGGGCATCGGTGCGACCATCGGCTCGGTGATCGCCACCCATCAGGCGATCATCCCGGCAGCGGTGGGCGTCGACATCGGCTGCGGCATGGTCGCCGCGCGGCTGTCGCTCACCGTGAACGACATCGATGAGAAGCGCCTGAAGAAGGTGTTCGATCAGGTCAGCCGCGATGTGCCGGTCGGCCGCGACCAGCATGCGGACGGCCGGGTGCTGGTCGATGCAGTGCGCCCCTTCGAGCCCGGCCTCAAGGCCCTGACCGAGCGCCATCCGCAGTTGCTCAAGGCCTTCGGCAAGTTCTCGAAGTGGGCGAACCAGATGGGCACGCTAGGGGGCGGCAACCACTTCATCGAGGTCTGCCTGGACGAGCACGCGCAAGTCTGGGTGATGCTGCACTCGGGCAGCCGGGGCATCGGCAACGCCATCGCGACGTACTTCATCGAGCTGGCGAGAAAGGACATGGCGCGCAACATGGTCCATCTGCCCGATCGCGACCTGGCCTACTTTGCCGAGGGCAGCGAACAGTTCGCCGATTACGTCGAGGCGGTGCATTGGGCGCAGGAATATGCGATGGCCAACCGCTAGGCGATGCTCGATCTCGTGCTCGCGGGACTGGCGCGGCACCTGCCGCCGTTTACGGTCACGACCGAGGCGGTGAACTGCCACCACAACTACGTCGCCCGCGAGCACCACTTCGGCGCCGACGTGTGGTTGACGCGCAAGGGCGCGATCCGTGCGGGGAAGGGCGAACTCGGCATCGTCCCCGGCAGCATGGGCGCGCGCAGCTATATCGTGCGCGGCAAGGGCAACCCGGAGAGTTTCTGCTCCAGCGCCCACGGCGCTGGCCGGCGCATGAGCCGCACGGCGGCGACCAAGCGCTTCACCGAGGCCGACTTCGCACGTCAGACCGAAGGGGTGATCTGCCGCAAGGACAAGGGCGTAGTCGATGAGATTCCGGGCGCGTACAAGGACATCGATGAAGTGATGACTAACCAGCGCGACCTGACCGAGATCCTGCATACCTTGAAGCAGGTGGTGTGCGT
>JAEUNQ010000061.1 GCA_016790365.1 Thauera sp. | reverse complement strand
GGCTGACGACCACCAGGGTGCCGTCGCGGCCGCCTTGCTTGAGGGTGGCGAGTTTCACTTGAACATCTCCTTGTAGCTGCCGTCGTGCATCCACGCGGCGTGCTTGGGGGCCTTCTTCGTCTGCGCCCACTCCTCGAGCATCTCCCACTTGACCTTGTCGAGCGCCTCCAGCATGCCGGGGCGGTTCGTGTTGCAGGCGAGCTCGAGGCGGTGGCCGTTGGGGTCGAAGAAGTAGATCGACTGGAAGAGCGCGTGGTCGGTGGGGCCGACGACCTGGATGCCCGCGGACTCGAGGCGGGCCTTGGCGGCGAGCAGGGTCTCCATCGAGTCGACCTCCATCGCCAGATGCTGGGTCCACGCCGGGGTGTTCTCGTCGCGGCCCATCGGCGCGCGCGTCGGCAGCTCGAAGAAGGCGAGCACGTTGCCCATGCCCGCGTCCATGAAGATGTGCATGTAGGGGTCGGGCTCGCCGGTCGAGGGCACGGCGTCCTCGGCGATCGACAGCACGAGCTTCATGCCGAGGTGCTTCTCGTACCAGCGCGCGGTCTCGAGCGCGTCCTTGCAGCGGTAAGCGACGTGATGGATTCTCTTCACGATCGGGGTCATTGCGGTCTCCTCGTCCTTGTTCATTGCCGAAGCTCCGTGCTTGCCTTTCGACTGCCACCGGGTGGGTCACGGAGCGATCCGGCCCGGGCATCATCATTCCAGCGATCTTGCGCGCTGCACACCGCCTGCGGCACGGCCACCATCGACCGGCTCGCGTACCGCTCAGCCCTCGGCGACCACGCCTTCGCGCGCGAGCTTCATCGCCTCGCGCAGCACCGAGATGTCGCCGATGTGGTTGGCAAGCAGCAGGATCAGGCGTGCATTCACCATCTCGCTCTGCTCGTCGCCGAGATCGCGATGGGTCTCGATCAGGGCTTCGTAGAAGTCGTCGCCGGGCGAGAAGGCGCGGAAGTAGCGCTTGCCGGGTTCGAACAGGTTGGGTTGGGTGTTCAGGGCCATGGCGATCTCCTTCAGGCGTTGCAGGTGGCGCGGGCGACGGCGGCGCGTACGCGGGCCGGGTCGAGCGCACGCCAGCGCGCGGCGACGTGCTGGTCGGGGCGGACGAGGTAGGTGGTGCCGGGCTGCAGGTCGTAGCGCTCGCGAATGCGGCCCTTGGTGTCGATCAGCGTGCGCAGGCCGGCGGAGGCCTGGCCGCGCGCGGCGACCACGATCGGCTCGACGGGTATCTCCCCCCCGGCAAGCGACTGCAGCGCCGCGACGCCGGCGGCGTCGAGATCGGCCGCATCGGTGACGTAGTGGAGCACCTGGAAACGGTCGCCGACTGCCCGCAGCAGCCAGGACTCGCCATCGGCGGTGGCGATCGGGGCGTCGTCCATCGGCGCGCCAGGCACCATGTTGCCCGCGAACACCGCGTCGTCGGCGGTGTTGAGCCGCGAGCCCACGAGGAAGCTCGGCACCGACAGGCGCCCGGAGTTGACCAGCGCGCGCGCGAAGGGGTGGTGCTCGGCCAGGCCCAGCACCGCGTTGCGGAAGGTCTTGCTGGTGCGGCTCTTGGGGGTGATGAAATCGGTCGAGCGCGTCGAGTTCATGATGTTCTCGTCGGCCGCGAAGCCGCGCTCGTCGCCGTAGGTGTCGAGCAGCGTGGTGGGGGCCTTGCCGTCCATCACCAGCGCGAGCTTCCACACCAGGTTGTCGGCGTCCTGGATGCCGGAGTTGGCGCCGCGCGCGCCGAAGGGCGAGACCTGGTGCGCCGAGTCGCCGACGAAGAGCACGCGGCCATGGTTGAAGCGGTTCATGCGGCGGCACTGGAAGGTGTACACGCTGACCCACTCGAGCTCGAACTCGCGCTCATCGCCGATCATCGCCTTGATGCGCGGGATCACGTTCTCGGGCTTCTTCTCCTGCTCCGGGTCGGCCTGCCAGCCGAGCTGGAAGTCGATGCGGAAGACGTTATCGGCCTGGCGGTGCAGCAGCACCGACTGGTTGGGGTGGAAGGGCGGGTCGAACCAGAACCAGCGCTCGGTGGGGAAGTCCGCCTTCATGACCACGTCGGCGATCAGGAAGCGGTCCATGAAGATCTTGCCGTCGATGTCCAGCCCGAGCATGGTGCGGATCGGGCTGCGCGCACCGTCGGCGACCACCAGCCAGTCGGTGGTGAGCGTGTAGGCGCCGTCGGGCGTCTCCACGCGCAGGCTCGCCTTGTCCTCGCCGGGGGTGACCGCGATCACGTTGTTCTTGAAGCGCATCTCGAGGTTCGGGAGCTTGCGCGCGCGCTGCACAAGGTAGTCCTCGAGGTAGTACTGCTGCAGGTTGATCATGCCCGGTCGGTGATGGTCGGGCTCTGGGCAGAGGTTGAAGTTGAACACCTCGTCCTCACGGAAGAAGGTGCGGCCGACGTTCCACGACACGCCCTTCCGCACCATCTCCTCACCGCAGCCGAGGCGGTCGAGCACCTCGAGCGTGCGCTTGGCGTAGCACACGCCGCGCGAGCCGATCGACACGGTGTCGTCGTTGTCGAGCAGCAGCACCGGCCGCCCCTGGCAGGCGAGGTCGATCGCGGCGCACAGGCCGACCGGGCCGGCACCGACGATCACCACCGGGTAGTGCCCGTCACGCCCTTCGGCGAGCTCGGGCGGACGAACGTAGTCGAACTTGGGGTATTGGTACGTGCTCAGCACGGCGGTCTCCTCCGGTCATTTTCGTTTGCGCTGGAGCCGCGTCTTGGCGCGCGGGCTTCCTGAGCGAGGCGCCACGAAGGGCGCCGGACTCTGCTGGGATCAGGGGTGCGGACGGCGGGGCTCCGTACGGAACCCCGCGTGTCGAGGGCTCAGTCCTGCTGCAGCGCGTGCCACATCTGCTGGTCGCGCTCGGCGGTCCAGATGCGCGGGTCGCGGATGCCGCTCGCCTCGTCGTGGGCGCGGGTGACGTCGAAGGGCAGGCAGTGCTCGTAGATGAAGACCTCGCCGAACTTCGGGTCCATGTTGGCGCGGGTGTGCGCCATCGTCGCCTTGAGGTCCATGCCCTTCGCGACCGCTTCCTGCGCGCTGCGGTACAGCGTGGACACGAAGTCGCGCGTGTAGGCGAGCCCGGCCTGCACCTTCTCCGGCGTCATCAGCGCCGGGCCGCGGCCGGGCACGAGCTTGGCAAAGTTCATCGCCGCCAGGTTGTCGAGGGTCTGCGGCCAGTCGGCGAGGTAGGCGTCGCCGGTGTAGCAGGCGGCATCGGCCTCGACCAGGTCGCCCGAGAAGCAGATGTCCTGCGCGGGCAGGTAGACGATGGTGTCGCCCTTGGTGTGGCCGCGGCCGAGCTGCTTGATGCGGACCTCGAGCTTGCCCATCCAGACGGTCATCTCGCCGCTGAAGGTCATCGTCGGCCAGGTCAGCCCGGGCACGCTCTCGACGGCCTGAAACAGGCGCGGGAAGCGGCCGATCTCGGAGTCCATGTCCTGCTGGCCGCGCTCGACGATGAGGTCCCAGGTGTCCTTGCTGGCGATGATCTGCTCCAGGCCCTCGCCCTTGTAGCCCGAGGCGCCGAGCACGCGCACCGCGTGGTAGTGGGTCAGCACGACGTACTTGATCGGCAGGTCGGTGATCTCGCGCACCTTGGCGATCACGCCCTGCGCGGCCACCGGGGTGGCGGTGGCGTCGATGATCATCACGCCGTCGTCGCCGATGATCACGCCGGTGTTGGGGTCGCCCTCGGCGGTGTAGGCCCAGGCGTTGTCGGACAGCTTCTCCCAGCTGATCTTCTTCTCTTCGAGGTCGGCCTGGGAGGCGAATTTCTTGTTGCTCATGCGGGGGCTCCTGTGATGTGCAGCGATGGGTGGATACTAGCCATCGATTCGTTAATCGTCAATCAGTTCGTTATAGATTAATATTTGGAATGCGCGGCCAGTCCGGTGGACTGTTAAGATGCGCCGCGAATCCGGAGAGCCGCATGCAGGAAATCCCTAGCCCCTCCCCTTCGACCGCGCGCGACGTGGCCGAGTCCGCCGGCGAGCGCCGCGGCATCCAGTCCATCGAGGTGGGCGGCAGCCTGCTGTCCGCCCTGGTGCGCGAAGGCAAGCCGATGATGCTGAAGGACCTCGCGCGCGAGGCGGGCATGCCGGCGGCCAAGGCGCACCCCTATCTGGTGAGCTTCGGCAAGCTCGGGCTGGTCGAGCAGGACGCGCTCACCGGCCGCTACGGCCTGGGTCCGTTCGCGCTGCAGATGGGCCTGACCGCGCTGCATGGCCTCGACCCGATCAAGGCGGCCCTGCCCGAGGCGGCCCGGCTCGCCGACGACATCGATCTCAACGTGGCGATCGCGGTGTGGGGCAACCACGGGCCCACCGTCGTGCACATCGCGGAATGCAGCCGCCAGATCCACATCAACATGCGGCCAGGCACGGTGATGACCCCCCTCTTGCTGTCGGCCACCGGGCGCGTGTTCGCGGCCTTCCTGCCACAGCGCATCGTCGCGCCCATCCTCGCCGACGAGTCGGCGGCGGTGAGCGCGCCGCCGCTGGAGATGTCCACCGGCGACGTGCAGGCGGTGCTCGACGAGATCCGCACGCACCGCCTCGCGCGCGCGCTCGGCAATCCCATCCCGGGCATCCACGCGTTCTCCGCGCCGGTCTTCGACGGCGGCGGCCAGCTCGCGCTCGCGCTCACCGCGATGGGACCGGTCGGCAGTGTCGATCCGGACTGGGCGGGCGCCACCGCCAGCCGGGTGCGCGCGGCGGCGGATGCGATCGAGCGCCAGCTGGGCAAACCGGCCGGCTGAGCCACATCAAGGCGGGTAAGGTCGGCACGGGCGGAGAATCGGCGCTCCCCCACGCCCCGGAGCGAGCATGTCCAGCGAACGTTTCCCCGCCTTCTTCGACCAGGTGCCGCGCCTCGTGGTGCGCGATCCGCTCGCCGAATTCCTCGGTGCCGCCGAGGGGGGCGTGCTCGAGTACGGCTACGCCGACGCGGTGCGCCTGGCCGGTCACTCCTGCCCGACCGTGGCCTCGGCCTACGCCCTCGCCCACCACGCGCTCACCCGGCTCTTCGCGGGCGAGCTGCCGGTGCGCGGCATGGTGCAGGTGAGCTTCCAGCATCCGCTCGACGAGGGCGTGACCGGCGTCATCGCCGCGGTCGTCGGGCTGCTCAGCGGCAGCGCCCAGGACGGCGGCTTCAAGGGCATCGGCGGACGCTTCGTGCGCCGCAATCTGCAGCTCTTCGGCGAGCACCAGCCGCTCGCGTTGCGCTTCACCCGCAGCGACAGCGGCGCCGCGGTGCACGCGGCGGCCGAGCTTTCCAAGGTGCAGCCCCACCCCGAGATGGCCGAGTCGATGCGCCGTTGCATGCGCGGCGAGGCCGACGCCGCCGAAGCGCAGCGCTTCGCGCAGCTGTGGCAGGACCGCGTGCGGCGCGTGCTCGTCGAGCACTGGGACGACCCGGAGGTGTTCCACCTGTCGGCGTAAGCCGCAGGCTGCGCGGCCCTGTTCGCGGCTCGCGCCGCTCCTACAGGAGGCCGGCGGCGAGGTTTTCTGCAGGAGCGCCGCGAGGCGCGAATGCGGCGGTGGTCGGGGGCGCCCGCGTCGATCCCTGCGCGGCCCTGTTCGCGGCTCGCGCCGCTCCTACAGGAGGCCGGCGGCGAGGTTTTCTGCAGGAGCACCACGAGGCGCGAATGCGGCGGTGGTCGGGGGCGCCCGCGTCGATCCCTGCACGGCCCTGTTCGCGGCTCGCGCCGCTCCTGCAGGAGGCCGGCGGCGAGGTTTTCTGTAGGAGCGCCGCGAGGCGCGAATGCGGCGGTGCCGATGCACGTGCGCTCAGCCCGGCTCGCCGTGGAAGCGGAAGCTGCCACGGCCGCCGTGTTTGACGGAGTAGAGCGCGGCATCCGCACGGCGCTGGAGCTCCTCCGCATCGGCATCGTCCTGCGGCCCGAGAGCGACCCCGACCGAGGCACCGACCTGCGCCACGCCCTCCCCAAGCTCGAAAGGCTCGGCCATGGAGGCGCAGATGCGCCCGGCCACCTCGACCGCATCCTCGCGGCCACCGACCTCGCCGAGGATCACCGCGAACTCGTCGCCGCCCAGGCGCGCCACCGTGTCCGAAGCGCGCACGCACAGCTGCAAGCGGCGACCGACCTCGACCAGCAGCGCGTCGCCCGCGAGGTGGCCGAAGCGGTCATTGACGCCCTTGAAGCGATCGAGGTCGACGAGCATCAATGCGAAGCGCTCGCCATGGCGCAGCGCGCTGGCGATCGCCGACTGCAGGCGGTCCTCGAACAGGCGGCGGTTGGGCAGGCCGGTGAGCGCGTCGTGGTTGGCGCGGAAACGCAGCCTCTCCTCGCTCTGCTTGCGCGAGGTGATGTCGGTCATCGTGGCGACGAAGCCCTCGGGCGCGTCGGCCTCGCCGATCCGCACCGCAGACATCCACTGCACGTAGAGATCGCCGTCCTTGCGCCGGTTCCAGACCTCGCCCTGCCAGCGCCCGGTGGCGACGAGCGTGGCGAGGAGGTCCCGGAAGAAGTCCTCGTCATGGCGCCCGGAGCCGAGCATGGACGGCGTGCGGCCGAGGACTTCTTCCGCCGCGTAGCCGGTGATCTCGCTGAAGGCGGGATTGACCTGGACGATGCGCAGCGCTGCGTCGGTCAGCATGATGCCCTCGGCCGCGCTGTCGAAGATCGCGCGGTAGCGCGACTCGCTCGCCGCCAGGCGCTGCTCGCTGCGGCGGTGCAGCTCGACCTCGCCGGCGAGGCGGCGGTTGGCCTCGGCGAGTTCGCCCGTGCGGCGCTCGATCAGGCGCTCCTGTTCGGCGTTGATGAACCGTACCTGGGCGACGTGACGCCGGTTCGCGCGCAGCAGGCCATGCACCAGGCCGGCGGCGAGCAGGCCGGCAAGCACGTAGATGAAGACTGCGCGCGTGCGCAACTGGTCACGGCGCGCGATCAGCACCCCGGCCGGCATCGTCACCGAGATCCCGCCGCGGATATCCCCCAGCACGTAACCCTGCTCGGCGTGGCACTGCAGGCAGGGCTCGCGCACCACCAGCGGCGCCATGTAGCGATGCACCGGGCCCCTGCCCTCCTCGGCGCCCTCCACGAGCGCCAGCACCTCGCGCTCGCCGGCCTCGAAACGGGCGAGCGCATCGGCCTCCCAGTCGTCGGCAAGGTTCTCGGGGCGGATCGGCTTCAGGCTGGTGATGTGCAGGCGCGCGCCGTCCGCGTGCAGGGCGAGGTCGGCGATCTGGCGCGTCATGTAGGCGGGGTTGACCATGGTCAGGCGCACGCCGTCGCTGGTCTGCAGGTCGCGCGCCGGGTGCTGGAGCCAGGGGTTCGGCTGCGTTGCCCCGTCCACCACGACATACACGCCGCCGTGCATCGCGTTCCACTCGCGGGTGGTCTCGATCAGCGAGAACAGGGCGGCGCCGCGCTCGCGCGCGATCGCAGCGACCGTGCGGTCGATCAGCCGCCACTCGAGCGCGAGCAGCGTGCCGAACAGCAGCGCGCCGCAGAGGTAGATGAGCGCGACGACGCGCAGAGGATGCGCATCGCCGGATGCGGGCGCCGACTCCATGTCATCGCCTCCGGTGAGCATGCCTCATTCTATGGACAAAGCGCGCGCGGGGGCGTGCCGCGTTTCCTCACGCCGGGCAGCCGGCTGCAGCGGCGTGCCGTCCTCGGCCTCCTCGCCGAGGAAGCCGCCGCTCTGGTGCGCCCACAGGCGCGCGTACAGGCCGCCGCGGGCGAGCAGGCCGTGGTGGTCGCCCTCCTCGACGATGCGGCCCTTGTCCATCACCACCAGGCGGTCCATCGCCGCGATCGTCGACAGCCGGTGCGCGATCGCGACCACCGTCTTGCCCTCCATCAGGCGGTAGAGGCTGGCCTGGATCGCCGCCTCGACCTCGGAGTCGAGCGCGCTGGTGGCCTCGTCGAGCAGCAGGATGGGTGCGTCCTTCAGCATCACGCGCGCGATCGCGATGCGCTGGCGCTGGCCGCCGGAGAGCTTCACGCCGCGCTCGCCGACGTGGGCGTCGTAGCCGCTGCGCCCCTTGGGGTCGGTGAGGCCGAGGATGAACTCGTGTGCCTCTGCCCTTTTCGCGGCGGCGATCATGTCGGCGTCGGTGGCGTCCGGACGGCCGTAGAGGATGTTGTCGCGCACCGAGCGGTGCAGCAGCGAGGTGTCCTGGGTGACCATGCCGATCTGCGCGCGCAGGCTGTTCTGGGTGACGCTGGCGATGTCCTGGCCGTCGATGAGGATGCGGCCCTGCTCGAGGTCGTAGAAGCGCAGCAGCAGGTTCACCAGCGTCGACTTGCCCGCGCCCGAGCGCCCGACCACGCCGATCTTCTCGCCCGGGCGGATGGTCAGCGTGAAGTCGTCGATGACCCGCCGCGCCTGCGGCCCGGTGGCGCCGTAGGCGAACACCAAGCGCTCGAAGCGCACCTCGCCGCGGCTCACCACGAGCGCCTTCGCGTCCGCGCGGTCGACCACCGCATGCGGACGCGACAAGGTGTTGATGCCGTCCTGCACGGTGCCGACGTTCTCGAACAGCGAAGCCATCTCCCACATCACCCAGTGCGACATGCCGTTGAGGCGCAGCGCCATCGCGGTCGCCGCCGCCACCGCGCCGACGCCGACCTGGCCCTGGCTCCACAGCCACAGCGTGGTGCCGCCGGTGGCGAGGATCAGCCCCATCGACAGGCTGTGATTGACGATCTCGATGCCGCTCACCAGGCGCATCTGCGCATGCACGGTGCCGAGGAACTCCTGCATCGCGCCGCGCGCATAGCCCGCCTCGCGACCGGCGTGGGAGAACAGCTTGACGGTGGCGATGTTGGTGTAGGCGTCGGTGATGCGCCCGGTCATCAGCGCGCGCGCGTCGGCCTGCGCGCGCGACACCTTCGACAGGCGCGGCACGAACCAGCGCAGCGCCAGCACGTAGAGCGCCAGCCAGCCGAGGAAGGGGGCGAGGAGCCAGAGGTCGAAGCTCGCCACGACCGCGGTCATGGTGAAGAAGTAGATGCTCACGAAGACCAGGATGTCGGTCAGGATCAGGCAGGTGTCACGCACCGCGAGCGCGGTCTGCATGACCTTGGCCGAAACCCGACCGGCGAACTCGTCCTGGTAGAAGCTCATGCTCTGGCCGAGCATCAGGCGGTGGAAGCGCCAGCGCAGGCGCATCGGGAAGTTGCCCGCCAGGCTCTGGTGCTTGAGCATGGTCTGCACCGCCACCAGCACGATGCTGCCGACGATGATGGCGGCGAGCAGCAGCAGGGTGCCGCCCTCGTCCGCCCACAGCCGCGCGGGCTCGACCGCGGCCAGCCAGTCGACGACGCGGCCGAGCATTGCGAACAGCAGCGCCTCGAAGGCGCCGATGGTCGCGGTGAGCAGCATCATGCCGAGGATGAAGGGCCGCATGCCCTCGGTGCCCGCCCACAGGAAGGCGAAGAAGCCGTGCGGCGTGGGGCCGGGGACGGCTTCGGGGTAGGGGTCGACGCGGCGTTCGAACCAGCTGAAAGGCACGGTGGCGCTCCGTGATGAGTCCGACCTGTGACCGGCCGGAAGGGCCGCGGGTGCCCGCGGCAAAGCAAAAAGCCCCGCGCAAGGCGGGGCGGGGTGCCCGATGGGCGGCGGCCCTTGCGCTGCGGCAAGGTCCTCGGCTGCCTCCGCTCCATGGGGAGGCGGGGCGGCGTTCGCGGCTGCCGCCGCTCCTGCAGGGCGGTGGAGCGGGCTTACATGGTCGGCGCGCTGCTGCGGATCAGGTGGTCGAAGGCGGAAAGCGAGGCCTTGGAACCCTCGCCCATGGCGATGATGATCTGCTTGTACGGCACCGTGGTGCAGTCACCCGCAGCAAAGATGCCCGGCACCGAGGTGTGGCCCTTGGCATCGACGATGACCTCGCCGAAGCGCGACAGTTCGACCGTGCCCTTGAGGAAATCGGTGTTGGGCAGCAGGCCGATCTGCACGAAGATGCCCTCGAGCTCCACACGGTGCTCGGTGCCCGACACGCGGTCCTTGTAGACCAGGCCGTTCACCTTGTCGGTGCCGGTGACCTCGTTGGTCTGCGCGCTCTTGATCACGGTGACGTTGCGCAGGCTGTAGAGCTTCTTCTGCAGCACGGCGTCGGCACGCAGATCCTCGGCGAACTCGAGCAGGGTCACGTGGGCGACCACGCCGGCGAGGTCGATTGCAGCCTCGACACCGGAGTTGCCCCCGCCGATCACCGCCACGCGCTTGCCCTTGAACAGCGGGCCGTCGCAATGCGGGCAGTAGGCCACGCCCTTGCCGCGGAACTCCTTCTCACCGGGCACGTTCATCTCGCGCCAGCGCGCGCCGGTGGCGACGATCACGGTCTTGGCCTTGAGGCTGGCACCGTTCTCCATCCTCACTTCGTGCAGGTTCTCGCCCGGCACCACGGCGGCGACGCGCTGCAGGTTCATGACGTCGACTTCGTAGTCCTTGACGTGCTCCTCGAGGGCGGCGACCAGCTTGGGGCCTTCGGTGTACTTCACCGAGATGAAGTTCTCGATCGCCATCGTGTCCATGACCTGGCCGCCGAAGCGCTCGGCCACCACGCCGGTGCGGATTCCCTTGCGTGCGGCGTAGATCGCCGCTGCCGCGCCGGCCGGGCCACCGCCGACGACGAGGACGTCGAAGGCGGTCTTCTCGGACAGCTTCTTCGCGTCGCGCGCCGCGGCGCCGGTGTCCACCTTGGCGAGGATCTGGCCGAGCTCGAGGCGGCCCTGGTCGAACTCCTCGCCGTTCAGGTACACCGTCGGCACCGCCATGATCTGGCGCTCCTCGACTTCCTTCTGGAACAGCGCGCCGTCGATCATGGTGTGGCGGATCTTCGGGTTCAGCACCGCCATGAGGTTGAGCGCCTGCACCACGTCCGGGCAGTTATGGCAGGACAACGAGATGTAGGTCTCGAAGTTGAGCTCGACATCGAGGTTCTTGATCTGCTCGATCACGTCGGCCTCGACCTTGGGCGGGTAGCCGCCGGCCTGCAGCAGGGCGAGGATCAGCGAGGTGAATTCGTGGCCCATGGGCAGGCCTGCGAAGCGCACGCGCGCCTCGCCGCCGCGCGGTCCGACCGAGAACGAGGGCTTGCGTTCGTCGTCATCGCGACGCTCGACCAGGGTGATCAGCTTCGACTGCTCGGTGACGTCGTGCAGCAGCTCGAGCAGTTCCTTCGACTTCGGACCATCATCCAGCGACGCCACGATCTCGATCGGCTGCGTCACCCGCTCCAGGTAGGCTTTCAGTTGAGTCTTGATGTTGGCGTCCAGCATGATGGTCACTCCCCTTCTGTTTTGCGACCGCCGCTG
>JAEUNQ010000047.1 GCA_016790365.1 Thauera sp. | reverse complement strand
GGGGATCTGCGAGAACCTCGACACCGACCACTCCTCGCTGGTCGAGCTCTACCGCAAGGCGCGCGCGGTGCCGGGCATCAAGCGCATCACCATCGGCTCGGGCCTGCGCTACGACCTCGCGGTGCGCTCGCCGGAGTACGTGAAGGAGCTGGTGACGCACCACGTCAGCGGCCTGCTCAAGATCGCGCCCGAGCACACCGAGGAGAACACGCTCTCCAA
Organism: Thauera sp.; assembly: GCA_016790365.1. Classification (GTDB taxonomy): domain Bacteria; phylum Pseudomonadota; class Gammaproteobacteria; order Burkholderiales; family Rhodocyclaceae; genus Thauera. The sequence continues at coordinate 25,867 of JAEUNQ010000047.1, read as the reverse complement.
GATGATGAAGCCGGGCATCGGCGCGTATGAAGAATTCCGCCAGATGTTCGAGAAGTTCTCGGCGCAGGCGGGCAAGAAGCAGCACCTGGTGCCGTACTTCATCGCCGCCCACCCGGGCACCACCGACGAGGACATGCTCAACCTGGCGCTGTGGCTGAAGAACAACAACTTCCGCCTCGATCAGGTGCAGACCTTCCTGCCCACGCCGATGGCGCTGGCGACCACGATGTACCACTCGCGCAAGAACCCGCTGAAGAAGGTCTCGGCGGATTCGGAGGTCGTCGAGACCGCGCGCGCCGGCCGCATCCGCAAGCTGCACAAGGCCTTCCTGCGCTGGCACGACCCGGAGAACTGGCCTTTGCTGCGCGAGGCGTTGATCGAGATGGGGCGCGCGGAGTTGATCGGGAACGGTCCGCACTGTCTGGTGCCGCGCCAGCAGCCGGCGCAGCTGGTGGCGGCGAAGCCGGGAGTGGGACGCCACGGGCAGAAGGGCTCCGTCACCGAGCGCAAGGGTGAAGTGGCGGACGCCCGAGCTCGACCGGGCGATCGCAAGCCCGAAGTCGGCAACGCCCGCGGTGGCGCCGGAGCGCGCAAGCCCGGCGGCTGTGCGAAATCGCGCAGCAGGCGCGGGGCCTAGGAAGCGCCGAGCGTCTCGAGGCGGTTGCGACCGCCGGCCTTGGCGCGGTACATCGCCTCGTCTGCGCGCCGCAGCAGGTCCTCGGCGCGCAGCTCGCTGCCGTCGAAGCAGGCGATGCCGATGCTGGGCGTGCTGTGGTGGCGGATTTCCCCGAACACGTAGGGTTCGTTGAGTGCCGAAAGGATGTTGCCAGCGATCAGCGTCGCCCTGTCGCCGGCCTCGGTGGCGATGTCGCCGAGGTCCTCGAGCATCACCACGAACTCGTCGCCGCCCAGTCGTGCCACCGTGTCGCCCTCGCGCACGGTCTGGCGCAGCCGGGCGGCGATTTCGCACAGGAGCTGATCGCCGGCCTCGTGGCCGTAGGTGTCGTTCACCCGCTTGAAGTGGTCGATGTCGATGAAGAACAGGGCGCCATGGCGGCCGTGGCGGCGGGCATTGGCCAGCCCCTGGCGCAGGCGGTCGAGCAGGAAACGGCGGTTGGGCAGTTGGGTCAGGGTGTCGACGAAGGCGAGGTTGCGGATGGCCTCTTCCGCCGTCTTCCGCTCGGTGATGTCGATGATCACCCCGTCCAGCCGGAGCGGAGCGTCATCCGGGTCGGTCGCGACGCGGCCGCGCTCGCTGACCCAGCGCACACGCTGGTCGCGTCCGCACATGCGGTATTCCACCTCGTAGTTGACGTGACGCGCGCGGGCGTCCTCGAGTGCGGCCATGATGGCGGGGAAGTCTTCCTGCAGGATGAAGTCGCCCAACGACACCCGGCCGGACACGAACTCGTCCGGCGTCGCTCCGGTCAGCGCAGTGATTCCCCGGCTGATGTGGATCACGCGCCAAGGTGGCTCGATGCCGCAGCGGAAGACGACGCCCGGCACGTTCTCGACCAGGGTGCGGAACGCGTCACGACTGCGCGCGAGGTGGAGAGCCGCGGCACGCATCCTGCGGCGATGGCGGGCGTTGCTGTGCATCACGGCGAACAGCATCAGGCTGAGTGCGCTGCCGCCGTAGAGGATCAGGGCAGGCTCCGCGCTCGCGTGGTCGGCTTCGAAGGCAGGCGTGCTGCTGAATCGCGCCACCCAGTCGCGGCCGGCGACCTCGACCTGGTGGGTGACGACGTAGCGCGCAGCAGGGTTGCGTGCGCCCGAGGCGTAAAGCAGGTTCTCCGGCCGATCGTGGAGGTCGTGAAGCTCGACATCGGCGTTGCGCAGGTCTTCGCGGAAGATCGCCTGCATCATGTCGTGGGCGCGGAACGGCGCGTACACGAATCCGGCGAGGTCCGCACGGCGTTTTTCCAGGCTGTCCGGCGGCATTCGGCTGCCGTACACCGGCACGTAGATCAGGAAGCCGGGTTGCACCTCGGTGCCGAATTCCTGGACCAGCGTCACCCTTGCGGTGAGTGCTGCCCGTCCGCTGTCGCGCGCGCGCTCCATCGCCTCGCGGCGCACCGGCTCGGAATACATGTCATAGCCGAAGGCGCGCTGGTTGCGGGCGTCGAAGGGTTCGAGATAGACGATGCTGCTGTACTGGTCTCGATATCCTGCCGGGTGCACCCGGTAGTCGGGAAAGCCCTCGGCACGAACCTCGGCGACGTGGGCCTCCAGCCGTGCCGCAGGCAGCATGAGCGTAAAGCCGGTGCCCTGGATCCCCGGCAGCGAGCGGTCGAGGTGCAGGGCGGAGACATAGGCCGCCCACTCTCCGCGGCCGACCTTGTCGCTCGCCGCGAACAACGCGGCACCGCCGTGGAGCACCTGCTCATAGGCCTGCATCCGCGACAACAGGTTGTCGCGGGCGAGCGCGGCGTGGTTCGAGAAGCGGTCGCGGGTCCGCTCCTCCAGGCCATCGTCGACATATCTCCATAGCACCACCGTGAGCACCAGTCCGAGCACGAGCGCGAGCCATGCGGCCGTGCTGCGATCGAGCAAGCCGGCGGTACGCACCTGGGAAGTTCCGGCGTCCTGCTTCATGGGGAGAAGATGTGCGACTGGAGGGCCTGCACGCGAGTGTTCCACGAATCGGCCGGAGCTGCCAGCGTGCGGCACGTCCCGCGGTGGCCGTCGGGCTTACAATCGCATGCGTTTCGAGGTCGCGCGCACGTCCGGCAGCGGGCACAATGCCGCCCTTGTTCCTCTTGGCCACCGGCAACCGCAAGCAATGCCATATGAACTCCTCGTCGGCCTGCGCTACACCCGCTCGCGCAAGCGCGCGCAGGGGCGCAACCGATTCATTTCCTTCATCTCCCTTGTATCGATGTTCGGCATCGCGCTCGGGGTTGCGGCGCTGATCGTCGTGCTTTCGGTGATGAACGGCTTCCAGGAGGAGCTGCGCACCCGCATCCTCGGCGTCGCCTCGCACGTGCAGGTGCAGAGCCCGGAGGGCGGGCTCATGGCCTGGCAGCAGGTCGCCGACGAGTCGCTGCGCCACACCTCGGTGCGCGCCGCGGCGCCCTATGTGCAGGAGCAGGGCATGCTCTCCTTCGACGAGGGCGTGCGCGGCACGCTCGTGCGCGGGGTGATCCCGTCCGAGGAGGACAAGGTCGCCGATTTCGGCCGCTACATGCAGGCGGGCAGCTTCGATGCGCTGCAGGCCGGGCGCTTCGGCATCGTGCTCGGGCGCGACCTCGCCGCCGCGCTGCGCGTTCGCCTGGGTGAGAAGGTGACGCTGATCGCGCCGCAGGGCCTGGTGACGCCGGCGGCGGTGCTGCCGCGGGTCAAGCAGTTCGAGGTGGTGGGGATCTTCGAGGCCGGCATGTACGAGTACGACTCCAGCCTCGCCCTTGTGCACATCGCCGATGCGCAGGCGCTGTACCGGCTGGGCGACGCGGTGAGCGGCGTGCGCCTCAAGCTCGACGATCTCTTCGCCGCGCCGCGGGTGGCGCGCGAGCTGGCGATGACGATCAGCGAGCCGGGCCTGGTGGTGGCCGACTGGACGCGCAGCCACGCCAATTTCTTCCGCGCGGTCGCGCTCGAGAAGACGATGATGACGCTGATCCTCTTCCTGATCGTCGCGGTCGCGGCCTTCAACATCGTATCCACGCTGGTGATGGCGGTGCAGGAGAAGTACGCCGACATCGCGATCCTGCGCACGCTGGGCGCGAGCCCGGCCTCGATCATGGCGATCTTCGTGCTGCAGGGTTCGGTGATCGGCCTGGTGGGCCTGGCCGCGGGCGTGGCCGGCGGGCTGGCGATCGCGCACAACCTCGACGTGGTGATCCCCGCGCTCGAGACCCTTACCGGGGCCACGCTGTGGAACAAGGAGATCTATTACATCAACGAGCTGCCTTCGCAGGTCCTGTGGTCGGACGTGAGCACCATCGTCACGGTGTCCTTCGTGCTGACCCTGATCGCCGCGCTCTACCCGAGCTGGCGCGCCTCGAAGGTCAACCCCGCGGAGGCGCTGCGCTATGAGTGAAATCCTCGACCCCGGCGCGCAGCCTGCGGTGGTCGCGTGCACCGGGCTGTCCAAGCACTTCCGCGAGGGTGCCGAGGCGGTCCGCGTTCTCGACGGTATCGAACTCGCGGTGCTGCGCGGAGAGCGCGTCGCGATCGTCGGCTCGTCCGGTTCGGGCAAGAGCACGCTGATGCACCTGCTCGGCGGTCTCGACGTGCCCAGCGCGGGCAGGGTACGTCTGATGGGGCAGGACTTCTCCACCATGTCGGAGGCTGCGCGCGGCCGGCTGCGCAACAGTTCGCTCGGCTTCGTGTACCAGTTCCATCACCTGCTGCCGGAGTTCTCCGCGCTCGAGAACGTCGCGATGCCGCTCTACATCCGCCGTGTGGCGCGCGCCGAGGCGGACGAGCGTGCGGCGCAGATGTTGCGCGAGGTCGGCCTCGGTCATCGTCTCGACCATGCCCCGGGCGAGCTCTCGGGCGGCGAGCGCCAGCGCGCCGCGATCGCGCGCGCGCTGGTCACCCAGCCTGCCTGCGTGCTCGCCGACGAGCCCACCGGCAACCTCGACCGCCGCACCGCCGGTGCGGTGTTCGACCTCATGCTCTCGCTCAACGAGCGCCTGGCGACCAGCTTCGTCATCGTCACCCACGACGAGACCCTGGCAGCGCGTGCCCAGCGCACGCTGCGCCTGGTGGACGGCCGGATCGGCGCCTGAGGAAAGAAATCCCGTCGCGACGCTCCGGGATGGGTCAAGTCTTGTCGGAAACGGCCGTAAACAGGTTCGAAGACCATCCTGTCCGGCTCGCGCGCCGGTAATCGAGCCATGAAAATCCTCTTCCAGCCTGCCGTCCGACTGCTCGATCGACTGAGCTATCCGCTCAAGTTCGGGCTCATCATCCTCGTCTGCGCCGTCGCTTCGGTGATCCTGCTCGCGCAGATCTTCACGAGCCTGCGCGACGAGATTCGCGTGACAGAGCGCGAGATCGCCGGCCTGCAACTGTTCGACGCGGGCTTCGGGGTGATTCTCAAGACCCAGCAGCACCGCGGCCTTTCCGCAGGGGTGCTGGGTGGCAGCAGCGAGTTGGTGGCGAAGCGCGAGCAGAAGGCGGCAGAGTTGCGTGCCGCGATCGGCGTGCTCGATGCGGCAATCGAGGCCGAAGCCGGCTGGGCGGGCCTGCGCGCGGGCTGGCAGACCCAGCGCGCCGAACTGCAGCGCCTCGCCGATTCCGGCCTGACGATGGCCCCGGCCGAGAACTTCCGCGTCCACACCGCCACGATCGCCGGCTTGTTGCGCTGGCTGGGGGATCTCGGCGATGCATCCGGGCTCTCGCTCGATCCAGAACCTGCGAGCGCCAACCTGCTGGCCCCGCTGCTCGGCACCCTGCCCGAACTCAGCGAGCGGCTTGGCCAGCTGCGTGCCCGAGGCACCGCGCTGAGCGCGCGCCGCGAGCTTGCGCGCAGTGACGAGCATGCGGTGGTCGCGCTGCTCGCCGAGATTGGTCGTGCCGAATCCGCGCTGCTCGAGCGCCTGCGCCGCACCGCGGCCGCCAATGCCAATCTCGCCGGGAGCGTCGATGGCATGGGGCGCGAGATCTCGGAGGGCGTCGCACGGGTGCGCGAGGCCACCCGCCTTGAGCTCATCGACCAGCGCTTCGGGCTCAGCTCGGCGGCTTTCTTCGAGTTGGTCACCGCTGCGATCGATACCGCGGTACGCAACTTCGATCAGGTCCTCCGTCCCGAGGTCGGTCGCCTGCTCGAGGCCCGCCTGGACAGGCTGAGCCAGCGCCTGCAGACCCAGGTGGCGCTCTCCGTGATTGCGATGCTGCTCGCCGGATATCTCTTCATCGGCATCTACCTCGCCATCGTGCGCTCGGTGCGCGAACTCTCCGCAGGGGCGCAAGGCTTTGCCGCGGGCGACTATCGGAGCCGGGTGGTGTTCTCGGCGCGCGACGAGCTTGCCGAGGTGGCGCGCCAGTTCAACTCGATGGCCGACCACGTCGCCGGACTGATCCGCGACATCCAGGCCGGCGCCGCGCATGTCGGCAGCGCCGCCACCGAGATGTCGGCCTCGGCGCGTCGGGTCATGCAGGGCTCCGAGACCCAGAGCGACGCCGCTTCGGGCGTCGCTGCCGCGATCGAGGAGATGTCGCGCGGGGTCGATGGCATCGCCCACCACGCCTCGACTGCGCAGCAGCTCGCCGAGGATTCGGGGCGCCTGTCGCAGGAGGGCCGCCAGGTCATGGAGCAGTCGGTGGCGGAGATGGAGCGCATCGCCGAGGCGGTGGACCTGTCGAGCGAGGCGATCCGCGAGCTCGGCGAGAAGTCACGCCAGATCAACGCGATCGTCGATTCGATCCGCGATATCGCCGACCAGACCAACCTGCTCGCGCTCAACGCCGCGATCGAGGCGGCGCGCGCCGGCGAGACCGGGCGAGGCTTCGCGGTGGTGGCCGACGAGGTGCGCAAGCTCGCCGAGCGCACCTCGCTCGCCACGCGCGAGATCGGCGGCATGGTTGCGGCGATCCAGCACGGTACCGAGCGTGCGGTCGACACGATGCAGCAAGGCGTTCAGCGCGTGCGCGACGGCGTGGAGATGAGCAATCGAGCGGGCTCGTCGATGGCACAGATCAGCGCGGGCGCCGACCAGGTGCTGACCGCCGTGCGCGAAATCTCCACCGCCCTGCACGAGCAGAGCCTGGCAAGTAACGAGATCGCGCGCAACATCGAGCGTATCGCCGACATGACCGAGCACAACAGCGTCACCGTCCGCGAGACGGCGACGACCGCCGAGACACTCGAGCAGCTCGCCGGCACCCTGCGTGAGCAGGCCAGCCGTTTCCGCGTCTGATATCCCCGGGCGGACGGCCGGTACCTGGCGCTAGCGCCGGTGCCGGCGCTGCCGCCACTGGCGGATCAGCCACAGCCTCCAGCCCCAGCGTACCGCGAGATACGAGACGACCGACAGGCTCGCGGCGAGCACGATGAGGCCGACCACGAGCGGCTGGCCCAACTCGCCCGCCCAGGCGGCCAGGTCGGCCGCCCACCGCATCGGATCGAAGCCGGCGAACTCCGGCGGCGGGATGAAATCCACCTCGCCATCTCCCGAGACCAGGCTGCCGATCGCGAACGCCGCGAGGTAGAGCGGCACGATGGTCAGGGGGTTGCTGTACAGGGTCGTGATCAACGCGAGCGGAAGGTTGACCCGGAACAGCACGCAGAAAAGCGCCGCGCTCGGCATCTGGAAAGGGCCGGGCACCAGGCCGCAGAACATCCCCACCGCCACCGCTCCGGCTGCCGAATGCCGGTTCAGGTGCCACAGGCGCGGATGCAGGAGGGTGGACGCGAAGGGCCGCAGCCAGCGGTTCTCGCTGACGCTGCGGTGGTCGGGAAGGAGTCGCCTGAAGAGCTTGCGCATGATGCCGGTCCGGGTGCGCGAGTCTAGCAGGAGCCCAGGCCCGCCGTGTCGTCATGATCGCAGCCGGTCCGAGGAGGGCGAGGCAAGCCGCGATGGGTACCGACGTGCCTGGTGGAAATGCCTGAGGCATAATCGGCGCCATGCTCATCGTGGCTCCTGCCTTCCTTGCCGGAATCGTCGCGGTCCAGCGCTCGGCTGCGCTCGATGGCCTGGTGGCTGCGGCCGGGCTGGGGCTCGTCGTGGCGCTCGGCTTGCGGCTGGCGTCGAGGCGAGGGTGGGGGCAGGAGCGGCCGGCAGCGCGCTGGAGCGGCCTTGCCCTGGTCGCTCTGGCCGCGCTCGCCGCTGGTGTGGGCTGGGCGGCATGGCGGGCCGAGCTCCGGCTGGCGGACGAGCTCGCCGGCACGCTCGAGGGGGTGGAACTGCAGGTGCGGGGCAGGGTGGCCGGCCTGCCGCGGGCAAGCGGGCCGGGCTGGCGCTTCGAGTTCGAGATCGAGCCGGCTGTACCCGGGGTGCCGCGCAACGTGCAACTCGCCTGGCGCCCTGAGCGCGCCGATCCGCGATCCGATGCGGGGGCGGCGCTCGCCATGCCTCGCCCGGGCGAGCGCTGGCAATTCACCGTGCGCCTGTGGCGGCCGCACGGCTTTGTCAACCCGTCCGGCTTCGACTACGAGGCCTGGTTGCTCGAACGCGGCGTACGTGCCACCGGCAGTGTTCGCGGACCGGGACAGTTGCTCGACGGCGGCGCTGAAACCCTGATGCAGCATGTCCACCGCCTACGCGCCACGGTACGCGAACGCATGCTCGCGGCCCTGCCCGAGGGCCGGCAGCGCGGACTGCTGGTGGCACTCGCAGTGGGCGACCAGCAGGGTATCGAGGCCGCGCAATGGGAGGTCTTCCGGCGCACGGGGGTCGCCCACCTGGTATCGATCTCGGGCCTGCACGTGGCCCTGGTGGCGCTGTTCTGTGGCGGCCTCGCCGGGGCCGCGTGGCGCCGGCTGCCGGCGCTGGCGCTGCGTGTGCCCGTGCAGCGGACACGCGCGCTCGCCGGGCTGGGCGGAGCGACCGCCTATGCGCTGCTTGCCGGGATGGGGGTGCCGGTGCTGCGCGCGTGGTTGATGCTGCTGGTCGGTGCGCTGGTGCTGTTCGCCGGGCGACGCATCGCGCCCTCGCGCGTGCTGGCGATCGCGCTGCTGGTCGTGCTGGCCGTCGATCCCTGGGCGGTGCTGTCGGCGGGGTTCTGGTTGTCCTTTGGTGCGGTGGCTGTGATCCTCGCCGTGCTCGGCGGTCGGGTGGTGCCGCTGGCCGGCTGGCGGGGCGCGTTGCGGGTGCAGCTCGCGCTCAGCTTTGCGCTGGTGCCGCTTCTGCTCGCCCAATTCCAGTCCGTCCCGCTGCTCTCGCCACTCGCCAACCTGATCGCGGTCCCGCTGGTGAGCTTCATCGTCACCCCGCTGGTCCTGCTCGCGATTCCCTGGCCCGGACCCCTGCTGCTGCCAGCCGACCTTGCCGCGGGGCTGATGATGGATTTCCTGACCCCGCTCGCAGCGCTGGAGTTCGCGGTGATCGAGCGTGCCGCACCGCCGACCTGGCTGTTCGGTGGTGCGCTCGCCGCGGTCGCGATGCTGCTGCTGCCACGCGCCAGCCCCGGCCGGCTGGCGGCGCCTGCCCTGCTGGCCGGGCTGCTGTTCTGGCAGCCGGCCCGCCCGGAGGAGGGTGGGTTCCGCGTCTGGGTGCTGGACGTCGGCCAGGGGTTGGCGGTGCATGTGCAGACGCATGCCCACGACCTGCTCTACGACACGGGCCCGCCCTTCGGCAACTCCAACGATGCGGGCGAGCGGGTGATCCTGCCGTGGCTGCGTGCGATTGGCGTGCGCAGGCTCGACCGGCTCGTGCTGTCCCACCCGGACTCCGACCATATCGGCGGCGCAGCTTCGCTGCTTGCGGCAATGCCGGCGGACTCCGTGCTTGCCGGGCAGGCACGGGATCTTCGCGAACGCGAGGACTGGTCGGTCCAGCTCGGGCAGGGCCGCGTGCCGGCGGACTGCGTGGGCGCGCCGGCGTGGACGCGCGACGGCGTGCTCTTCGAGATCCTGCATCCGTCGCCCGCGCGGGGGGCCAGCAGCGTGGCCCCCGACACCGGCGAGAACGCCCACGACAACGACGCGTCCTGTGTCCTGCGCGTCACGGGTGCCGCCGGTGCGCTGCTGCTTCCAGGCGACATCGGGGCCGCGGCCGAACAGGAGCTGATCCGCCGCCAGCCGCCCGCGGGCCTCTCCGCGGTGGTCGTGGTGAGCGCCCACCATGGGAGTCGCTCGTCGTCCTCGCCTGCCTTCGTCGATGCGACCTTGCCGGAACACGTGATCCATTCTGCCGGTAGCCGCAACAGCTTCGGTCATCCTCATCCCGACGTGTGGGCGCGCTGGTCCGGGGCTGGCGCACGCAACTGGCGCACCGATGCGCAGGGCGCGATCCTGGTCGAGTTCGCGGCCTCATCGGAGGAAGGCGTCCTGGTGAGCGCCGAGCGCGAGACGCGGGTGCGTTACTGGCACGGGCGCTGACGGCTGCGGCGCGCATCTCCCGGAGCCGTCGCTTCGGGCTAGACTGCTTGCCACCCGCAAACCCCTCGGAGAACATGCAGCTCATGTCCCTGCTCGATTCGCTCAAGAAGCTCCTCGGTCCATCCGTGCCCGAGACCATAGCCGACCGCGGAGCGGCATCGCGCGAGCGCCCGCTTGCCGTGCAGCCGCGCGCACGGCGCGTGTTATGCAGCGGTCCGCACGGGCTGCACGACATGGCCTACATGGAGTGGGGCGAGCCGGACAATCCCCGCGTGCTGGTCTGTGTCCATGGCCTCACGCGCAATGGCCGCGATTTCGACGATCTCGCCCGGGCCCTCGCCGACGAGTACCGGGTGGTGTGCCCGGACGTGGTCGGGCGCGGGCGCAGCGACTGGCTGGCCGACAAGGCAGACTACGGTTTCCCGGTCTACGTGGCCGACATGGTCACCCTCATCGCCCGCCTCGACGTCGAAGAGGTGCATTGGGTGGGGACCTCGATGGGCGGCATCATCGGCATGCTGCTCGCCAGCCAGGCCGGCACGCCGATCACGCGTCTGGTGTTGAACGACGTCGGCCCGGTGATCACCGCAGCGTCGCTGCGCCGCATCGGCCAGTACGTCGGGCGGGCGCCGCGCTTCGCCGATGTGACCGCGGCCGAGGCCTACATCCGCGAGGTTGGCGCACCCTTCGGTGCGCTCACCGACGCGCAGTGGCGCCACCTCACCGAATATTCGGTGCGTCGCATGGACGACGCCGAGGGCGGCTACGCGATGATCTACGACCCCGGGCTGGGCGAGGTCTTCCGGCTCAACCCGGTCCCGGTCGATATCGACCTGTGGCCGGTGTACGAAGCGATCCGCTGCCCGACGCTGGCGCTGCGCGGGGCCGATTCAGACCTGCTCGAGGCGAGCACGCTGGCGGCGATGGGCGTGCGCGGCCCGCGGGCGCGGACAGTGGAATTTTCCGGCGTCGGCCACGCGCCGATGCTGATGGACCCGGCGCAGATCGCAGTGGTGCGGGACTTCCTGCGCGCCGGCGCCTGAGCACGCGCGGACCGAGCGCGCGACGCGCTGTCGCGCACGCACCTGCGCGTGCCGCGCACTACCAGCCCGGATTGAGCCGGCGTGCCTCGGCGATCTCGCTGCGGATGGCGCGGAAATGCTCCCAGCGCCGCGGGTGGATGGCGCCGGCCGCGAGCGCGCCGAGCAGCGCGCAGCCCGGCTCGCTGTCGTGGCGGCAGTCGCGGAAGCGACAGCGTCCGAGGTGTGGGCGCAACTCGATGAAGGTCTCGGCGAGGTCCTCGGCCGCGAGGTGGGCGAGCCCGAAGACCTGCAGGCCGGGGCTATCGATCAGCCAGCCGCCGCCGGCCTCGTCTGCGGTCACGGGCAGGCGGTACAGGCGGGCGAAAGTCGTGGTGTGCTTGCCGGAATCGAGGGCGTCCGAGATCTCGCGAGTGGCGGCCTGGGCCTCGGGCACGATGGCGTTGGTCAGGGTCGATTTGCCCATGCCCGACTGGCCCACGAAGATCGCCTGCAGTCCGGCCAAGCGGGCACGCAGCGCGTCCGCGCCCTGCAGCGCCGACACCTCGACGACCTCGTAGCCAAGCTTGCGGAAAGGCTCGAGTTGCCGGCGCGCGGCCTCGAGGCGCGCGGCGAGGTCCGCCTTGTTGAGCACGATCAGCGGCACGATGCCCTGGCTCTCGGCAGCGGCGATGCAGCGCGACACCAGCAGGTCGGAGAATCCCGGCTCGGTGGCGACCACGATCACCAAGTGGCTGAGGTTGGATGCGATCAGCTTCTCGCGGAACGCATCCGAGCGCCACAGCAGGTTGCGGCGTGGGTGCAGGGCCTCGATCACGCCTTGGCCGTCGCCGCCGGGTACGAGCTCGATCTCGTCGCCGCAGGCGTAGCTGCTCTTCTTTCCGCGCGGATAGCACTGCAATCGACCGCGCGCGGTGTCGACCTCGTAGTGACGGCCGAAGGCGGCCACCACCAGGCCGTCGATGCGGCCTTCGGCGATGGTGCCCGCGTGGGTGCGCTTGCGCATGCGGCTCACCGTTGCAGCGCCTGCAGGCGCGCGATGCGCAGCGCGGCGGGTGGATGCGAATCGTGGAAGCGCGAGTACAGCGGGTCGGGCGTCAGCGTCGAGGCATTGTCGCGGTAGAGCTTGACCAGCGCGCTCACCAGCTTACCGGCGTCGGCCTGGCGGGCGGCGTAGGTGTCGGCCTCGAACTCGTGCTTGCGCGACCAGTGGCTCAGCACCGGCGCGAGCGGGAAGCTGAACACCGGCAGCACCAGCGTGAAGAGCGCGAGCGCACTCGCCAGGTCGGTGCTGTGCACGCCCAGCCCGGAGAAGAACCAGGGCTGCTGGGCGAGCCAGCCGAGCAGGGCGAGCACGCCGAGGCTGGCCGGGGCGAGCACCGCCAGCCGGCGAAGCAGGTGGCGGTGATGGAAGTGGCCGAGCTCGTGGGCGAGTACCGCCTCGACCTCGTCGGCGTCGAGCTTGTCGAGCAGGGTGTCGAAGAACACGATGCGCTTGGCTGCGCCCAGCCCGGTGAAGTAGGCGTTGCCGTGCGCCGAGCGGCGCGAGCCGTCCATCACGAACAGGCCCTTGGCGCGGAAGCCGCAGCGCGCGAGCAGGGCCTCGACCCGCGCCTTCAGTGCGGCGTCGGCGAGCGGGGTGAACTTGTTGAACAGCGGCGCGATGAAGGTCGGCCAGATCACCATCGCGAGCAGGTTGAAGCCGAGCCAGAAGGCCCATACCCAGGCCCACCACAGCTCGCCCATCGCCAGCGTCAGCCACAGCACCGCGGCGAGCAGCGGCAGTCCGATCAGTGCGGCGAGCGCGGCCTCGCGCGCGGTGTCGGTGAGGTAGAGGCGCGGCGTCATGCGGTTGAAGCCGAAGGCCTTCTCGATGCCGAAGGTTCGCAGCAGCGCGAAGGGCAGCTCGAACAGCCAGCCGAGCACGCCCAGGCTGGCGAGCAGCGCCACGCCGTGGCCGAGCCCGCCGGCGGGCAGTACGCCGGCCCAGGCGTCGTGCACCGCCTGCAGCCCGCCGCCGAGCGTGAGCACGAGCACGAAGACGGCGTTGGCCGCAGCGTGGATCGCGGACAAGCGTGCGCGAGCGAAGGTGTAGTCGGCCGCGCGCTGGTGCGAGTGCAGCGGGATCGAGTCGGCGAAGGGCGGCGGTACGGCGTCGCGGTGGCGGCGCACGTGATGGGCGTGGCGGTGCAGCAGGCCGAGACCGAGCACGGTGCCGGCGATCAGGAAGCCCAGGAACACCAGGGAGAACGGCTGCAAGGCGAGCGGCGACAGCACGAGGGGGGCAGATTCGGTCATTGCGAAGCGCGGGCGGTGGAGGAAGGTGCGGCTGCGGGCGGGGGTGTCACCCTGCCGGCTTGCGGTGCGGCCCGTGACGGGCTGCCGCGATCGCTGCGCGTCGAAGCCGGCAGCGTACGCGATCTATGACACAATCGCGCCCTCGATTGTTTCGCAGGAAGGCCCTTAAAAGGGCGGACGGATTATGGCACAGGACCCGAAGACGCTGATATGGCTGGACATGGAGATGACCGGCCTCGAACCCGATCGTGACCGCATCATCGAGATTGCGATCGTGCTCACCGACGAAGCGCTCGAAGTGATCGCCGAGGCACCGGTGATCACCGTGCATCAGCCCGACAGTGTGCTCGACGGCATGGACGAGTGGAACCGCAACACTCACGGCAAGTCGGGGCTCACCGCCCGGGTACGCGCCTCGGCGATGTCCGAGGCCGCGGCCGAGGCACAGGTGCTGGCTTTCCTGCGTGAGCACGTGCCCGCGCGCACCTCGCCGATGTGCGGCAACTCGGTCTGCCAGGATCGCCGCTTTCTGGCGCGCTGGATGCCCGAGCTCGAGGCCTGGTTCCACTACCGCAACCTCGATGTATCCACGCTCAAGGAGCTGGCGCGGCGCTGGCGTCCGGAGGTCTACGCGGGGGTGAAGAAGGCGGGCAGCCACACCGCGCTCGCCGACATCCGCGAGTCGATCGCCGAGCTGCGCCACTACCGCGATCACTTCCTGCGCCTCGCCTGAGCTCAAGGGCGAGAGAATCGCCATGAGGATCGAACCCTCCGAGCGGGTGCGCGGCCTCGTTGCCTGGGCGCGCCGCCACCGGCGACTGCTGATCGTGCTCGTGTTGCTGTCCCTGTTCTTCAGCGTATTGGGCTATTTCACCAATCCGGTGTCGCTGCCGGGGATGTGCAAGATCTACGGTTGAGCGGGCCGGCCTGCTGCGCTCAGCGCCCGGCGCGGCGCAGCAGCCGGAAGGTTTCGGCGCGCTTTCCGGCGCCGCGGCGGTATTCCCACACGGTCTCCCATTCGGGCGCGAGGGCGGCGGCCTGTCCGCGGCGCTCGACGTGCACCAGCAGCAGCGCGCACGGGGTGGCGCCGGCGTCGATGGCGCGGGCGCGCAGGCCGGCGAAGTAGTCCATCGAGGTTTTCATCGCGTCGGGCAGCCCGGTCGTGGCGATGCACTCCTGCGCCTGCGCGCCGCGCTCGCCGCGTACCGCGATGTCGAGTGACTCAACCACCGCGCGGTAGCTGCGGCCATGGTCGAACCAGGGCATCAGCAGCACAACCGCCAGGCTCCACAGCATGACCAGGCCGATCGCCCAGTTCGCCGGCGCCCGTGCGGGTGAGCGCGGCAGCCGGGCCACGAGCAGGATCCACAGCGCGCTGATCGCGACGCCGGCGAGCATGCGCAGGTTCGCGTCGGGCGGTACGAAATCGGGGGCATTGCGGGCAACGTGGCGGGCCAGGCCGGTCGGCCAGCCGGCGATCTGGGCGCTCCACGCCAGCCAGACCAGGATGCCGAACACTGCCAGGCTCATCAGCGAGAACCAGTCGAGCGCGCTTGCCGCGCCGCGGCGAAGGCTGGCCACGCCGCCGCCGGCGAGCAGGGCGAGCGCGGGAACAAGCGGGATCAGTCGTGCCTGCGACAGGTCGTCGATCGCCACCAGCCACGCGAGCACGAGGCCGGCACTCGCCAAGGGCAAAAGGATCGGCAGCACGCGCGGCTGGCGGCGGCTTCTCCACAGCGCCCACAGGGCCAGTGGCCATAGCGGCCACATGAACCACGCGCCGAGCTCGAGCAAGCGCGGCAGCTCGGCCGGGCGCAGCATCGGGCCGGTGATCCACTGCCACTCGTTGCGCAGCCACAAGCCAAGGAGTTCGGGCTGCTGCAGGTGGAGGGCCAGCGGCCACAACGCGGCGACCGTCAGCGCCACGCAGGCACCGAGCAGGAGAGCTCCACTCGCGCGCGGGCTGCGACAATCGGTGCTCAGCAGCATTGCCAGCGGCAGTAGCGGCGCGCTCATCCACAAACCGCCAAACCCTGCGGCGAGAAACGCCAGGCCGCTGCCCACGCCCGCCTTCAGTCCACCGGCGAGCGGACGTGTCGGCAGCTCGGCGAGGCCCGACAGGGTCAGCGCGATCATCGCGAGGAGCGCGAGCAGAGGCTGTGTCTCGTGTGCATGGAGAACGAGGCCCAGCGTCCCGAGCGCGAGCAGCGCGGCGGGCGTGCGCGCCGGGCGGCCGTGGAGGGCTTCGGCCGCGCGCGCCAGCCACCAGATCGCCAGCGCAACGAAGAAGGCGCTCGCCAGGCGCGCACCGGCATGTGCCGGCAGGAAGGATGCGGTGAGCGCGGAGAAGCCCGAGGCGATCCAGTAATAGAGCGGCGGGTGCTCCACCAGGGGCTCGCCTGCGAGCAGCGGAAACAGCCACGACTCGCCGCGCAGCATCGCCAGCACCGGCCCGAAGTGGCGCGCGTCGTCGCCCCGCCAGGGGTCGTGCGCGGTCAGTCCGACGAGCAGGTACAGACCGATCAGCACGGTCAGGCCGACCGTGCCATAGACGCGGCGCTGGAACAGGGTGGGCGTGGCGGGATCGCGGATCATTCGGGCATTGTGCTTCGGAGTGGCTGTGCGGACCAAGCGCGGCGGAGGGGGCAGGGCGGAGCGGGCGGGCGTCTGCCGGCGGCGGGCAACAAAAAAGGCAGCTCGCGCTGCCTTTCTCGGTGCCTTGCGGAATCCTGCCGCGACCGCCCGGGGCGGTGCGGATTCCGGCTACGCTGCGGATCAGCTCGCGCGCTGCACGTTGCCGTACTTCTGGCGGAAGCGCTCGACGCGACCGGCGGTGTCGACGATCTTCTGCTTGCCGGTGTAGAAGGGGTGGCAAGCCGAGCACACTTCGACGTGGTACTGGGGCTTGCCCAGGGTCGAGCGGGTCACGAAGGTATTGCCGCACGAGCAGGTGACGTTGACGTCGGCGTACTTGGGATGGATGTCCGCTTTCATGGTGATTTCCTGAATCTTGCGGGCGGAGGTTGTGACCGCCCTGTGTCGTAAAGGGCAGCATTATCCGCCAGCGGTCGGGCTCTGACAAGGAAAACCGTAGCGATCACGCCCGGTCGGAGCGGTTTTTCGGCCGCTGACCGGTACAATCGCGCGCCTGATCAACGACCGGGGAGGACAGCGCGTGCGCCTGCTGCTTGCGCCCATGGAGGGCGTGGCCGATTTCGTGCTGCGCGACGTGCTGACCGCGATCGGTGGCTACGACCTCGCGGTGTCGGAATTCGTCCGCGTCTCCGGCACCCTGCTGCCGCGGCGCATGTTCGAGCGCATCTGCCCCGAGATCCTCACCGGCAGCCGCACCGCCGCGGGCACGCCGGTGGCCGTGCAGCTGCTCGGCAGCGATCCGGCACTGCTCGCCGAAAACGCCGCGCGCCTGGCTGCGCTGAGCCCGCACGGCATCGACCTCAACTTCGGCTGTCCGGCCAAGGTGGTCAATCGCCACGGCGGCGGCGCGATGCTGCTCGACCGCCCGCGCCTGCTGCACGACATCGCCGTCGCGGTACGCGCCGCCGTGCCCGCGGCGATCCCGGTCAGCGCAAAGATGCGCCTCGGCATCGCCGATCCTTCGCGCGCCCTCGACTGCGCGCATGCACTCGCCGACGGCGGTGCGCAGGCCATCGTGGTCCATGCCCGGACCCGCGAGCAGGGCTACCGCGCACCCGCGCACTGGGAGTGGGTGGCGCGCATCGGCGATGCGGTGCGCGTGCCGGTGACGGCCAACGGCGAGGTGTGGAGCGTGCGCGACTGGGGGCGCTGCCGCGAGGTCTCCGCAGCCGAGGACGTCATGATCGGCCGCGGTGCGGTGTCCGACCCCTGGCTCGCGCGCCGCATCCGCGGCGAGCTCGACCCCGAGCCGGACGAGCGCGACTGGATCGAGCTGCACCCGCACATCCTGCGCTACTGGGAGGGCGTGCAGGGGCGCGCCGCACCGGTGCACGCCTGCGGCCGGCTCAAGCTGTGGCTGGGCATGCTGCGGCGCACTTACCCCGCCGCGGGCAGGCTGCACGAGGCCGTGCGCCGCGTGGTCCACCCCGCGCGCATGAACGAGGAACTCCGCCGCCACGGCATCGGCGCGCTCGACCACCCGCCCCGCACCGCGCCGACGTGCCCCACGACGAATCCCGACCGATGAGACCGGCCCGATGAGCTACGCCAACTCCCGCATCCCGCAGAGCGCCCAGCAGGGTGTGCACGAGGCGCTCGCCGAGCGCGTTCGCAAGCATCTCGAGCATCCCTTCCGCAAGCCCTGCACCGATTACAACCGCGCCGCGCTCGCCGCGGCGCTTGCCGGCCGGGACCGCGCCGCGCCGCTGATCCTCGACGCCGGCTGCGGCGTCGGCCACAGCACCATCCAGATCGCGCGCCAGTTTCCCGACCACTGGGTGATCGGCGTCGACCAGTCCGCCGACCGCCTCGCCCGCCGCAAGCCCTATCCCGAGGCGCTGTTGCCGAAGAACATGGTCTTCGTGCGCGCCGACTTGGTTGACTTCTGGCGCCTGCTCGACGAGGCCGGGCTGCGCCTGGCGCGCCACTACATCCTGTATCCCAACCCCTGGCCGAAGATCGGGCACCTCGGCCGGCGCTGGCATGCGCACCCGGTGTTTCCGTGGATTCCGCGCCTCGGCGGCGTGCTGGAATGCCGCAGCAACTGGAATGTCTACATCGAGGAATTCGCCTTCGCGCTCGGCTTCGCGCTCGGCCGCGAGGTCGCCTGGGAACGCTTCGAGGCCACTACGCCGCTGACCCCCTTCGAGCGCAAGTACCGCGACTCGGGGCAGCCGCTGTACCGGATCGGGCTGGATCTCGCGGCCGCGGGGTGATTCCGCAAGATCGTGCTTGCCCGCCGCGCCGCCTTGGGCCACCCTTGGCGCCGGTCACAGGAGATTGCCATGAACGGTATGGAAGAGAAGGGTGCGGACGCCTCCGCGCTGCGCACGATGAGCGACGAGGATTTCGAGGCGCTGGAAGAGATCCTGACCTCGGACATCGTTCCCGAGGACTGCATGGATCTCGAGATGCTCGACGGCTACCTCGCCGCTGTGATGATCTCGCCGAGGCCGATCGCGCCCGAACGCTGGATGCCCGGCGTGTGGTCGGCGCACGGCGACGAGGTGGGCTTCGGTTCGGGCAGCGGACTGCAGCGCGCGATCCGCCTGGTGAAGGCGTACCACAACGAGCTGCTGGTCACGCTCGGCCTGGACGATGAAGACGAGGCGTGCTGGGAGCCGTTCTGCTTCGCAGTCGCCGAGGGCGACGGACTCAAGCTCGGCGAGGCCTGGGTGGACGGGTTCGCGCAGGGACTGGATCTGTGGCCGGAAGGCTGGGAGGAGGGGCTGGACGCCGAGGCGGTCGAGGCCGTGCGCGAGACCCTCGACGAGGTGCTCGCGCCTTGGGGCGAGGAGGACGCCGCGAAGGCCGACGACGAGACCCGCCTGGGCTGGCTCGCCGATCTCGGCGAGGCGGTCAACGACATCTTCGCCCACTGGCGCGACCTCGGCCTGCCGGCCGCCGAGCCGCTGTCCGCCGAGGCCCCGCGCAAGCCCGCCAGCGGCGGCCCAGGCCGCAACGATCCCTGCCCCTGCGGCAGCGGCAAGAAGTACAAGAAGTGCTGCGGTGCCAACGGCGCCGAGGCGGAGGGCGGCGAGGCGGAGAGCTGAGCCCCTCCATCGCCCATGGAGGAGCCCCGGCAGGCGCGAATGCAGCGGTGGGCCGCGCCGGCCTCGTCGGTTGCCAGGTCGCCGTTTTCGCGGCTGGCGCCGCTCCTGCAGCGGGGCTTCGGTGGGGAACGTCCGGCGGCTCCGATGGCGGGCGGATTCGGGGGTGATGCGAGGCGATTCTCCGCTGCTGAAAATGTTTCGGAAAATGATTCCAGAGCGCTGAAAACAAAGCGCTTTATTTGCCTTTGCGGGGCGTTCGGGCGGCGTTAGAATGCGCTCCCCGCGGCCCTCGGCCGGTCTTCTGCGCGCTCCGTTCATGGACGACTTCAACCCCTGCCTCGACTGCGGCATCTGCTGCACGCACTTCCGCATTTCCTTCTATTGGGCCGAGGCGGACGATGCACCAGGGGGCTTCGTCCCGGTGGAGATGACCGAGAAACTGAACCACAACCTGCGTTGCATGAAGGGCAGCAACCAGGTGCCGAGGCGTTGCAGCGCGCTGACGGGCGAAGTGGGCCGAGAGGTGTCCTGTTCGATCTACGAGAACCGGCCTACACCGTGCCGCGAGTTTCCCGTCTATTTCGAGGATGGAACGCCCAACCCGAAGTGCGACGAATTGCGGGCCACGATCGGCCTGCCGCCGCTGCCGCAGAGCCCGCTGCCGCGCGCCGCCTGAGCCTAGCTGCCACGCGGGCGGCAAACGGCGGCGAGTACCGCGAGCGGGCCGTGGCGGCGAAGTCCGTCGATCTGTGCGCGGTCGCGCACGAAGAGCGAGCCTGCCCAGGCGAGCGAGTTCAACGACACGTCGTCCCATTTCTCGCGTGAACGCGGCACCAGCAAGAGGGCGTTGCGGCTCACCAGCAGGTTGTAGGGGGGCATCGGATCGGCAGCGCACGCCAGGTCGAGCCGCGCGCAGGCGAGGCGGAAGGCCGTGTGCAGGGCCGCGCCGGCATCCTGTGGGCGCGACCACGTGGTGTCGTCCAGGCCCACGACTGCATGCGCCCACGGCAGCGAGGGATTGTCCACTGCCGCGCCAGCGCGCAGGGTGGGGAGGAAGTCCTCCAGTGCCGAGGCCTGCGCGGGAACCCACTGCAGGTGCTTGTGTGCCTGGCTCGCCCCGGCGATTCGACCGCCGTTGTAGAAGCCCAGGCCGCCGTGCGCCCCCACCACCGCGGCAAGCGCGTTGAAGTCGGC
The DNA here is from genome assembly GCA_016790365.1 of Thauera sp. Lineage (GTDB taxonomy): Bacteria > Pseudomonadota > Gammaproteobacteria > Burkholderiales > Rhodocyclaceae > Thauera. The sequence continues at coordinate 5,639 of JAEUNQ010000047.1, read as the reverse complement.
GCTATCGAGCGGGGTGCTCTGGTCCTCGAATTCGCGGGTGACGATCAGCAGGTGGCGGTCGATCACCGGAAACTTGTTCAGTACCACGAGGTGCTTGTCCCCGAGCGGCGCGACCGTGAGCGCCGGCTCCGGTGGCAGAAAGGGATTGAAGTCGGGCCGCCGGGCGGTGACGGTGTCGACCCGATCGCGATCCTTCAGCGCGAGCGAGGACACCCAGCGCACCGAGAAACGCAGCCCTTCCTGCTCCAGCCAGTCCTGTTCGGTACGGATCGGCTGCAGGGCCCCATCGGCGAGCGCCGCGACAATCACGCGGTCGGCGCGCTCGAGAAGGTCGGAGGCGTCCGGGATGGTGCTGTGCGGAAAAGCGGCGGCGGGCGTGCTGGTCATGGGCAGGCGTGCGGGAGACAATGACGCCATTTTGACACGGTGAACCGTGCGCGATGGCGCGGCGGGCAGGAGGATTCGTGATGGCGATCAGGTTTGAGGTGCGCGGGGAATACATCCAGCTCGACCAGTTGCTCAAGGCTGCGGGCCTGGTCGACTCGGGGGGGGCCGCGCATGCTGCGGTGGATGACGGCCTGGTGCAGGTGGACGGAAGGCCCGAGTCGCGCAAGCGCGCAAAGCTGCGCCCCGGGCAGCGAGTGTCCTTCGCCAGCGAGGCCATCGAGTTGGTCGCCGAGGGCGCAGAGTAGAAGGTTTGTGCAGGAGCGCCGCGAGGCGCGAAGGGGCGACGACGGAGGAGCGGGCAACGTCGTTCTCCGCCCCAGGGCGCCTCAGGGTAACTGTGGCTGGCTTTTCTTGCGCCTGCGCTGCGCGAGCAGCTCCCAGATCCGCCCGCCGGGGAGGTCGCGGCCGGTGAGGATGTACTCCAGGGTGTGCTCGTTGGCGATGATCAGGTCGATGTCCTCGAGCGCGCGCCGGGTACCGGCGAAGAGCAGTTCGTCGCCGGGGCGGATCTTCTCGTCGGGGGCGGGCGTCATCACGTGGTCGTCGTCGTCGCGGTCGAGGTAGAGCACCTCGCAGTCGATTGCCATCGAGCGGTCGGCGGGCGAGCGCAGCAGGCGCTCGAGCGTGATCGTCTCGCCGCGCATCAGGCGGCGATACAGCGCCGGCGCGCGCGACAGGTTGATGCGTTGGCTGCGGATCTGCGGCACCCTCCAGCCGAGCCGGTGGGTCAGGCGGTGAAGCAACTCGCCGCACCACTCCTCGTCGCGGCGGCGGATCTCGTCGAGGAAGGGCGCGAGCAGCGGCGTGCTCAGGATCGCGATGCATTCGTGCGCGATCACCCGGCTCGGCACCACGGTGATGTCCGACTCGAAGGCCTCGAAGAGGGCGCGATTGGATTCGTGGTTCTGGCGCAGGATCACGAAGAGCGCCTTGTTGAGCTCGCGCGCCGTCACCGCAATCGACAGATTGTCCACATCCGAGCTGGTGCCGCACACGATTCCTGTGGCCTCGAGCACGCCGGCCTCGTGCAGGGCGTCGGCGCCGGTGCCGTCGCCCTGCACCCAGCGGTGGATGCCGTCGGGCTTGGGGTCGATGTCGATGATGGTCACCGGCACCGCCTCGGAGTCCATCGCATCGACCAGCAGGCGGCCAAAGCGGCCATGGCCGCAGACGATCCAGTTGCCGCGCGGCGGATCGCGGCGCTGCTCGACGTGGCTGCCTGGAAGGCCGGTGAGCCAGCCGAAGAGCTGCGAGGCTTTCGGCGCGTGCAGCGAGAGCGCGAGTGTCTCGCTGAAGCGCTCGAAGGGGTTGAGGATGTGGCGGGTGCCGAAGGAGGCCATGTTGGCCGAGGTCGCAGTGCGCTCGGCCCGGCACAGCGCCGGCACGCGCGGGGCGAGCAGGCGCGCTGCGATCGCGATCGCGAGGTTGGTGGCGTCGTCGTTGGTGAGTGCGATCACGCCGATGCAGCTCGAGTGGGTCAGACCCGCGAACTTGAGCGTCTCGGGGTTGGCAGCATCGGCGCACAGTGCGGGCACGTCGGCCGCATAGCTGTGCAGGTCGAGCTCGCCGAGCTTGTTCTCGTCCACCTCGATCACGACCACCCGCAGCCCCATGCGGTCGAGCGCGTCGCAGATCAGGCGACCGGTCTCGCCGTAGCCGCAGACCAGGTAGAAGGGCTCGCGCAGGCGCCGCACGGCGCGCACGAAGCCCTGCATCGCGATCGCCTGGCGCAGGCTGCGGTCGGCGAGCAGGTTGAACACCGAACCCAGCGTGTATGCCCAGCCGATCACCGACAGGTAGATGCTGATGATCACCCACAGCCGCTGCTGGTCGGAGAAAGTGTAGGGGATCTCGCCGAAACCGATCGTGGTGGCGGTGTAGCTGATGAAGTAGAAGGCGTGGAAGAAGCTGAGGTAGCTGGTCTGCCCATCGACCACCGGGCCGGGGACCAGGGTGAGTCCGAGCACCGCGATCGCGAAAAGGGCGATGAGCAGGATCAGCGGCGCACGCATGCGCCGCAGGATCAGCAGGAAGATGCTGTGGTGGCGGGCTAGGGCCTGCTGCACGGCTCGGGCCTCGGTGGGCGGGGGGTCAGCGGCGCTGCATGATGGTCTCGGCGATGAGGATGATCACCGAGACCACGTTGGCGAAGAGCGCCCCGCCCGAGAGCGATACGACGCGCGCGGTCATCTCGGGGCTCATGCCGCCGCCGACGTGCGCGGCGTACCCCCACACCATCGCCGCCGCGATCAGCTGCAGGTCGGCCACCAGGCTGGTGGACAGATGCACGGCCCCGATCTGTGTGCGGTCGCCGAACTTGAGCACGGTGGCGATCAGGCTGACGACGAGTGCGGCGAAGAGTTCGTAGACGTCGTGGTGTGCCGGGTTCTCGATGTCGCCGACGAAAAAGCCGAAGTTCAGCGTGGCCGCCAGCACGATGAAGAATCCGAAGATGACTTTCTCGAGGTTCATGATCTTCCGTTGGATACGTGCGATGACGATGGGGCAATTATGCGCGCGCCACGGCTGCGGTGTCGCGCGGCGCGGGCGACGCGCCGGATCTCAGTCGTGGAGGTCGCCATCGAGGTAGTACCAGCGCCCGTCTTCCTTCACGAAGCGGCTGGTCTCGTGCAGGCGCTGCGCGCGTCCGCCGAAGCGGCAGCGGGCGAGGAACTCGACCTCGGCGCGGTCGTCGGCGAGCGGGCGGTGGGCGCGCACGTCGAGGCCGATCCATTTGGGCGGCGGCTGCTCGTCGAGCGTGAGCTCTTGCGGACGGGTGGACGCATGCCAGCTCGCCAGCAGATAGGCCGTGTCGCGCAGCGTGAACGCGGTGTAGCGGGAGCGCATCAGCGCCTCGGCGGTCGGCGGCGGGCGTTCGCCCGACAGCGCCGGACCGCAGCAGGCACCGAAGGCGCGGCCGGAACCACAGGGGCAGGAGGTGGCGGGTTTCATGGGGCGGGAGTATAGCGAGCCGGACCGTGGCGCATGCAGGAGCGCTGGAAGGCGCGCATGCGGCGCGGTGCTCAGCGACCTCCCAGGATCTCGCGCAGCACGTAGGGCAGGATGCCGCCGTGGCGGTAGTACTCGATCTCGATCGGGGTGTCGATGCGGCACAGCAGGGGCACGGACTGCCTCGAGCCGTCGGCGCGCTCGATCTGCAGCGTGAGCTGCTGCTGCGGCGCCAGGCCGGCGGCGATGCCTTCCAGCGTGAAGCGCTCGCTCCCATCGAGGCCCAGCGCCTGCCAGCCGTCGTCGCCGATGAACTGCAGCGGCAGTACGCCCATGCCGACGAGGTTGGAGCGGTGGATGCGCTCGAAGCTCTTCGCTACCACGGCCTTCACTCCGAGCAGCGCGGTGCCCTTGGCCGCCCAGTCGCGCGAAGAGCCGGTGCCGTATTCCTCGCCCGCGAAGACGAGGGTCGGCACCTCGCGCGCCATCCAGGCGCTCGCCGCCTCGAACACGGTGGTCTGTTCGCCGTCGAGCAGGGTGTAGCCGCCTTCGACGCGGCTGCCGTCGGGGTTGGGCGGCAGCATCAGGTTCTTCACGCGCACGTTGGCGAAGGTGCCGCGCACCATCACGTCGTGGTTGCCGCGGCGCGAGCCGTAGGAGTTGAAGTCCTCCTTCTCCACCCCCTGCTCGCGCAGCCAGCGCCCCGCCGGGCTGGTCTCGCGGAAGGAGCCGGCGGGCGAGATGTGGTCGGTGGTTACCGAGTCGCCGAGCAGCAGCAGGGCGTGTGCGTTGTGGATGTCGCGTGCCGGCGGTGGCGCCATCTCGAAGCCGTCGAAGAAGGGCGGGCAGGCGATGTAGGTGGAGGGCGGCCAGTCGTAGGCCTGCCCGGTGGGCGCGGGGATCGCGTTCCACAGGTCGTGGTCGCGGGTGAAGTCGGCGTACAGCCGGCGATAGGTGGCTGGGTCGGTGGCGAAGGGGAAGGCGGCGGCGATCTCGTCCGAACTCGGCCAGAGGTCGCGCAGGAACACCGGCTGGCCATCACTGCCGGTACCGAGCGGCTCGGTGGCGAGGTCGATGTTAACCCGCCCGGCGAGTGCGAAGGCCACCACCAGCGGTGGCGAGGCGAGGTAATTGGCGCGGACGTTGGGGTGGATGCGAGCCTCGAAGTTGCGGTTGCCCGACAGCACCGCGGCCACCACCAGATCGTGCTCGGCGATCGCCGCATTGAACTCGGGCGCTAGGTCGCCGGCGTTGCCGATGCAGGTGGTGCAGCCGTAGCCGGCGAGTGCGAAGCCGAGCGTGGCGAGCGGCTCGAGCAGGCCGGCCTTGCCGAGGTAGTCGGTGACCACCCGCGAGCCGGGCGCGAGCGAAGTCTTGATATGCGGCTTCACGCGCAGGCCGCGCGCGACCGCCTTCTGCGCCAGCAGGCCGGCAGCGATCATCACCGCCGGGTTGCTGGTGTTGGTGCACGAGGTGATGGCGGCGATGAGCACGTCGCCGTGGCCGAGGTCCACATCCTCGCGCGCGGTGGCGAAGCGGTCGTCGAGCTGGCCGGCCTCGCGGCCGAAGCCGTTCTCGGACACCGGCGCGGAGAACAGGTGCTCGAACGCGTTGCGCATGGCGGGCAGGCGGATACGGTCCTGCGGGCGCTTGGGGCCGGCGAGCGCAGGCTCGATGCTGGCGAGATCGAGCACCAGGCTGCGTGTGTAGTCGATCTCTCCAGCGCGCGGCACGCCGAACAGGCCCTGGGCGCGGAAGTAGTCTTCCATGAGCGCGCACTCCGCCTCGTCGCGACCGGTGGCGCGCATGTAGTCGATGGTCTTCGCGTCCACCGGGAAGAAACCCATCGTAGCGCCGTACTCGGGCGCCATGTTGGCGATGGTGGCGCGGTCGGTGACCGACAGGCCGGCCGCGCCCTCGCCGAAGAACTCGACGAACTTGCCCACCACCTTCTCGCGGCGCAGCATCTCGGTGACGGCGAGCACCAGGTCGGTGGCGGTGGTGCCGGCGGGCAGGTTGCCGCGCAGCTCCACGCCGATCACGTCGGGTGTGAGGAAGTACACCGGCTGGCCGAGCATCGCCGCCTCGGCCTCGATGCCGCCTACGCCCCAGCCCACCACGCCGACGCCGTTGATCATGGTGGTGTGCGAGTCGGTGCCCACCAGCGTGTCGGGGAAGCACAGGCCGTCGCGCGTGCGCACGCCGCGAAAGAGGTATTCGAGGTTGACCTGGTGCACGATGCC
>JAEUNQ010000029.1 GCA_016790365.1 Thauera sp. | reverse complement strand
GGGCAGCAGCGATACGAAGAACTGCAACGCGAGCGCAGCATCGCTGCACTCAAACGCCGAGCCACCGCGCTCGGGTTCCAGATCAACCCCATCGGGGCAGCCGCATGAAAACCGCCCCGGCTAGTTTTGTTTCTTGAGAGTTTCGATGTCCGACCCCGCCCCGATCTTCGCCGCCGAAGGCCCGCTCGCTGCCGCGATCCCCGGCTTTCGCGCCCGTCCGCAGCAGATCGAGATGGCGCAGAGGATCGCCGAGGCCTTGCGCGAGAATCGCGTGCTGGTGGCCGAGGCGGGCACCGGCACCGGCAAGACCTTCGCCTACCTGGTGCCGGCGCTGCTGGCCGGCGGCAAGGTCATCATCTCCACCGGGACCAAGACCCTGCAGGACCAGCTCTTCAATCGCGACCTGCCCACGGTGCGCGCGGCGCTGAAGGTACCGGTGAGCATCGCGCTGCTCAAGGGCCGCGCCAACTACGTCTGCCACTACCACCTCGAGCGCAACGCACGCGACGGCCGCTTCCTCACCGCGCAGGATGCCGCCGACCTGCGCGCGATCACACGTTTCGCCAAGACTACGCAGACCGGCGACAAGGCCGAATGCACCGACGTGCGCGAGGACTCTCTGGCGTGGGTCGCCGCCACCTCGACGCGCGACAACTGCCTCGGCCAGGACTGCCCGAACAAGGAAGAGTGCTTCGTGATGCAGGCCCGGCGCAACGCCATGGAGGCCGACGTGGTGGTGGTCAATCACCACCTCTTCTTCGCCGACGTGATGCTGCGCGACGAGGGCATGGGCGAGCTGCTGCCGGCCTGCAACGCGGTGATCTTCGACGAGGCCCACCAGCTGCCCGAGACCGCGAGCCTGTTCTTCGGCGACAGCGTGTCGACCGCCCAGGTGCTGGAACTGGCGCGCGACACGCGCTCCGAGACGGTGGCTGCGGCGCGCGACTGCGTGGCGATGATCGACCAGACGCGCAACCTGGAGAAGGCCGCGCGCGACCTGCGCCTCGTGTTCGGGGCCGAGGCTGCGCGCCTGTCCGCCGCGCAGGCCGCCGAGCGCGAGAACTTCGACGCCATGGTCGAGGGCCTGGAGAAGGCGCTCGCCGACTTCCACGCCGTGCTCGCCACCCAGGCCGAGCGCTCCGAGGGCCTGGGCAACTGCCTGCGCCGCACCGAGGAGATGGCCGAGCGCCTGGCGGGCTGGCGCAAGCCCGAAGACAAGGAGCGGATCCGCTGGGTCGAGGTCTTCACCCAGTCGCTCGCGCTCAACGCCACGCCGCTGCATGTGTCGGACGTGTTCAAGCGCCAACTCGAGGGCCACCCGCGCGCGTGGATCTTCACCTCGGCGACGCTGGCGGTGGGCAAGGCCGACTTCGGTCACTACTGCCGCGAGCTTGGGCTGGCCTGGATGGACCCGCCGCCGCTCACCGCGGTGTGGGGCAGCCCCTTCGACTACGCCGAGCAGGCCTTGCTGTATGCGCCCGCGGGCATGCCCGAGCCCAACTCGCCCGACTACACCGAGCGCGTCGCCAAGGTGGCACTGCCGCTGATCCGCGCCGCGCGCGGGCGCGCCTTCGTGCTGTGTACTTCCCTGCGCGCGATGCGGCGCATCCACGAGCTCATCCTCGACGGCCTCGCGCAGAGCGGTGACGAGCTGCCCGTGTTGCTCCAGGGCGAGGGCTCGCGCAGCGAGCTGCTCGAGCGCTTCCGCCGCCTGGGCAACGCGGTGCTGGTGGCGAGCCAGAGCTTCTGGGAAGGCGTGGACGTGCCGGGCGACGCGCTGTCGCTGGTGGTGATCGACAAGCTGCCCTTCGCCCCGCCCGACGACCCGGTGCTGGCCGCCCGCGTCGAGCACATGCAGAAGCAGGGCCTGAGCCCGTTCGTGCATCACCAGCTGCCCAAGACCGTGATCAACATGAAGCAGGGCGCCGGCCGGCTCATCCGCACCGAGCGCGATCGCGGCGTGCTGTGCATCTGCGACCCGCGCATGATCGACAAGTCCTACGGCAAGGTGGTGTGGCGCAGCCTGCCGCCGATGCGGCGCACGCGCGCCGAGGCCGACGCGGTGGCCTTCCTCGAGATCCTGCCGCCGCCGCGCGAGGGCGGCTGAGCTGGGTCAAGGGTGGCGGGCGGCGCTCTGTTGTATCCTTCGGGACTGCTCAATTCACGCCGTGGGGCGATGTCTCGATGAAAGTCTTCGGTTTCGCCGGCTGGTCCGGTTCCGGCAAGACCACCCTGGT
>JAEUNQ010000010.1 GCA_016790365.1 Thauera sp. | reverse complement strand
CCTGCTCGCCGGGCTCGGCTGCGAGGTCGAGGACTTCGGCATCGTGCCCGACCGCCTCGACGCCACCCGCGAGGTACTGCGCCGCGCCGCCGAGGGCCACGACCTGATCCTCACCAGCGGCGGCGTGTCGGTGGGCGAGGAAGACCACGTCAAGCCGGCGGTCGAGGCCGAGGGCAGCCTGGACATGTGGAAGATCGCGATGAAGCCGGGGAAGCCGCTCGCCTACGGGCGTGTGCATGGCGCTGCCTTCATCGGCCTGCCGGGCAACCCGGTGTCGAGCTTCGTGACCTTCCTGCTGATGGTGCGGCCTTTCCTGCTCGCCACCCAGGGGGTGAGCGAGGTTGCGCCGGCCGCGATGCAACTGCGCGCCGATTTCGACTGGCCCAGGCCCGACCGCCGCCGCGAGTTTCTGCGCGCGCGCATGAACCCGCAGGGCGGGGTGGGGTTGTTCGCCAACCAGGGCTCGGCGGCGCTCGAGTCGACGGTGTGGGCGAACGGCCTGGTCGACATCCCGGCCGAAACCGTGATCGCGCGGGGTGAAGCGGTGCGCTTCCTGCCCTACGGCGACCTGCTGCACTGAGCGCGCGTGGTGAAGAACGGGCGCGAACGGGAAATCAACGGAACGATGCGGACATGACGAGCAAGGTGAAGATTCTTTATTTCGCGAGCCTGCGCGAGGCGGTGGGGTGCTCCGGCGAGGAACTGGACCTGCCCGCCGGCGTCGCCACCGTGGGCGCGTTGCGCAGCCACCTGGCCGGGCGCGGCGAGGGCTGGCAGGCGCTGGCTGCGGGGCGCAACGTGCGCGCGGCGCTCAACCAGAAGATGGCGGCGCCGGATACGGCGCTCGATGGTGGCGACGAGGTCGCCTTCTTCCCGCCGGTGACCGGAGGCTGACGATGGTGCAAGCGAGAGCGCAGGGCGCTGCCGAGGTCAGCGTCCAGCATGAGGACTTCGACGTCGGGGCCGAGATCGCCCGCCTCGGCGAGGGACGGCGCGACGTCGGCGCGGTGGCCAGCTTCGTCGGCCTGGTGCGCGACGCCAACGACGGCAGCGGTGTGCGCGCGATGACGCTGGAGCACTACCCGGGGATGACCGAGCGTGCGCTCGAAGAGATCGTGGAGCAGGCGAAGGCGCGCTGGTCGCTGCTCGCGGTGCGCGTCATCCACCGCCACGGCCGCCTGGAGCCTGCTGATCGCATCGTCTTCGTCGGCGTGGCGAGCGCCCACCGCGGCGAGGCCTTCGCCGCCTGCGAGTTCATCATGGATTACCTGAAGACGCGGGCGCCGTTCTGGAAGTGCGAGGAGACCCCGCAGGGCGCGCGCTGGGTCGATGCGCGCGAGAGCGACGACTCGGCGGCAGCGCGCTGGGAGGGATCCGGGTCGCAAGCGGCGGACGGGGACGACTGGGACGATATCGAGTTGCGGCGCTGAGGCGTCACGCGTGCAGGAATGAGGTGGTCGCCAGGCCTCCCGGGCGCGCCACGAAACAAAACGGCGCCTTGCGGCGCCGTTTGCATTGACGGCGGACGAGATCCGCCGCGCGGGGTCGAAGCTCGATCAGCGACGGCCCTTGCCGCCCTGCTGCGTGAATGCCTGGAAGGCCTGCGTCGAGGCACGCGTCATCTGCTCGAAGGCCGCGCGGGTGGTGTCCATCGCGGTCTGCATCGCGCCCAGTGCGTTCTGGTCGGCGATCGGCATGCCGGTGAACATCTTCTGCATGGCTTCGAACATGTCGGTGCTGCCCGAGCTCAGCTGCTCGCCCACGAGACGGCCGAACTCGGCCTGGGTGGAAGCGGTGATCTCGGCGATCTGGCGAGCACACGCCAGCATCTCTTCGGTGGTGCGCTGCGCATAGCTTGCGCGCATCTCCATCGCGCCCTGCGGGTCCTTCGCGGCCGAGAGGGCCTTGGCGTTGTGCACGCCTTCCTCGAACAGACGCTTGGCCGTGTTGACCTGGATCTCCATGATGCGCTGCGAGTTCTCGATCGACATCTGGGCCAGGCGCATCGCCGCCTCGAGGTTCTTCTTCTGAAGTTCGTTCAACTGTTCCTGTTTGCTGGCCATAGGCTCCTCTCCACTCGCACGTATC
>JAEUNQ010000370.1 GCA_016790365.1 Thauera sp. | reverse complement strand
ATCAGGAAGCTGCTCAGCAGCGGCACCGGGCGGCCGGTCGCGCCCTTGGCATCGCCCGACACCCAGGCGGTGCCGGCGATGTCGAGGTGGGCCCACTTGTAGGCCTTGGCGAAGCGCGACAGGAAGCAGGCCGCGGTGATGGTGCCGGCGTAGCGCCCGCCGATGTTGCCCATGTCGGCGAAGTTGCTCTTGAGGAGCTCCTGGTATTCGTCCCACAGCGGCAGCTGCCAGGCGCGGTCGCCGGATTCGGTGCCGCGGCGCAGGATCTCGGCGGCGAGTTCGTCGTCGTTGGCGAGCAGGCCGCTGGGGATCTTGCCGAGCGCGACCACGCAGGCGCCGGTGAGGGTGGCGATGTCGATCACGCACTCGGGCTTGAAGCGCTCGGCGTAGGTCAGCGCGTCGCACAGGATCAGGCGGCCCTCGGCGTCGGTGTTGAGCACCTCGATGGTCTGGCCCGACATCGAGGTCACCACGTCGCCGGGCTTGGTGGCGCCGCCGCCGGGCATGTTCTCGGTGGTCGGGACGAGGCCGACGACGTTGATCGGCAGGCCCATCTGCGCGATCGCCTTGAAGGTGCCGAGCACGCTCGCGGCGCCGCACATGTCGAACTTCATCTCGTCCATCTCGGCTGCGGGCTTGAGCGAGATGCCGCCGGTGTCGAAGGTGATGCCCTTGCCGACCAGCACGACAGGCTTGGCCTTGGCCTTGCCGCCCTTGTACTGCATCACGATGAACTTGGGCGGCTGGTGCGAGCCGCGCGCCACCGACAGGAAGGAGCCCATGCCGAGCTTCTCCATGTCGGCGCGTTCGAGCACCTCGACGTCGAACTTGTACTGCTTGCCGAGCGCCTCGGCGGTCTCGGCGAGGTGGCTGGGGGTGCAGATGTTGCCCGGCAGGTTGCCGAGGTCCTTCGCCAGCGCCATGCCGGCGGCGATCGCGTGGCCCTGCAGTGCCGCGGTGTCGAGCTCGGCGCCGAGCTCGCAGCTCACGAGCAGGCTGAGCTTCTTCGCGCCGCGCTCCTTCTTCGCCTTCTTGTCGGACTTGAGCGCGTCGAAGCGGTAGGCACCGTCGGCGAGGATGCGTGTGGCCTGCTGCAGCCGCCATGCGGTGTCGCGGCTCGGGAGCTCGACGTCGGCGAGCGCGACCACGGCGTCCTTCGCCGGCCCGGCGGAGACCACCTTCGCCGCCGCGGCGAGCGCGTCGCGGAACGCCTTGTCGCCGAACTCGTCGTGCTTGCCCAGGCTCACGACCAGCACGCGCTCGGCGTGAATGCCTGGAAGGTCGTGCACCAGCAGGGTGGCGCCTGCCTTTTCGTCGAGATCGCCGCGCTTGATCAGGGCGGCGATACGGCCTTCGGCGGCGCCGTCGGCTGCCGCGGAGAGGGCGGGAAGGCGGCCTTCGGCAAACGCGCCGAGCACCAGCAGGCCGGTCTTGAGCTTCGCCGGGCTGCCGGTCTTTATGGTAAATTCCATGCGCTTTTCCTTGTTTGGATGCCTGGTTTCGATTGCCGAAGATTATGGCGCGTTCGCAACCGGGGCGTCAAAAACGCTTCCCATCCACATCCGCCGCGGCCTGCCGCCCGGCCTCGTTCCGGTATCGACCCTCGCCCGATGATCTTCCGGCGTGCCCTGCAACGGGAATTCGCGCAGACGGCCGCCGCGGTCTTCGTGGCCCTGTTCGCGATCCTGATTTCCACCGTGCTCATCCGCCTGCTCGGCCAGGCGGCCGGCGGACGCGTGCCGCCCGACGCGGTGATGGCGCTGATCGGCTTCGGCGCGCTCGCGCAGTTGCCCACGGTGCTGACGCTCACCCTCTTCATCGCCGTCCTCGTCTCGCTGTCGCGCAGCTATCGCGATTCCGAGATGGTGGTCTGGTTCGCTTCCGGCGTGCCGCTCACCGCCTGGATCGCGCCGGTTCTGCTGTTCGCGTTGCCCATCGTGGTCGTCGCCGGTGCCGGTTCGCTCTACCTGTCGCCGTGGGCGCAGCAGAAGAGCGGCGAATACCGCGAGCGCCTGGAGAGCCGCGACGATACGCACCGTGTCGCGCCGGGCGTGTTCCGCGAGTCCTCCAGCGCCCAGCGGGTGTTCTTCGTCGAGGTGGGCGCCGGCGAGGACGGCCGGGTGCGCAACGTCTTCGTCAGCGAGCAGACCCGCAGCGGCCAGCTCGTGGTCATCGCCTCGGCGGAGGGCTACCTGCGCAGCGACGAGGAGGGACGGCGCTTCGTCGTGCTCGAGAAGGGGCGTCGCTACGACGGCACCCCGGGAACTCCGGAGTACCGGGTGATGGAGTTCGAGCGCTACGAGGTGCAGGTCGAGCAGAAGCAGGTCGCCGGACAGCAGGCGCGCATTCGCGCGCTGCCCACCGCAGTGCTGCTCGAGCAGCCGGAGCCGCGCGGCCTCGGCGAACTCGTTGGCCGCTTCGGGGTGCCGCTCGTCGCCCTATTGCTGGCGTTGATGGCGATCCCGCTGTCCTTCGTGAATCCGCGCGCCGGGCGCGCGAACAACATGCTGGTGGCGCTGCTGGTTTACCTCGTTTATAGCAACGCGATCTCGGTGTTCCAGTCCTGGGTTGCGCAGGGCAAGCTGCCCTTTGCGGCCGGCCTGCTGCTGCCGCACCTGGTGGTGCTGGCGGCGCTGGCCTTGATGTTCCACAAGCGGCTGGCGATCTCGCCGTTCTGGCGGAGGCGCGCATGAGCCCGGTGCTGCTGCGCTACCTCGCGCGCGAGATCTTCGCCGCCAGTGCGCTTGTGCTGGTGGCCTTCCTTGGGCTGTTCGCGTTCTTCGACTTCATCAACGAGCTCGAGGATGTGGGGAAGGGCGGCTACACGCTCTACCAGGCCCTCGTGTATGTCGCGCTGACCCTTCCTGCGCGCGTGTATGAGCTGATGCCGATCGCGGTGCTGATCGGCACCTTGTACGCGCTCGCGACGCTGGCGAAGAATTCCGAGATCACCGTGATGCGGGCCTCGGGAATGTCGAACCGGCTGCTGATGAGCGTGCTCGGGCTGATCGGTGGGGTGTTCGCGCTGCTGATCTTCCTGGTCGGCGAATACGTCGCGCCGCCCGCGGAGACCGCCGCCGAGGAATGGAAGCTCACGGCGACGCAGGCCACGGTCTCGCAACAGTTGCGTTCCGGGCTCTGGGTCAAGGATGGCCGACTCGTCATCAACGTGCGCACGCTGATGCCGGACCGCACGATGCGCGGCGCGCGCATCTATGCCTTCGACGAGAACTACGCGCTTGAATCGATCGCCGAGGCGGCGACCGGTGTGTTCGACGGCACGGGCGAGTGGAGACTCCTCGACGTGCAGCGCACGCGCTTTCTTGGCGGTCGTACCGAGGTCGAGCGCCTTCCCGAGATCGGCTGGCGCTCGGAGCTCACCCCGGAGGTGCTTGGCGTGCTGATGGTGTCGCCCGAGCACATGCCCTTCGGCCGGCTATGGACCTACATCAACCACCTGCGCGACAACAACCAGAACGCCGACCGCTTCGAGATCGCGCTGTGGAAGAAGCTGATCTACCCCTTCACCGCGCTGGTGATGATGGCGTTGGCGATGCCCTTCGGCTTCATCCATGACCGCATGGGGGGCGCGAGCGCGCGCATCTTCATGGGAGTGATGCTGGGTGTGGGCTTCCACCTGCTCAACGGGCTGTTCTCCAATCTCGGCATGATCAACGCCTGGCCGCCCTTCATGGCCGCGTTGACGCCCAGCCTGATCTTCCTCGTCGCAGCGTTCTGGTTGATGCACCGCGTCGAGCGGCGCTGAGCAGGGGCGGCTGCGCAGCCCGCTCCCGCGCAAGGAAAAGGAAGTCGGTGGACAAAAAAACGGGCCCGCAGGCCCGTTTCGATGAAGCGACCGCCGCGGCGATCAGCCTTCCTGTTGCTGCTGCTGGGCGGCGCGCTTGGCGGCGGCGGCCTTGTAGTCCAGCTTTTCCTTGATGCGAGCCGACTTGCCCGAGCGCTGGCGCAGGTAGTACAGCTTGGCGCGACGCACATCGCCACGACGCTTGACCTCGACGCCCGCCACCAGCGGGGAGTAGGTCTGGAAGGTACGCTCGACGCCTTCGCCCGAGGAGATCTTGCGGACGATGAAGGAGGAGTTGAGGCCACGGTTGCGCTTGGCGATCACCACGCCCTCGTAGGCCTGCAGACGCTCGCGGTTGCCTTCCTTGACCTTCACCTGGACGATCACGGTGTCGCCGGGACCGAACTCGGGGATGGTCTTGCCCTGCGAGACGCGGGCCATTTCTTCCTGTTCGAGTTGCTGAAGCAGGTTCAT
>JAEUNQ010000342.1 GCA_016790365.1 Thauera sp. | reverse complement strand
ATCGCCGAGGTGTGCGTGCGCCGCCGCCTGCGCGTGGCGGTGATGTCCACCGGCGACGAGATCGCCTCGATCGGCCGCCCGCTCGGCCCCGGCGAGGTCTACGACAGCAACCGCTACACCCTGCACGGCGTGCTCACCCGGCTGGGCTGCGAGCTGCTCGACCTCGGCGTCGTGCCCGACCGCCCGGAGGCGCTCGGGGAGGCCTTCCGCGAGGCCTCGCAGGCCGCCGACGTCATCATCACCAGCGGCGGCGTGTCGGTCGGCGAGGCCGACTTCATCCGCGAGATGATGAACCGCATGGGCGAGGTGGCGTTCTGGAAGCTCGCGATCAAGCCGGGCCGGCCGATGGCCTTCGGCCGTATCGGCGACGCGGTGCTGTTCGGCCTGCCCGGCAACCCGGTGGCGGTGATGGTCACCTTCTACCAGTTCGTTCAGGACGCCCTGCTTCAGCTCATGGGCGTCGCACCGCTACCCGCGCCCGAGCGCTTCCCGGTGCGCGCGGCGTTCTCGATGCGCAAGCAGCCCGGTCGCGTCGAATACCTGCGCGGCCGCCTGCAGCGCAGCAGCGAGACACTGGCCGTCGGGCTGGCCGGCGCCCAGGGCTCCGGCGTGCTGAGCTCCATGTCCGAAGCCGACTGCTTCGTCGTCCTGCCGGCGGACTGCACCGCGGTTCAGGCAGGCGACACCGTGCTCGTGCAACCCTTCCACGGCATCGTCTGACCGACTCCCCGCCCCTCCCCACCTTTCCCATCTCCTCCCCTTGCGCGCGAACATGACCCAGGACGAACTCAAGAAAGCCGCCGCCCACGCCGCCCTCGACCACGTGGTCGAAGGCAGCATCGTCGGCGTCGGCACCGGCTCCACCGTCAACCACTTCATCGACGCGCTCGCCGGCATGCGCGATCGCATCCGCGGCGCCGTCTCCAGCTCCGAGGCGAGCACGCGGCGCCTGCGCGCGCACGGCATCGAGGTCTTCGATCTCGACGGCATCGAGTCGCTGCCGGTGTATGTGGACGGTGCCGACGAGATCGACGGCGGCTTCGCGATGATCAAGGGCGGTGGCGGCGCGCTCACGCGCGAGAAGATCGTCGCGGCGGTGTCCGAGCGCTTCGTGTGCATCTGCGACGCGAGCAAGAAGGTCGAGGTGCTCGGCCGCTTCCCGCTGCCGGTCGAGGTGATCCCGATGGCGCGCAGCCACGTCACGCGCGCGCTGCGCGCGCTCGGCGGCGAGCCCAGGCTGCGCGAGGGCTTCGTCACCGACAACGGCAACCTGATCCTCGACGTGCATGGGCTGTCGATCACCGACCCGGTCGCCACCGAGACGCACATCAATCAGATCGTCGGCGTGGTCACCAACGGGCTCTTCGCCGTGCGCGGCGCCGACGTGCTGCTGCTCGCGGCGCCCGGCGGCGTGCAGCGGATGGACGCACGCTGAGCTGCGCGCATGGCAGCCGTGTTGCAGGCAACAAAACCTTAACAATCGCCTGTTAGCCTGCGCGCTTCCCGGACTGGATCGTGGCGAACATGACCGAACACACTCTCAGACAGTACGACATCGAACTCGAAGAAATCCGCCGTCGCATCCTCAACATGGGGGGCCTGGCGGAGGCACAGGTGGTCAAGGCGATCGAGGGTCTGCGCAGCGGCCAGATCGACCTGCTCGACACCGTGGTCGAGGGCGACAAGCCGATCAACCTCGCGCAGATCGAGCTCGACGACGCCTGCAGCCACATCATCGCCAAGCGCCAGCCGGCCGCGGGCGACCTGCGCCTGGTGCTGGCGGTGATCAAGATCGCCTCCGACCTCGAGCGCATCGGCGACGAGGCGAAGAAGATCGCCAAGGCCGCGCGCCGCCTGCACGGCGCCGAGACCCCCTTCGTGCCGCGCGTAGGCCTCACGCAGGCGGTGGAGCTCGCGCTCGAGCTGCTGCGCGCTTCGCTGGACGCCTTCGCCCGCGTGAATCCGGAAGGCATCGAGGACCTGCGCCGCAAGGACGCGGAGATCGACGCCGGCTTCAAGGGCGTGATGCGCCAGCTCATCACCTACATGATGGAAGACCCGCGCACGATCTCGAGCTGCCTCGAGATGCTCTTCAT
>JAEUNQ010000329.1 GCA_016790365.1 Thauera sp. | reverse complement strand
CAAGCCGCCGCCGGCCATCCTCCGGCTCGACTGAGCCCGACTCCCGCATAGATACACGGCCGTTTCCGGTGCCTCGCCGGACGCCTTGTGCTGCGCGCCTTGCGGCGGGACGTGTTACTTGGTGGTGTCAAAGTCAGGTCTTATGGCGCGCAGGTTCGGCGAGGTGCCGATCCTGCGCGCGGAAGACGATCGACAGCCCCCGCGCGCTACAAACAGAAGCTCGAAAAAGCGCTCAAGAAGCCTCCCCCTGTTGCCGTAACAGCATCCAAGAGCACAACAAACGCTCCGCACCCGACGAGGCAACCGACGCATCCTGCGGGTGAATGACCAACCTGATATACCAGGAGAAAAATCATGGCCCAGACGATCAACACAAACGTCGCCTCGCTCAACGCGCAGCGTAACCTCACCTCCTCCCAGAGCTCGCTGGGCACGACCCTGCAGCGCCTCTCCTCCGGCCTCCGCGTAAACAGCGCGAAGGACGACGCCGCCGGCCTCGCGATCGCCGAACGCATGAACTCCCAGGTGCGCGGCATGAACGTCGCGATCCGCAACTCCAGCGACGCGATCTCGCTCTCTCAAACGGCCGAAGGCGCGCTGGGCAAGATCGGCGACTCCCTACAGCGCATGCGGGATCTTGCCGTCCAGTCGGCGAATGGCACGAACACTTCCGGCGACCGTGACAACCTCCAACTCGAGTTCCGCCAACTCCAGGACGAGATCCTTCGTGTGACCAAGGACACGAAGTTCAACAACCAGGAGGTCCTCGCCGGCACGAACTTCACCTTCCAGGTTGGGGCGAACACCGGAGAAACGATCGACGTGCAGGCGACCGCGGTCTCCGCGACCAACATCCAGAGCGCTGCACTGAGCGGCGCCGGCTCAATCGCGGTCAGTGGCACGAACGCCGCGGGGGCAACTGCAGCCATCGCAGCGATCGATCTGGCAATCGCCGAGGTGGTCAAGCAGCGCGCTACCTTCGGTGCCGCACAGACGCGTTTCGAGTCCGTGATCTCGAACCTCCAGGTCGCCTCCGAGAACCAGGCTGCTGCCCGCGGCCGCATCATGGACGCCGACTTCGCCAGCGAAACCGCGAACCTGTCGCGCACCCA
Organism: Thauera sp.; assembly: GCA_016790365.1. Classification (GTDB taxonomy): domain Bacteria; phylum Pseudomonadota; class Gammaproteobacteria; order Burkholderiales; family Rhodocyclaceae; genus Thauera. The sequence goes on along the minus strand of JAEUNQ010000329.1, from coordinate 8,439 downwards.
GATCCTGCAGCAGGCCGGTACCGCGATGCTGGCGCAGGCGAACTCGCTGCCGCAAAACGTGCTGTCCCTGCTCCGCTGATTCCCGGCAAGCGTCACGAACCGATCGGCGCGGAGCGTAGAATACGCTCCGCGCCGTTGGCCCATCAGGAGGTCGCATCATGTCAATCCAGCCCATCAACAACGCGTCGATGTCGATGCAGGCGATGACCGCCGCCCCGGTTCGCGATGCCCAGGCGGCACGCAACCAGGCCGAGGCGCCCGCCGGCGCCGCGCGCGCAGCGGAAACGCGCGCCGAGAGCATCCAGCAGAACACGAACCCACAGGATCAGGCTCAGCGCACGCCCGACATCGGCGAAGTGCAGAAGGCACTGGAAGAGGTCGAAAAGGCGGTCGCGCCCATGGCGCAGAGCCTGCAGTTCTCGCTCGACAAGGACTCGGGCAAGACCGTGGTGAAGGTCATGGACACCGACACCAACGAAGTCATCCGCCAGATCCCGTCCGAAGAAGTGCTCGCCATCTCGAAGGCAGTCGATAAGCTGAAAGGGCTGCTCCTCAAGCAGCAGGCCTGAGCAGCAGGAGGGTAGCAACATGGCAATCAGCGCAGCAGGGGTCGGCTCGGGCCTGGACGTCGGCAGCATCCTCAACCAGTTGATGGCGGTCGAACGCCAGCCGCTGAGTCGCCTGCAGGAGCAGCAGAAGAGCTATCAATCCAAGCTCTCGGCCTTCGGACAACTGCAGAGCGCCATGTCCAAGCTGCAGGACGCCGCAACGGTACTGACCAAGTCGACCACCTTCTCGGCCACCACGGCGAGCGCGGGCGACACCAAGGCGTTCACGGTCAGCTCCACGGCCTCGGCCCAGACGGGCAGCTACAACATCGAAGTCAGCCAGCTCGCCCGCGCGCAGCGCACGGCCACGAGCGCCACGACCGCACCCGATCTCACGGGTGGTGGCTCAATCGACATTACCCGCGGCACAGGCACGCCGAAGACGGTCAACCTCGCGGCCGGAGGTACGCTGCAGGACCTGCGCGATGCGATCAACGCCGCCGATGCCGGGGTCAGTGCTCAAATCGTCAATAACGGCACGGTCAATCAGCTCGTCATCAGCAGCAAGGAAACCGGCGCAGCCAACGCCTTCAAGCTCGAGGGCTTCGGCGGATTGAGCGAATTCAGCTTCGACCCCGCGGTACCTGCTGGAGACATGGTCTCGGTCCAGCAGGCCAAGGACGCGATGCTGAGCATAGACGGCCTGGCGATCACCCGTTCCAGCAATACGGTGAGCGACGCGATCGAGGGCGTGACGCTGACGTTGGCCAAGCCGACCGAGAGCGAAACCACGATGACCGTGGCCCGCAACGACGAAACCGCCAAGAAAGCCATCGACGATTTCGCCAAGGCCTACAACGATCTCAATTCGCTGATCCGCAGTCAGACCAGCTACAACGCCGAGACGAAGAAGGCCGGCACCTTGAACGGGGACACCGGCGTGCGGTCGATCCAGAGCCAGCTTCGCGGCGTCTTTGCGAATCCGATCTCGGGCCTGAGCGGTGCAACCATGCTGTCCGATGCGGGGATCAGCATCAGGACGGACGGCAGCATGTCGGTCGACAGCACCAAGCTGGCCTCCGCACTCGCCGACCCGACAAAGAAGATCGGCGAACTCTTTGCCGGCAACGGAACCGTGGATGGTTTCGCCAAGGCCTTGGAAACCCGAATCAAGGACATGCTTGGGACGGACGGCGTGTTGTCGTCACGAACCGACGGCATCAACCGCACGATCAAGTCATTCGACTCCCGGATTGAAGCATTCGAACTGCGACTCGAGAAGGTACAGGCACGCTACAGCGCGCAGTTCACCGCACTTGATGCCGCGATGTCGAGCATGAGCACGACCAGCGCCTACCTCACCCAGCAACTCGCGAACCTCTGAGCCGCAGACTTCGGACGAGCGTTTCCAGGAGAGAAAGAACAATGTTTGGAGGTTTCGGTAACCGCGCCAACGCCTACGCCAAGGTGAGCGTCGAGACCGGCGTCAACACCGCCGACCCGCACAAGCTCATCCTGATGTTGTTCGACGGCGCCCTGCTTCAGGTGCGCACCGCCGGCATCGCGATCGCCAACAAGGACATCCCCACAAAGGGCACGGCAATCTCCAAGGCGATCGAGATCATCATCAACGGCCTCAAGGTGAGCCTCGACATGAACGCCGGTGGAGAGCTCGCCGAGCGACTCGCCGCGCTCTACGACTACATGAGCGACCGCCTGCTCTACGCCAACCTGCACAACAGCCAGCCGGCGCTCGACGAGGTCAGCGGCCTGCTGGCCACGCTGCGCGAGGCCTGGGCGGAGATCCGCAGCCAGGTGCAGCCGAGCGCGGCGTGAGCCACGGCCCGCTTCTTGCCTCTTGCTTCATGTAGGAGCGCCGCAAGGCGCGAACCTGGGGCCGACCCCCACGTGCCGGAGCGGGTATGGATGGAACGGGGGGGTTCGCGCCTTGCGGCGCTCCTACAGGGTGCCTTCGCGGTTTTTGGCGCCTGTGCGCGGAGCGTTCGCGCCTTGCGGCGCTCCTACGGAGACCGACGCGGTCCGGGGCCGTGTAGGAGCGGCGCAAGCCGCGAATGATGCACCTGGAGTTCGCGCCGTCGCTTCTGCAACGCCCCGTTCGCGCCTCGCGGCGCTCCTACGGGGGCGGTTTCCGATGAGCCGAGCATTTTCGATGAGTGTTTTGCCGCCATGCTGACCCTGCCTACCCTCGCCGCCCTGCTCGAACGCTACGAAGCGATGGCCGAGGCCGCGCGTGCGAACGACTGGGAGCGCCTGTCGGCGCTCGAGCGCGAGGCGGCGGCGTTGCGCGAGGTGGCGCGCGGGGATGCGCCGGGCGCAATGGATGACGCAGCCGCGCTGGCCAGGCTGCCGCCGGCCGAAGCCGGCAGGCTGCGCGAGGGCATCGAGCACCTGCTCGCGCTCGATGCCGAGATTCGCAGCCACACCGACCCCTTCCTCTCCAGCGTGCGCAAGCTGCTCTCCGCCGGTCGCCAGAAGCGCGCGCTGCGCGACGCCTACGGCGCGTCCTCGCGCTGAGGCCGGCGCGCCCTGACCGGCCGGGCCCGATGGAGCGCACGCGATGATCCCCTCCGACCTTGCCGCCCGCCTGCGCACACTGACCGAAGCCAGCTTCTTCGAGACCGAGCCGCCGGTCCCCGGCCTGCAGCGCGCGCGCGAGATCCAGTCGCGCCTGCCCGAGCTGGTGCCCGGCCAGCGCTTCTTCGCCACCCTGCAGCGCACCCTGCCCGACGGCAGCTTCCGCGCGGTGGTAGCAGGGCAGCAGATGACACTGGCGCTCGACGGCTCGGCGAAGTCGGGCGATACGCTCGAGCTCGAGGTCACCCAGCTCACCCCGCGCACCGTGTTCGCGCGCGTGGTCGGCGGCGAGGCTGCCGGCACCGCCGGCGCCTCGGCGCAGCCGGCGCTGAGCCAGACCGGCAAGCTGATCAGCTTCCTGCTCACCGGCCAGCCGGCGCCCTCGGCGGCAAGCCTTGCCGGCAACCGCCCGCTGCTCTCCGCGCCGCCCACCGCTGGTAGCCAGCTCGTTCCGGTGCTGCGCCAGGCGCTCGGGCAGAGCGGGCTGTTCTACGAATCACACCAGGTGCAGTGGGTACTGGGCAAGCTCGACACCGCGGCGCTGTTGCGCGAGCCGCAGGGGCAGGCGGGCGGAGCGAATACGGCGGGCGGCGGCGCGGGGACGACCGGCGCCGGGGCGAGCGCAGGAGGCGCGGCAGGCGCGGCGGCGGGCGCACCCACCGCGGCGGGCTCGACCTCCGCGGCCGCAGGACAGGCCGCCGGCACCTCGGCCGACGCCGCTACGCGCGCCACCGAGTCCGCCACAAACCGCGCCACCGCCGACACCGACGCCAGCCGCAGCGCCTCCTCCACCGTCCGCGCCGCCCTCGACGAGGCCGCCGCCCCCCGCCCCACCGCCATCCCCGAACGCCTGATGCCGGTGGTGCACCAGCAGCTCGACGCGTTCGCCACCCAGCAATACGTCTGGCAGGGCCAGGCCTGGCCGGGGCAGCGCTTCGAGTGGTGGATCGAGGACCCGCAGCACGAAGGCGAACAGGCCGGCGAAGAGGCCGAGAACGCCTGGAACACCACCCTGCGCCTCACCCTGCCGCGCCTCGGCGGCGTCGAGGCCCGCTTCCACCTCACCCCCGCCGGCGTCGCCCTGCGCCTGGTCGCCGACGACACCGCTACCCTGCAGACCCTCGACGGCGGAGCCGCCGCACTCGCCTCGGCGCTCGAGGCCGCCAACCTCAAGCTCACCGGGCTGGTGATCGAACCGCGCGCGGCGCAGGCGAATGCGGAGGTGGCGAGCGATGGCTGACAAGCGCCCCCTGCCGCGCGGCCAAGCCGTCGCCCGTACCGCCGAGCGCCGAGCCGATGCCCGCACCGCCGAGCGCCGAGCCGATGCCCATGCCTGACGCCCGCACGCCGCTACGCAACGAGGCCGTCGCCCTCGCCTACACCGCCGGCGAGGCCGCGCCGCGCGTGGTCGCCAAGGGCAAGGGCGTGGTAGCGCGCGAGATCCTCGAGCGCGCGCGCGAGGCCGGGGTCTTCGTGCATGAGTCGCCCGAGCTCGTCGCGCTGCTGATGCAGGTCGACCTCGACGCCCGCATCCCGCCCCAGCTCTACGTCGCCGTCGCCGAGCTGCTCGCCTGGCTCTACCGCCTCGAACAAGGCGCCGACGCCGGCACTCCGCCCGTGCCGCAAGACCTGCCCGATTCGCTGCGGCCACGCCCGCCTGCAGCCGAGTCATGATCCTGCACCGCCGCCGTTCGCGCCTTGCGGCGCTCCTACAAGAAACACCACACGCCGCCGTTGTCGAACGCAGCGAACAGAACCACGACGCCCTCCAGGACGGAATGTAGGAGCGCCGCAAGGCGCGAACGAGACCGTGACGCCCTCCAGGATCGACCGTAGGAGCGCCGCAAGGCGCGAACGAAACCGTGACGCCCTCCGGGATCGGCGTAGGAGCGCCGCAAGGCGCGAACGAAACCGTGACGCCCTCCGGGATCGGCCGTAGGAGCGCCGCAAGGCGCGAACACGGCGGTGCCGAAGCGCGGTCGCGGACTCCACGCGCGGTTTTCGCACCTGCCGGCGCGCCCGCATGGACGCCGCACCGCGCGCCCGGGACGCGTCTCGTGATATAAGAAAACGTGTTTGTGCAGCAGTCCTGCGCTGCCCCAAGCGACGAGCCACAAGGCATGACGATCGACCACGAAGACACCCGAATCGAACTCATCCACGCCGACGACGAGGCGAAGTACGTGCTGCGCGACGCGCGCGAGATCGTCGTGATCCTGCGCAACCTGGTGGGCGCGCGGGCGTTGGTGAGCGCGCGGCTGGCGCCGGGCAAAGAGTCCGTGCTGTCCACCCTGGTCGAGGTCGCCGAGGACGGCGAGAGCGTGCTGCTCGACGGTAGCGCCGACCCGCTGCAGAACCAGCGCATGGAACGCGCCGACGCGCTCGATTGCGTGACCCAGCTCGACAAGGTGCGCATCCAATTCCTGCTGCGCGGCCAACGCCTCGTCGAGGACGGCGGCAGCCCCGGATTTCGCGCACCGCCGCCCGACGCCCTGCTGCGCCTGCAGCGGCGCGAGTTCTACCGCCTGCAGACGCCGATCGCGGAAGAGGTCAGCTGCACCATCGCCCTGCCCCGCACCGACGGCAGCCGGCGCGAGGCCGAGCTGCGCATCCTCGACATCAGCGGCGGCGGCGTGGCGATCGCGGTGCCGCCGGTGGGCGTGCATTTCGAGGCGGGCACCGAGTTCCCCGGCAGCCTGCTGCGCCTGCCCGACACCGCACCGATCGCGGCGCGCCTCGTGGTGCGCAACCTCTTCCGCATCACCAACCGCAGCGGCGCCGAGGTCCTGCGCGCTGGCTGCGAGTTCGCCGACCTGCCGCGCGGCGCCGAGGACGCGATCCAGCGCTACATCCTGCGCGTCGAGCGTAACCGCAGCGCGCGCGAGCGCGGCCGGCTGTGAGCCCCGCAGCCCCGCACCACCAGCCTCCCGTCCCTGCCCAAGAAACGATAGCCCCCCGCATGGCCGAACCCAGCCCCCCCGCCTCCGGCACTCCTGCCCCGTTCGACGGCGGGCGCGGCGACGACCTCGAGAAATACACCCTGCGTGGTGCGCGCCAGATCCTTCAGCTGCTGCAGGATCTGATCACCCACCGCGGCCTGATCACTGCCCACACCGGTGGCGGCAATTCCTTCATGACCGCGGTGCTGCGGGTGGATGAGGACAGGCGACGGGTGATGCTCGACGCCAGCCCGGACCCCCAGGCCAACCGCCGCGCGCTCGCCGCGCCCCGGCTGACCTGCGTGACCCAGATCGACGGCATCCGCATCCAGTTTCCACTGAGCGGCGTGAGCGAAGGCCAGGACAAGGGCCGCCCCGCCCTCTTCGCCCCTCTGCCCACCGAAATGCTGCGCCTGCAGCGACGGGAGTTCTACCGCCTCCAGGTGCCGCTCACGCATGAACTGAGCTGCCTGCTCAAGGCCGAGGATCTCGGTCGCAAGCCAGTGGAGGCAAGCGCCCGCGTGATCGACATCGGAGCAGGCGGAATCGCGGTGCTGCTGCCTGCGGGGACGGCGGAGTTCGTGATCGGCGGAGTCCTGCCGGGCTGCCGCCTCGCATTGCCCGACGGCGAGCCCATCGAGCTCGACCTCGAGGTGCGCAACATCAACCGCCAGACGCAACGCAACGGCACCGAGCAGCTCCGCGTCGGCCTGCGCTTCGCCGCGCTGCCGCGCACGGCGGACACCCGCATCCAGCGCTACATCTTCAAGACCGAGCGCGAGCTCAACGCCAAGGCGCGCGGGGGAATTTAGGCTGCATTCGCGCCTTGCGGCGCTCCTACAGAAACACGACGCGTCGGACGCCCTGTAGGAGCGCCGCAAGGCGCGAAAACGGCGCTCGGAATCCGCGCTGGCGCCGCGGCACCGCCCCATTCGCGGCTGGCGCCGCTCCTACGGAAACACCGCGCCCCGGACGCCCTGTAGGAGCGCCGCAAGGCGCGAATGCGACGCTTGGAATCCGCGCTGGCACGCGATTTGCTCTGCTACACTGACGTCACCGACCACCCTGAAGCCGGGGGACTACGCTATGGACACCCGTGGAATCGACCAGATGCTGAGCGAGCTGCGCTCGGTATCGCAGGCCGCACAAGGCAAGGCCGCGCCCGCCGCCGACGCGCCCGCGGGGGGCGTGAACTTCGCCGACGTGCTCAACACCGCCTTGAAGGACGTCAGCGCCGCCCAGGGCGAGGCGCGCGCGATGGCGCAGAACTTCTCCGCCGGCGACCCCAACGTCAATCTGCAGGACGTGATGGTCAACCTGCAAAAGGCCAGCATGTCCTTCCAGCAGATGGTCCAGGTCCGCAACCGCCTGGTCACCGCGTACCAGGACATCATGAACATGCCGGTATAAGCGGCCTGATGCGCGGAGACGCGCCGGCCCATGTAGGAGCGCCGCAAGGCGCGAATGCGGCGGTTCCCGAGCGCTGTCGCGGATTCCGGGCGACGTCGCGAGTTCCAGGCGCCATGTTCGCGGCTCGCGCCGCTCCTACAGGGGTGGGACACCTGCTGTTTCATGTAGGAGCGCCGCAAGGCGCGAATTCAGCCGCTCAGACGTCGTGCCCTTCGTCGCGGTATTGCTGCAGCTTGTAGCGCAGGGTGCGCTCGGAGATGCCGAGCTTTTCCACGGTCTTCTTGCGCGAGCCGCCGAACGCGCGCAGCGTGGCGAGGATGTGTTCGCGCTCGAGGTCCTTCATGTTGGCCGGGCGCTCGGGAGCCGGACCGCCCGCACCCGCCCCGGCGTCCCCCGGCTGCCCGGCAAGACCGGCAATCCCTGCCGCCGCGCCGGCAGGATTTGCCGCTTCCGGCCTCCATTGCGGCAGGCACAGGCGGATGGTCTCGGCGGCGACCTCGTCGCCCGGGGTCAGGATCAACACGCGGTGCATGGTGTTCTCCAGCTCGCGCACGTTGCCCGGCCAGGCGTACTGCGGCAGCAGCGCCTCGGCGGCGGGCGAGAAGCGCACCTGGCGCTGCTGGCGGGCGGCGTGGCGGGCGAGGAAGTGGCGCGCCAGCGGCACGATGTCGCCGGGGCGCTCGCGCAGCGCGGGGATGGCGATCGGGAAGACGTTGAGCCGGTAATACAGGTCCTCGCGAAAACGCCCGGCGGCGACCTCTTTCAGCATGTCGCGGTTGCTGGTGGCCAGCACGCGGATATCCAGCGCCACCGGCTTCTTGCCGCCGACGCGCTCGACCTCGCGCTCCTGCAGCACGCGCAGCAGCTTGGCCTGCAGGCCGAGCGGCATCTCGGAGATCTCGTCGAGCAGGATGGTGCCGCCCTGGGCCTGCTCGAACTTGCCCGGC
>JAEUNQ010000322.1 GCA_016790365.1 Thauera sp. | reverse complement strand
GGTTCTCGCGGATGGCGACGTATTCCATCTCGGGGGTGATGATGCCGCGGCGGGCGTAGTGCATCTGCGACACATTGGCGCCCGCCTTGGCGCGGCGCGGCTTGCGGTGCAGGCCGGGGAAGCGCAGCTCGTCCAGGCTCTTGTCGGCGGCGCGCTGGCGGCCGAATTCGGACGACAGGTCGGGCAGCAGCTCGGTGTCGGCGCGCTCTTCGATCCACTGCTGGCGCAGCGCGGGCAGGCCGGAGCGGATGTCGATCTTCGCGGCCGGGTCGGAGTAGGGGCCGGAACAGTCATAGACGAAGATCGGCGGGTTCTGCTCGGCGCCGAAGGAGGCCGGGGTGTCGGCCTGGCTGATCTCGCGCATCGGTACGCGGATGTCGGGGCGCGAGCCCTCGACGTGGATCTTGCGCGAGTTGGGCAGCGGGGCGATCGCGGCCTCGTCGACATGGGCCTTGGCGGCGATGAATTTTTCGTTGGCGTTCATGCTGTCTCCTGGGGAAGTTCGTCGTGTTCGTGGTCTAGTTCGTCATCGCGTCGGCAGCCAGTCTTCCACGGCTGACGTGAGAATCTGCTTGCAGGAGCGGCGCCAGCTGCGATCCCTGGCCCGTGTCCGAGCCATGCCCGCATCCGCGCTCACCGCTTCCACAGCGCGTGGAAGTGATGCACCGGTCCATGGCCGCTGCCGACCGCCAGCTCGCCCGCATGCGCGATCGCGCCCAGCAGCCACTGGCGGGCGTGGCGCACCGCGGTCTCGACAGGGCGGAACTGGCCTTCGGCCTGCGGCAGCAGCGCGGCGATCGCCGAGCTGAGCGTGCAGCCGGTGCCGTGCGTGTTCTTGGTGTCAATGCGCTGCGCCGGCAGCTCGACCATGCGGTCGCCGTCGAAGAGCAGGTCGACCAGCTCGTTGCCGGGCAGGTGACCGCCCTTCAGCAGCACCCAGCGCTCGGAGGACAGCGGCAGCAGCTCGCGCAGGCACTCTGCGGCGCGGTACATCTCCTTGACCGTGTCGGGGGCACGCTGCTCGAGCAGCACGCCGGCCTCGGGGAGATTGGGGGTGACCAGGAAGGCCTGCGGGAAGAGCGTCTCGCGCATCGCCGAGATCGCGCTCTTCGCGAGCAGGCTATCGCCGCTCTTGGCCACCATGACCGGGTCGAGCACCACCCGGGCCGCCTGCCAGTGCGCGAGGCGTTCGGCCACCGTGGTGGTGACCTCGGCGCTGCCGAGCATGCCGATCTTGGTGGCGTGGATGGCGACGTCGGCGAACAGGGTGTCGATCTGCAGGCGCAGGAAGTCGGTAGGCGGCACATGCACGCCGGTGACCGCCTGCGTGTTCTGCGCGGTGAGCGCGGCGACCACACCGCAACCGTAGGCGCCGAGCGCGCTGAAAGCCTTGAGGTCGGCGAATACGCCGGCTCCGCCGGACGGGTCGACGCCGGCGATGGAGACCACGTTCGGTATGTGGGAGGACGTCCCGGAAGAGCGGGATGAGGCGCGGCCGGAGGCAGCGGGCGGCACGGACGGCTTCATGACTTACGTTTCCCTACGCCGGTGCGAGCCGGATCAGGTTCCAAGGGTGTTTCTCAGCCCGTGCGCGGCGGGCACCCCCAACGAGAGCGAAGGAAGATACTGTAAGGGCTTTCGGGTGGCAAGCCGCTCAAGATCCCGCCCTCGTGGTCGTTTAGCTGACTGGAACACCACGAACCGTCGACGCCGATGAAGAACCCGCGCCCTCTCCTTCTTGCCTTGCTGCTCACCCATGTCGCAGGTGCCGCCTGCGCCGCCGACTGGCAGCTCGTGCTGAGCGACCGCGACCGCCGCATCGAGATCGATCGCGCCAGCATCCTGCGCTCGGACGCGGGCACCAAGATCTCCTGGGGCAGGGTGGTGCTGACCTCGGAGGAGGCGCAGCGCTCCGGCTACGCCATGATCAAGGCGCTCAACCGTTACGACTGCCGCAACCGCACGTTCGCCACGGTCAAGCGGGTGTATGTCGATGCCGACGACAACATCGTGCGAGAGGAGCCGGTGTCGGCCGAGGCACCGATCGCGGTGGCGCGCAACACGGTGGACGAGCGCATGTGGCGCGAGGTGTGCGACCCACCCTCGGCGGTCGAGCTGCAGAAGCTGGCGGCCGAGGCGGCCCGGGTCGCGAGCGGGCCGCCGGTGGCGGCGCCATCGGCCTCTCCCGCCGGAACGCCCGCTCCCGTGCCCCCTGCGACGGCCCAGGTGCCCGCAGCCCCGATCGCCCCCGCTGCGGCTGCGCAGCCGAAGCCCGCGGAGTCGGCGCGCGCGCAGTCCGGCAGCGTGCGCCAGCCGAGCGCGGAGTCGGTCTCTGCCGAGGTGGTGCGTACGGCGGGTGGGGGGGGCGAGCCTGCCGCAGCGACCGCTGCCCTCGAGACCCATGTCGAGATCCCGGCCAAGTTCCTGCCTGGCGGGCAGGGTGCCGCGGAGCCCGAGACCCCGCGCAAGTCCATTCTCCCGCCGCTGCCCAGTCTGTCGGCGACGGCCGCGCCCGAATCGAAGGCACTGCCGGCCACCAAGTCTCCGTCGCGCGAGCCGCCACGTGCACAGCCGGGTAGCCAGTCCGCTCCGCAAGTGCCTGCGCCGATGCGGACGGCGGCGCTCACGCCGGAGGCGGAGAGAAAGGATGTGCAGGCGCGGGCAGAGGTGCCGCCTGCGCGTGCGCAGACCCGCCCGCCGCGCGTCGAGAGTGCGCCGCCGGAGCGTCCGGTCGTGCGCGAGAAGGCGCTCGTGACCAGAGCCGAGCCTGCCATCCCGGCGCGACCGACACCGCCGAGCGCGCGCGCCTCCGCGCCGAAGCGCGCCGCCATGGCAGTGCCGCCGGAGTCGCCTGCCACGACAAGCACATCGACCCGCGAGGAGGCCTTGCGCGCGGCTGGCATCGAGCTCACCCGCCTTACCCCGGGCATGTCCGAGTGGAGCTACGAGGGTGAGTCCGGCCCGGACAACTGGGGCCGGATGCGCCCCGAGTGGCGGATCTGCGAGGATGGCTTGCGGCAGTCCCCGATCGATCTGCGCGACGGCATCGCCGTCGATCTCGCTCCGGTGCAGTTCGACTACCGCCGCACGGGCTTCCGTATCCGCGACACCGGTAACACCCTGCAGGTCGAGGTTGGCGAGGGCATGGGCATCACCGTGCGCGGGGTGCGCTACGCGCTCGAGCGCTTCACCCTCCACCGACCCTCGCAGGACCGTGTTGGCGGCATGGCACACGACATGGCGATCTACCTCCAGCATCGCGCCGACGACGGCCGCATGGCGATCCTGTCCCTGCTGCTGTCGGCTGACGGCGAAGCCAACCCTGCGCTGCAGACGCTGTGGAACAACCTGCCGCTCGATCGTGGGCGCGAATTCGTCCCCGACACGGTGCTGGACCTGCCGGCGCTGCTACCGGCCGAGCCGGGGCACTTTCTCTATACCGGCTCGCTGCCGATGCCGCCGTGCACCGAGGACGTGCTGTGGGTGGTGATGAAGCAACCGGTGGCGATCTCCGCGGACCAGCTCGATGTCTTCGCCCGCCTGTATCCGCGCAACGGCCGGCCGATCCAGCCGACCAACGGGCGGCCGCTGCTCGAGTCGCGCTGAGCGACCTGCGACCGCGCGGCATCCTCCGGACCCGCCCGGGGGAAGCGTGGCATGGCGGGAGCGGTCCGCGACCGGCAGGGCCGCGTGCGGGCGGGGCGTGGGTGACCATGGTCACGCGGGCAAGGCGCTACACTAGCGGCCTCGCTCCGCGTCCGCGGGTTGTCGGCAGGGGCGCTCCCGATCGCCATGAGATTCCCATGCATTTCCGCCCCCTCCCATCCATGCTGGCCGGTCTGTTCGCGCTGGCCGCCTGTTCCGCGCCCGCACCCCAGACCCCGCCGCCGCCCGCGTTCCTCGTGCGCACTCTCGATGCCGCCAGCGCTCCAGCGGCCGCCCAGGTCTATGCCGGCGAGGTGAGGGCTCGCATCGAGTCCGACCTCGGTTTTCGCATCGGCGGCAAGTTGGTCGAGCGCCTCGTCGATGTCGGCGCCGAGGTCGCCGCAGGCGCGCCGCTGGCGCTGCTCGACGCGCAGGACGTCCGCCTGGCGCTGGCCTCGGCGCAGGCCGCGGCCGCGGCCGCCGAGTCCGATCTCGCGCTGGCACGCACGGAGTTCGCCCGCGCTCGCGAGCTGCAGGCGCGCAACTTCGTCTCGTCCTCGGTGCTCGACGCCCGCCGCACTGCGCTGCAGGCCGCCGAGGCACGCCTGCGCCAGGCGCGCGCACAGGGCGAGGTCGCCGCCAACCAGGCCGGCTACGCCCGCCTCGAGGCGCCCGCTGCGGGCGTGGTCACCGCGGTGCTCGCCGAGCCGGGGCAGGTGGTTGGGGCGGGCCAGACCGTGCTCCGGCTCGCCCGTCCGGACGAGCGCGAGGTGCTGATCCACGTGCCGGAGGGGCGCGCTGCAAGTCTCGCGCCCGGCCGCGCCGCGCAGGTACGTCCGTGGGCGGCGCCCGGGCGCGAATACGTCGGCCGCGTGCGCGAGGTCGCGCCGGCGGCCGACGCAGCGACGCGCACCCACGCGGTGCGCGTCGCGGTGCCCGGGGCCGACGCGGCGCTCGCGCTCGGCGCCAGCGCGAGCGTGGCCTTTGCCGAGGAGGAAGGCGATGCCGCCGGCGTGCTGCTGCCGCTGCCCGCGGTGACGCGGCAGCCGGGCCAGACCGACGCCGGCACGGTGTGGGTGGTGGGGGACGACGACACCGTGAGGCCGCTCGCGGTCGAACTCGGTGCCTGGCGCGAGGATGGCGTGGTGGTGCGCGCCGGCCTGCCTGCGCAGGCACGGGTCGTGGTGGCCGGGGTGCACAAGCTGATCGAGGGCACGCGCGTGCGCGCGGTCGAGGAAGGTGCGCCGGTGCTGCTGGACGTGCGCAGGTGAGCCGCCGCGACGAGGGCCCGATCGGCAGCGGGCGCTTCAACCTGTCCGAATGGGGGCTGACCCACCGTTCCCTGGTGCTGTACTTCCTGATCGTATGCACGCTGATCGGCTTGTTCTCCTACACCCGGCTCGGCCAGTCGGAGGATCCGCCCTTCACCTTCAAGGTCATGGTGGTGCGCGCCGAGTGGCCGGGGGCGAGCGCGCGCGAGATCGAGCAGCAGGTCACCGACAAGATCGAGAAGAAGCTGCAGGAGATCGCCCAGGCCGACACGATCCGCAGCTACTCCAAGCCCGGAGAGGCTCTGGTCTTCTTCGTGGTCAAGGACGCCACGCGCTCGCGCGACATCCCCGACATCTGGTACCAGGTGCGCAAGAAGATCGGCGACATCGCCCACACCTTCCCGACCGGGGTGCGCGGGCCGTATTTCAATGACGAGTTCGGCGACACCTACGGCAACCTCTTCGCCCTGCTCGGCGAGGGGGTGAGCCACGCCGAGCTCAAGCGCCACGCCGAGGCGATCCGCGGCGAGTTGCTGCGCGTGAAGGACGTGGCCAAGGTGAGCTTCTTCGCCGAGCAGCCGCAGCGCATCTTCGTGGAGATCTCCAACACCCGCCTCGCCACCCTGGGCGTGCGCCTGGACGACATCGTCGCCGCGCTCGCCCGCCAGAACGCGGAGACCGGCGCCGGCTTCTTCGAGACCGGCGACGAGCGCATCTGGCTGCGACCGTCCGGCCAGTTCGAGGACCTCGACGCGATCCGTGCCACGGTGATCCGCGCCGGCGGGCGCAGCCTGCGCCTGGGCGACATCGCCGAGGTGCGCCGCGGCTACGCCGAGCCGCCGGCCGAGCGCCTGCGCTACATGGGGCAGGAGGCGCTCGGCATCGGCGTGTCGATGCGCAGCGGCGGCGACATCGTGGCCCTCGGTCGCCAGCTCGACGAGGCGATGGAGAAGATCGACGCGCAGCTGCCGGCCGGCATCCGCCTCGAGCGTGTGGCGGACCAGCCGCGCGCGGTCACCCGCGCGGTGAACGAGTTCGTCAAGGTGCTCGCCGAGGCGGTGCTGATCGTGATGGCGGTAAGCCTGCTGTCGCTGGGTTTCCGCACGGGCATCGTGGTGCTGGTGATCATCCCGGTGGTGCTGGCGATCACCTTCATGTTCATGCATCTGCTCGACATCGGCCTGCACAAGATCTCGCTCGGCGCGCTGATCATCGCGCTCGGCCTGCTGGTGGACGACGCGATCATCGCGGTCGAGATGATGGCGAGCAAGATGGAGCAGGGCTGGGGCCGGGTGCGCGCGGCGAGCTACGCGTGGACCTCGACCGCGATGCCGATGCTCTCCGGCACCCTGGTGACCGCGGCGGGCTTCCTGCCGGTGGCGCTGGCGGCGTCCTCGGTGGGCGAGTTCACCCGCTCGATCTTCCAGGTCACGGTGACCGCGTTGCTGGTGTCGTGGATCGCCGCGGTGCTCTTCGTGCCCTATCTCGGCTACTACCTGCTGCCCGACTTCAGCAAGCGCGCGGGCCAGCCCTCGCGGCTGGCGCGCCTGGTCGGGCGGATCTGGCCGGCGCTGGGGCGGCGGATGACGGAGCGCGACCTCCACGCCCACGAGCAGCACGACGAGTTCGCGATCTACCACTCGCCCTTCTACACCCGCCTGCGTAGCGTGGTGGATGCCTGCGTGCGCTGGCGCTGGGTCGTCATCGTGCTGACTGCGGTCATCTTCGTCGGCTCGCTGTTCGTGTTCGCCCGCTTCGTGCCGCAGCAGTTCTTCCCCGACTCGACACGGCCCGAGCTGCTGGTCGACCTGCGCCTGGCCGAGGGCGTGTCGCACCACGCCACCGAGGCCGCGGTGAAGCGCCTGGAGGGCTTCCTCGACGAGCAGGAGGGCATCGAGAACTACGTGGCCTGGGTGGGCAGCGGCAGCCCGCGCTTCTACCTGCCGCTCGACCAGCAGCTCGCGCAGACCAACTTCGCCCAGGTCGTGATCCTCACCGCCGGCCTGGCCGAGCGCGAGGCGCTGCGCGCCAGGCTCATCCGCCTGTTCGAGGACGAGCCCTGGCCGCTGCGTGGCATCGTCAACCGGCTCGAGAACGGGCCGCCGGTGGGCTTCCCGGTGCAGTACCGCGTGAGCGGGCCGGACCTGGCCGAGCTGCACCGGCGCGCGCAGACGGTGGCCGAGGCGATGCGCGCCAATCCGCACCTGTCCAACGTGCATATGGACTGGGTGGAGCCGTCCAAAGTGGTGCGGGTGGCGATCGACCAGGACAAGGCGCGGCTGCTCGGGGTGTCCTCCCAGGACCTTTCCAGCCTGCTCGCCACCTCGCTGCAGGGCATGACGGTGACCCAGTTCCGCGAGGGTGCCGAGACCATCTCCCTGGTGCTGCGCGGGGCCGAGGCCGAGCGCGCCCACCTTTCGCAGCTGCCCGACCTCGCGCTGCCGGTAGGCGGCGGGCGCAGCGTGCCGCTGGCGCAGGTGGCGCGGCTGGAGCACGACTTCGAGCCGGGGGTGATCTGGCGGCGCAACCGCATCCCCACGGTGACCGTGCGCGCCTCGCTCTACGACGGCACCCAACCCGCGGTGGTGGTGGGCCAGCTCGCGCCGCGCATGGCCGAGCTCTCCGCGCAGCTGCCGCTCGGCTACCGCCTCGAGGTCGGCGGTGCGGTGGAGGAGAGCGCCAAGGGCAGCGGCTCCGTGGGCGCCGGGATGCCGGTCTTCGTGCTGACGGTGCTCACGGTGCTGATGCTGCAGCTGAAGAGCTTCTCGCGCACCATCATGGTGGTGCTCACCGCGCCGCTCGGCCTCATCGGCGTCGCCGCCTTCCTGCTCGCCTTCGGCAAGCCCTTCGGCTTCGTCGCGCTGCTCGGCACGATCGCGCTGTCGGGCATGATCATGCGCAACTCGGTGATCCTGGTGGACCAGATCCGCCAGGACGTCGAGGCCGGGCGCACGCAGTGGGAGGCCATCGTCGAGTCCGCGGTACGCCGCTTCCGCCCGATCATGCTTACCGCCGCGGCGGCCATCCTGGCCATGGTGCCGCTGTCGCGCAGCACCTTCTTCGGGCCGATGGCAGTGGCGATCATGGGCGGGCTCACCGTGGCCACGGTGCTCACCATCCTCTTCCTGCCCGCGCTCTATGCCGCCTGGTACCGGGTGAAGCCGGCGGAAGAGGAGCGCGCGGCGGCGGATCGCAGCGCAGCAACTGCGCTAGAATGACGAGGTTTTGCCTTCATGGATAACGCTATCCATTAGCGTGTGCTAATATTTCGCCGGGAGCCCCTGATGAACTTCGAGAAAGCGCGCTTCAA
>JAEUNQ010000279.1 GCA_016790365.1 Thauera sp. | reverse complement strand
AGCAAGCCCTACGCCGCCAGCCCGATGGCGCTGTACCGCGCGATCCGCTCGCTCAACCCCTCGCCCTACCTGTTCTACTTCAACCTCGAGGACTTCCACGTCGTCGGCGCCTCGCCCGAGATCCTCACCCGGCTCGAGGATGATGTCGTCACCGTGCGTCCGATCGCCGGCACCCGCAAGCGCGGCGCCACGCCCGCCGAGGATCTCGCGCTCGAGCAGGAACTCCTCGCCGACCAGAAGGAGATCGCCGAGCACGTGCAACTGCTCGACCTCGGCCGCAACGACGCCGGACGCGTCTCCGAGGTCGGCACGGTCAAGGTCACCGAGCGCTTCACCGTCGAGCGCTACTCGCACGTGATGCACATCGTCTCCAACGTCGAGGGCAAGCTGCGCGAGGGGCTCAACGCGCTCGCCGTGCTGCGCGCCACCTTCCCGGCCGGCACCGTGTCGGGCGCGCCCAAGGTGCGCGCGATGGAGATCATCGACGAGCTCGAGCCGGTCAAGCGCGGTATCTACGCCGGCGCTGTGGGCTACCTCGGCTTCCACGGCGACATGGACCTGGCGATCGCGATCCGTACCGCGGTGGTCAAGGACGGTCAGATCCATGTCCAGGCCGGTGCCGGTATCGTCGCCGACTCCGATCCCGATGCCGAGTGGCAGGAAACGCAAAGCAAGGCGCGCGCGATGCTGCGAGCCGCCGAGATGGCCGAGGGCGGTCTCGATACCCGAGCCTGAGCGGCAGGAGGCGAGGGCCATGGCATGAAGAGCCTCATGCCCGGCGGCGGGCCGTGTGGGAGCAGGCTCGGTGCCGCAGGCGCCCATCGCACCCGTGTAACCTGAATGCAGGCGAAGCCAGCCCGATCCCGGCCAGGCTTCGCGAAGGGAAAGACCATGCTGCTGATGATCGACAACTACGACAGCTTCACCTACAACCTCGTGCAGTACTTCGGCGAACTCGGCGCCACGGTGAAGGTTTACCGCAACGACGAGATCACCCTCGAGCAGATCGAACGCCTCGCGCCCGAGCACCTCGTGATCTCGCCCGGACCGTGCTCCCCGGCCCAGGCCGGCATCTCGGTGGCGGCGATCAAGGCCTTCGCCGGCAAGCTGCCCATCCTCGGCGTCTGCCTCGGCCACCAGAGCATCGGTGAGGCCTTCGGCGGGCGCATCGTGCACGCGAAGCGCCTCATGCACGGCAAGACCTCGCCGGTGCATCACACCGACCAGGGCGTCTTCCGCGGCCTGCCCAACCCGCTCACCTGCACGCGCTACCATTCGCTGGCGATCGAACGTTCCAGCCTGCCCGACTGTCTGGAAGTGACGGCGTGGACCGATGACGGCGAGATCATGGGCGTGCGCCACAGGACGCTGGACGTCGAGGGCGTGCAGTTCCACCCCGAGTCCATCCTCACCGAGTGCGGCCACGCCCTGCTGAAGAACTTCCTCGACCGCCGCGCCAGCCAGCCGGCGGTGGCCTGAACCCAGCTGCGAGAGTTCCATGACCACGATCACCCCCCAGCAAGCCCTGCAACGCACGATCGAGCACCGCGAGATCTTCTTCGACGAGATGCTGTCGCTGATGCGCCAGATCATGGCCGGCGAGATCTCCCCGGTGATGACCGCCGCCATCCTCACCGGCCTGCGCGTCAAGAAGGAGACCATCAGCGAGATCACCGCCGCCGCCACGGTGATGCGCGAGATGTCCACCAAGGTGGTGGTCGAGCCGCCGCACGACCACTTCCTCGACGTCGTCGGCACCGGCGGCGACGGCGCCAACACCTTCAACATCTCCACCACCACCATCTTCGTCGCCGCTGCCGCCGGCGCGCGCGTGGCCAAGCACGGCGGACGCGGGGTGTCGTCGAAGTCGGGTGCGGCCGACGTGATCGAGGCGCTCGGCGTCAATCTGGACCTGACGCCGCAGCAGGTCGCCGAGTGCATCGAGGCCACCGGCATCGGCTTCATGTACGCCCCGGCACACCACAGCGCGATGAAGAACGTCGCCCCGGTGCGGCGCGAGATGGGCGTGCGCACGATCTTCAACATCCTCGGCCCGCTCACCAACCCGGCAGGTGCCCCCAACACCCTGATGGGCGTGTTCCACCCCGACCTGGTCGGCATCCAGGCGCGCGTGATGCAGCGCCTTGGCGCCAACCACGTGCTGGTGGTGCATGGCCTGGATGGCATGGACGAGGTCAGCCTGGGCGGCGCCACCCTGGTGGGCGAGCTCAAGGGCAACGAGGTCTCCGAGTACGAGATCCACCCCGAGGACTTCGGCCTCGCCATGGCCGGCAGCCGCCAGCTGCGCGTCGAGGACGCGACCGAGTCGCGCGAGATGCTGCTCGGCGTGCTCGACAACCGCCCCGGCGCGGCGCGCGAGATCGTCATCTTCAACGCCGGCGTGGCGCTGTACACCGCCAACCTGGTCGACACCATCGGCGCCGGCATCCTGCGCGCGCGCGAGATCATCGAGAGTGGCGCCGCGCGCGCCAAGCTCGACGCGTTCGTGCGCTTCACCCAGCAGTTCCGGAGCGGCCGATGAGCGACATCCTGCAGAAGATCTGCGCGGTCAAGGTCGAGGAGGTCGCCGCGGCCTCCGCCGCGCGGCCGCAGTGCCTGGTGCGCGAGGACGCCGCCGCGCAGCCGCCGGCGCGCGACTTCGTCGGTGCGATCCGCGCCAGGCACGCCGCCCACCGTCCCGCGGTGATCGCCGAGATCAAGAAGGCCAGCCCCTCCAAGGGTGTGATCCGGGCCGACTTCCACCCCGCCGAGATCGCCGCCGACTACGAGCGTGCCGGCGCCGCCTGCCTGTCGGTGCTGACCGACCGCGGCTTCTTCCAGGGCGCGCCCGAATACCTCGCGGCGGCGCGCGCCGCCTGCCACCTGCCGGTGCTGCGCAAGGACTTCCTGGTCGATCCCTACCAGGTCTTCGAGGCGCGCGCGATGGGCGCCGACGCCATCCTGCTGATCGCCGCCTGCCTGGATCTGACGCAGATGCGCGACATGGAGCAGCTCGCGAGCGAGCTCGGCATGGCGGTTCTGGTCGAGGTGCATGACGCTGCCGAGCTCGAGCATGCGCTGCAGCTCGACACGCCGCTGATCGGCATCAACAACCGCAACCTGCGCAGCTTCGAGGTCTCGCTGCAGACCACGCTCGACCTGCTGCCGCGGATCGCCAGCGGCGCGGCGGGCCGCATCGTGGTCACCGAGTCCGGCATCCTGAAACCCGAGGACGTCGCCCTCATGCAGGCCAACGCGGTGCACACCTTTCTGGTCGGCGAGGCCTTCATGCGCGCGCCGCATCCGGGCGCCGAGCTGCAGGCGCTGTTCGGTCGCTGAGGCGCCCGGGTGAGCGCGCACGAGGACGTTTCCACGCCCGACTCCGTCGCGCCGCCGCGCAGGCGCCGGCTGGCGCGCGCGCTCGGCTGGGGGGTCGCGCTGCCGCTGGCGCTGCTGGTCGGAGGCGGCGCCTGGCTCGCCGGCACCCAGTCCGGCCTCGACGCCGCGCTCGGCCTCGCCGCGCGCGCCACTTCCGGTGCGTTGCAGGTCGAGGGCGCACGCGGACGGCTGCTCGGCCGCCTCGACGTGGACCGGCTGGCCTGGCGCGGGCCGGGGCTGGAGCTCGAGGTGCGCGCGCTTTCGCTCGCGTGGTCGCCCTCGGCGCTGCTGCAGCGCCGGGTCGACGTCGAACATCTGACCGCCGCGCGCGTGCTGCTCGCCCAGGCGGTGGCCGAGGACGAACCCGCCGCCGCGCCGCTGGTGGCACCCTCTTCGCTGGAGCTGCCGGTCACGATCGTGCTGCGCCGCCTCGCGGTGGGCGCCTTCCTGATGCGCGAGCTCCCCGCCGGCGGTGAGGCCATCGCGCCGCTCACCGATGCTGCGTCGTCGAGCGCTACCGCTCGGGCGGACTCCTCGGCCGCTGCCGGGCTCGAGCCCGGAAATGCCGACGGCGCCGTGCCGGTCCCCGCTGAGGGGGCGACGCCCGCTCGGGGCGAGATCGCCGCCGCGGCCGGCGAGGCCGCGCAGGCGCTCGATCGTGCGGCGGACGTCGCCAGCGACCCGGCGCTCGCCGCCGAGGCCGTGACCGAGGTGGCTGCCGAGCAGGGCCTGGTGTTCTCCCGGCTCGAAGCCGCGCTCTCCAGCGACGGTCGCCATCACCGTCTCGAATCCCTCGCGGTCGAGCTGCCGCAGGGCCGTGTCCGCGCGGCGCTCGCGCTCGACGGTGTGGCGCCCTTCGCGCTCGCAGGCGAGGCGGGCTTCGACGGCATCTTCGAGACCCACGCCGTCGCGGTGCAGGCGACGCTCGCCGACAGCCTGCTCGAGCCGCGCCTGCGCGCCGAGGCCACGCTGGGTGCGGCACGCGCCGAGATCGAGGCGCGCGTCGACAGCTTCGCCGCCGATCCCCTGCGTCGGCTGCGGCTGCAGGCCGGCGGCATCGATCCCGCGGCCTTCGCCGCCGGCGCGCCCAGCGGCGAGTTCGCCATCGAGGCCGAGCTCGCCGCCCCCGCCAGCGGCGAGGGCCTGCTCGCCGGCCCGATCCGCGTCACCAATGCCCGTCCGGCCGCGGTGGATGCCGGCGGAGTCCCGCTCGAGGCGCTGTCGGCGCAGCTCGACTGGAAGCGCGCCGAGCTCGCCCTCGATGCGCTCGAGCTCCGCCTCGCCGGGGGCGGCTCCATCGCCGGCCGGGTGGCCTGGCGTCCGCCGGCCGTGCCCGAGGTCGGGGAGGGCGGTACACAGCCGGCGTCCGCGGCGCCGGATGGCGAGGCCGGCACGGCTGCGACCGCGCCGCAGCGCGACAACGCGGCCGCAGCCGCCCCAGCCGCCCCAGCCGCGCCAGCGGCCGACGGTGGATTCGGCCAGCTCGTCGCTGCGCTCGAACTCGCCGGCATCGACACGCGTGCGCTCGACGGGCGCCTGCCGCGCCAGATCGTCGCCGGCCGCGTGGACGCCGAGGCCGAAGCCCGGCGCCAGACGGCCCGCCTCGCCCTCGCGGTGGGCGAGGCGCGCATCGATGCCGACGCCAGCCTGAGTGTCGCGCCGCCTGTGGCGGTGGCCGCCGCTGCCGGCGTCGGCGAGGGTGCGCCGGAGCCCGTGCGGGAGGGCGCGGCGACCGCAGCGCCTGCGCCGACGACGGCAATGGACGCCCCGGCATCCTCGCCCGCGGCGCCGACGCGCAGCTTCACCCTGTCGGCCCGCCTGCGTGGCGTCGATCCGCGTGCGCTGCAGGCCGAGCTGCCGAGCGCGCGCCTCAATCTCGACCTCGAGGCGCGCGGCGACCTGCCCGCCGAGGGCCTGCCGCAGGCGGTCGCGCTCGACTTCACCCTCCCCGACAGCCGGCTCGACGGCCGCCCGCTGCGCGGCCAGGGCCGCCTGCGCCTGGAAGGCCTGCGCCTGCCGGAGGCGAAGATCGACCTCGATGTCGCCGGCAACACCCTGGTCGCCGAGGGGGCCTTCGGCGCGCCCGGCGACAGCCTGGCGCTGCGCGTGGACGCGCCCGCGCTGGCGGCGATCGGCTTCGGGCTCGGCGGCCGCGCCGGCGCCGAGGGCCGCATCGGCGGTACGCTGGAGGCGCCCAATGGCCGCCTGGACCTCTTCGGCGAGAACCTCGCCCTGCCCGGCGACCTACGCCTGGCCGGGGTGAATGGCCGCGTCCGCCTCGACTCCGGCATCGACGGCCCCTTCGAGCTCGTGCTCGGCCTCAGCCGCCTCGGCAGCCGTGCGCGCGCCGCCGACGGCGCCGCGCAGCCCGACTGGCTGGCGAGCGCGCGCATCGAGGCCAGCGGCACGCGCGCGCGCCACCGCCTCGACGCCGACCTCGCCACGCCCAAGCTCGAGGGCGTCGCCGACACCCTGCGCCTCGCCCTCGAAGGCGGCCTGCCCGCGGGCGAGACCCCGCGCTGGAGTGGCCGCCTCGCCGCGCTCGAGGCCGGCGGGCGCTTCCCCGCCCGCCTGCAGGCGCCGGCCACGCTCGAGCTCGGCGCCGATCGCGTGCGCCTGGGCGCGGCCGAGATCGAGGCCGGCGACAAGGGCCGCATCCGCCTGCTCGAGACCGCGTGGTCGCCGGCGCAGAGCGTGCTGCGCGGCGATCTCGCCGGGCTGGTGGTCGAGACCGAACCCCGGCGCCGCGACGGCCGTCCGAGCCGCAACGCCGACCCGCTGAGCCTGGGCGCGCGCTGGGACCTCGCGGTCGGGCGTACGCTGGAAGGCGAGGCGCGCGTGTTCCGCGAATCCGGCGACATCAGCGTGGAAGGCGAGCTGCGCACCCGGCTCGGCCTGGAGAAGCTCGAGGCGGTGCTGAGCGCGCGCGGCGATCGCATCGAGCTCGCCGTCGACGTGCAGGGCAAGGAGCTCGGCAGCGTGCAGGGCGAGGCGGGGCTGCGCGCGCGGCGCGGCGCCGACGGCTTGTGGAGCGTGCCGTCGGCGACCGCGATCCGTGGCGCGGCGCGCCTCGACATGCCCTCGCTCGCGTGGCTCGGGCGTCTCTCCCAGGAGAGCGTCGAGCTGGCCGGGCGCCTGCGCGGCGACTTCACCGTGGGCGGCACGATCGAGGCACCGCGTGCGAGCGGCCGCATCGAGGGGCGCGAGCTCGGCTTCACCCTGGTCGACCAGGGCCTGATCCTCGCCGGTGGCGAGCTCGACCTCGACTTCGACCCGCAGCGCGTGCGCCTCGAGCGGCTCGAGTTCGTCTCCGAGAACCGCGTGCGCCCGCGCGAGAACCGCATCCCCTTCGAACGCCTCACCGCCACGCCCGGGCGCTTCACCGCGCGCGGCGAGCTCGCGCTCGACAGCGGCGCGGGCGATTTCCGCTTCGACGCCGACCGCCTGCCGCTGCTGCAGCGCGATGACCGCTGGATGCTGCTCTCGGGTGGCGGCACGGCGCGCAGCACCTGGGAGTCGCTGGTGCTGGACGCGGAGTTCCGTGCCGATGCGGGCTACATCGAGTTCGCCGAGGCGTTGCCGCCCAGCCTGTCCGACGACGTCGTCGTGCTCGGGCGGGCGCCGGCCGCGGCGCAGGAGGGCGGGGGATTCGCGGTCAATGCGGACGTCCGTGTCGGCCTCGGCGACGCACTTTACCTGTCGGCGCTCGGCCTCGAGACCCGTCTCGCCGGCGGCCTGCGCATCCGCCTGCAGCCGGGGCGGCCGTTGGCGGCGGTGGGCACGATCGAGACCGTCGGCGGCGGCTACCGCGGCTACGGCCAGAACCTCACCCTGGAGCGAGGGCTGATCAACTTCCAGGGCCCGCTCGACGCGCCCGGGCTCAACATCGTCGCGCTGCGCAAGGGCCTGGAGGTCGAGGCCGGGGTGGCGATCACCGGCAGCGCCAAGCGTCCGCAGATCAAGCTGGTGTCCGACCCGGAGGTGCCCGACCCCGCCAAGCTGTCGTGGATCGTGCTCGGGCGCGCCCCAGACGCCGGCTCCGGCGCCGACCTCGGCCTGCTGCTCCCGGCCGCGGCGGCGCTGCTCGGCGGCCCAGGCGGCGGCATGACCGAGGAGCTCTCGCGCAGCCTCGGCTTCGACTCCTTCTCGATCGGCCAGGGCGAGCTCAACAGCACCACGCGCGCGCGCAGCAGCCGGGTGCTCGGCAGCGGGCAGACGGTCTCCGGCGGCCCCTCGGTGTCCGGCCAGGTGCTGAGCCTGGGCAAGCGCCTGGGGCCGGACCTCTTCCTCAACTTCGAGCAGAGCCTGGGCGGGGCCGCCACCCTGGTCAAGCTGACCTACCAGATCTCGCGCCGGCTTTCCGTGATCGCCCGCGGCGGCACCGACACCGCGCTCGACGTCCAGTACGGCTTCTCCTTCCGTTGAGACACGCGGCGGACGGGGAATGATTCCCCGTCCGCGAGGTCTCTCCGATGCCATGACCAACCCCGATGGAGCGAGCAGATGACAGAGAACAAGAACGAGCCGGTGCGCGAGACCGCCATTTTGGGCGGCGGCTGCTTTTGGTGCCTGGAGGCGGTGTTCGACCTGGTGGCCGGTGTGGACGAGGTCGTGCCCGGCTATTGCGGCGGCCACGTCGAGCTGCCCGGCTACCGCGACGTGTGTTCCGGCGGCACCGGCCATGCCGAGGTGGTGAAGATCGTCTTCGATCCGGAGAAGGTGAGCTACCGTGAGCTGCTCGACGTCTTCTTCACCATCCACGATCCGACCACCGTCGACCGCCAGGGCAACGACGTCGGCCCGCAATACCGCTCGGTGATCTTCGCCACCACCGAGGCGCAGCTGCACTCCGCGCTCGCCACCATCGAGGAGCTCGGTGAGCGCCGTGTCTTCCCGAAGGCGATCGTCACGCGGGTCGAGCGTGCGCCGCGCTTCTGGCCGGCCGAGCCGGAGCACCACGACTACTATGTGAACAACAGCGACCAGCCTTACTGCCAGTACGTGGTGGCGCCCAAGATCACGAAATTCCGCAGCCATTTCGACCTGCGCCGCTGGCCCGAAGGCAGCAGGTAGAATGCGCGTTTTCACTCACGGCAGGAGAACGGCATGACCCAGACCACCACCGCCAGCGGACTCGTCATCGATGAACTCGAGCTCGGCAGCGGCGACACCGCCGAGAAGGGCCGCATGGTGTCGGTGCATTACACCGGCTGGCTCACCGACGGACGCAAGTTCGACTCGAGCAAGGATCGCAACGATCCCTTCGTCTTCCCGCTCGGCGCCGGCCACGTGATCCGCGGCTGGGACGAGGGCGTGCAGGGCATGCAGGTCGGCGGCAAGCGCAAGCTCACCATCCCGCCCGAGCTCGGCTACGGCGCGCGCGGCGCCGGCGGCGTGATCCCGCCCAACGCCACCCTGGTGTTCGAGGTCGAGCTGCTGAAGGTGCTGTAAATCCTCGTGTGGGAGCGGCTTGCCGGCGAACAACGGCGCTGCCCGAGCGCCGCCTGCGCGAGCAAGTCCGCTCCCCCGGGAATCCGCCATTGGCGTCCCCACGCCCGCACCGACCCGACGACCGCCGTACAAGGCCGCCCGACATGAAACTCGACCCGGCGCAGCGTCACATCCTGACCCTGCTGCAGAAGGACTCCACCCTCAGCACCCAGGCGCTCGCCGACAAGGTCGGGATGTCGCCCACGCCTTGTTGGCGGCGCGTGCGCGAGATGGAGGAGGCGGGCGTGATCCGCGGCTACGTCGCGCTGGTCGACCGCCACAAGGTGGGCTTGGGCACCTGCGTGTGGGTGCGCGTCAAGCTCAAGCAGCACAGCGCCGACGTGCTCGACCGCTTCGAGCGCGTGGTCAAGGCCTGCGAACAGGTGGTGGAGTGCTACGAGCTGCTCGGCGAGACCGACTGCCTGCTCAAGCTCTACCTCCCGAACCTCGAGGCGCTGTCGGTGTTCATGCACGAATTCCTGCTCAAGATCCCCGAGATCGACGTCACCCACTCCGCGGTGGCGCTGCGCGAGATCAAGAACGAAAGCGCGCTCCCCTTGTAGGCGCGCCGCGAGGCGCGCATCGGGCCGACCGGCGGTCGGCGCGGGGAAGGAAGGCCGTCTTCGCGCCTTGCGGCGCTCCTACATCAACCGACGCGGCCCGCCGCGCTGCGGGTGCGCCGCGAGGCGCGCATCGGGCCGACCGGCGGTCGGCGCGGGAAAGGAAGGCCGTCTTCGCGCCTTGCGGCGCTTATATGGACGCCTCCCGGTTTGGCAAGCGAAGTTTGCATCTGGCGATCAAGGATCTGGCTGCAGTCTTATATCCGGCCTGTAGTGCAGATCCGATGTCTGCTGGCCCTGATGGAATTCGCTGG
>JAEUNQ010000183.1 GCA_016790365.1 Thauera sp. | reverse complement strand
CGCCAACGCCTCGGAGCTGATCTCCGAAGCCGTGGTGGCGATGGAGTTCGCCGGCTGCTCGGAAGACCTGGCGCGCATCTGCCACGCCCACCCGACCCTGTCGGAAGTGGTGCACGAGGCCGCGCTCGCCTGCGACAAGCGACCGCTGCACTTCTGAGCGAGGCGTGAGGTGCAAGGGGTGAGGTGCGGGGCTTCCCTGCGCCCACCCCTTTTCGCGTCAACCCGCCCTTCCTTTTCAACGCTCCCGACCGATTCTCCATGCCCCATCGCATCCTGAACGTTCCCCAGCACGGGATGATCGACGCTTACGAAGCCCTGCTGAAGACGCGCGGCTACCAGTCCGATCCCGCCCAGCGCGCCGCGGCGCAGCGCCTGCAGGGCCTCTATACCGAGCTCGTCGGCTTCAAGGCCGCACGCCAGGGCAGCCGGATCAAGCAGTTCCTCAACAAGCCCAAGATGCCGCGCAGCGTCTACTTCTGGGGCGGGGTGGGGCGCGGCAAGAGCTTCCTGATGGACTGCTTCTACGACTCGGTGCCGTATCGCCGCAAGCGCCGGGTGCACTTCCACGCCTTCATGCAGGAGGTGCAGAACGACCTGCGCAAGTTCAACAACGCGCCCGATCCGCTGCAGAAGGTCGCCGACCGCATCTCCGAGCACACCCGGCTGCTGTGCTTCGACGAGTTCCACGTCTCCGACATCGCCGACGCGATGATCCTCGGGCGCCTGCTCGACGCGCTCTTCGACCGCGGCGTGATCTTCGTGATGACCTCGAACTACCCGCCGGACGGGCTCTATCCCAACGGCCTGATGCGCATCAACTTCCTGCCCACGATCGAGAAGATCAAGCAGCGCTTCGACGTCATCGAGGTCGACCACGGCACCGACTACCGCCTGCGCACGCTCGAGAAGATGGAGATCTACCTCGTGCCGCACGACGACGCGGCCGAGCGCAAGATGGCCGAGGACTTCCGCCGCCTCGCAGCGAGCGAGGGGCGCGGCGGCAGCGTCGAGATCCTCGGGCGCAATATCGACGTGGTGCGCCAGGCGCCCGGGGTCCTCTGGTTCGATTTTGCCAGCCTTTGCGGCGGCCCGCGCTCGCAGAACGACTACCTCGAGATCGCGCGCGAGCACCACACGGTGATCCTGTCGAACGTGCCCAAAATGCTCGTCGGCAACGCTTCCGAGGCGCGCCGCTTCACCTGGCTGATCGACGTGCTCTACGACCACCGCGTCAAGCTGATCATGAGCGCGGCGGTCGAGGCCCACGACCTCTACACCGAGGGCCACAACGCCCACGAGTTCGTCCGCACGGTCAGCCGCCTGATCGAAATGCGCACGCGCGACTACCTCGCCGAGCCGCACCGCACCGAGTAGTCGGCATGCGGTTGCCGTGCCGGTCGTGCGGTGCCGCCTCCCGCCGCCGAGCGAGCTTGCTCGGCGGGTTCCGGAGGCGTTCAGGAAGGGGCGGTCGTGCTCGAATCTCAGCCTCCTGGCATGTCGTGATATAATTGCACAAATGTAAACGGTCGCAGCCCATCGCGGCCGACTGCCGTCCGCGCCCGCATCCGGCCGGATGGCAGGCCGTGCAGGCGTCCCGACCCCCGGTGATGCCGCGCTGCCCCGGCACCGCCCGCGCTGCCGAGACCGATCCTTCCCGACTAAAGGAGCCACGCTGTGACGCACAAGCTCACGGCCTTCATCGCGCTCGTCTTCGCGATCGCGATGCTGGGCCTCACCCCCGCACCGGTCCACGCCGCCGAGCCGGCGAGCGAGGTCGCCTCCGAACAAGCCGGCCACCAGCGCCTGGCCGATCTCCTCGAGGACGAGGCCGCGCGCACCGCGCTCGTCGAGCAGTTGCGCAAGCTCGGCGAGGAGGAGGCCGCGCGTGCGATCGAGTCTGGTGCGCCCAGCCAGACCATCGCCGGCCAGATCGCCGGCCTGACCCAGAGCGTCGCACAAGGCGCGGTGAGCGAGAGTGCCGCCGCCGTCGATGCCCTGGGCGTGGCCTGGGGCCAGATTGCCGAGGCCGATCCACAACCGCTGGCTTGGGCGGCGGGCGAGTTCGCCGTATTGGTGGCGGTCACCTGGATCGTGTTCCGCCTGCTGAGCGCCGCCGTCGCTGGGGTCTTCCGCGCCCTCGACCGCTACGCTGGCGCCCGTGACGGACCACGCGCGCTCGGCTGGGTGCGGCGCAGCCTCGCGCTCGCCGGCGCGGTCGTGCTCGACCTGTCGATCGTCGGCCTGTCCTGGCTTGCCGGCTATGGCGTCGCCCTCTTCATCATCGGCGAGACGGGCAGCATGCGCATCCAGGAGTCGCTCTACCTCAACGCCTTCCTGCTCGTGGAGCTGATCCGGATGGCGCTGCGCGTCCTGCTCTCCGGGCGTGGAGAGAACCTCGGCATCCTGCCGATCGCCGCCGAGGACAAGGCCTATTGGTCGGCCTGGGCTTCACGCATGGTGTGCTTCGTCGCCTATGGTCTGATGCTGGTGGTGCCGGTCATCGACCACTACCTCACTCCGGCGCTCGGTCGTGCGGTCTTCATCGCGATCCTCCTCGGCGCGGTGCTGCGCGCCGCAGTGGTGGTGATGCAGAACCGCCAGCGCGCGAGCCAGGCCCTCGAGGGGCTCGCCGGGCGCATGCAGACGCCCTTCGGGCGCATTGCGCTCACCATCGGGGCACGCATCTGGCACGTTGTGGCGCTGATCTACCTGATGGCGATCCTGGTCACCTCCATCCTGTACCCCGAGCAGGCGCTGCCCTTCATGATCGCCGCCACCGGCCAGACCCTGCTCGCGGTCGGGCTCGGGATCGCGATTGCGGCGCTGCTCACCCAGGTCATCCTGCGTCAGATCCATCTCGGCGACGAGCTGCGCCTGAAGTTCCCGCTGCTTGAGGCGCGCCTCAACGCCTACGTGCCCAGCGCGCTCAAGATCGCACGCTTCGTCATCCTCACCGTCGTGGTGGCCTTCATCGTGGACGCGTGGACGCCGTTCGATCTCGCCGCATGGATCGCCTCGGAGGGGGGCGCACGCCTGCTCGGCCGTGCACTCTCGGTCGCCGTCATCGTCACGCTCGCGCTGCTGGCCTGGCTGGTGGTCGCGAGCTGGATCGAGTTTCGCCTCAACCCGCAGGCCGGCATGGCTCCGAATCCGCGCGCCCGTACCTTGCTGACCATCTTCCGCAACGCCATCGCGATCGCGCTGGTGGTGGTCACCACCATGGTGGTGCTCGCCGAGATCGGCATCAACATCGCGCCCTTGCTGGCGGGTGCCGGTGTACTCGGCCTGGCGATCGGCTTCGGTGCGCAGAAGCTGGTGCAGGACGTCATTACCGGGGTCTTCATCCAGCTCGAGCGCGCGATCGACGTCGGCGACCTCGTCACCGCCGGTGGCATCACCGGCACGGTGGAACGCATGACCATCCGCTCGCTCGGCATGCGCGACGTTTCCGGTACCTACCACCTGCTGCCGTTCTCCTCGGTGGACACGGTGTCGAACTACAACCGCGACTTCGCCTATCACGTCGGCGAGTACGGCATCGGCTACCGCGAGGATACCGACGAGGCGATCGTGCACCTGCGCGCGGCCTTCGATGAGTTGCTTGCGGACGAGGACCAGCGTTCGCAGATCCTCGACCCGGTTCTGGAGGTCCACGGCGTGACTGCGCTGGCCGACAGCTCGGTGAATCTGCGTGTCCGCATCAAGACCCTGCCGGGCGCCCAGTTCGGCGTCGGCCGTGCCTACAACCGACTGGTCAAGCGCCACTTCGACGCTGCGGGCATCGAGATCCCCTATCCGCACATGACGCTCCACTTCGGCGAGGACAAGCAGGGCAAGGCGCCACCGGCGCGGGTCCGCATCGAGGGGGCGGGCGGGCCGCTGCTCGCTCCGGGGAGTTGATTCCGCCCGCGTCTACGCCAAAGGGCCCGCGCCCGCAACTTCAGTGCGGGCGCGGGCCTCGTTCAGCCGCCGCAACGGCCTGTGGCGCGTTTGTCAGGAGCCGATCACACCGCCGTCGTCCTTGGTGATGATCACGGTCGCCGAGCGCGGGCGGGCGGTGCCGCCGCCGGGCCAGTTGCTGTTGCCACCTTCACCCGGGTGCTGGATGTTGATGAACAGGGTCTTGCCGTCCGGGGTGAAGGTGAGGCCGGTCACCTCGCATTCCTTCGGGCCGACGAAGAAGCGTCGGATCTCCTTGCTCGCCGGATCGGCACACAGCATCTGGTTGTTGCCCTGGCCGGCAAAGTCGCCACTGTTGCTGTAGTTGCCGTCGGTCTGGATCCACAGCCGCCCTTCCTTGTCGAAGCCGAGGCCGTCGGGGCTGTTGAACATGTTTTCGGCCGTGACGTTGCTCGAACCCGCGCGCAGGTCGCTGTGAACCGTCGGGTTGCCGGCGAGGACGAAGAGGTCCCACTCGAAGGAGGTCGCCGCCGGATCGTCCGCAGCCTCGCGCCAGCGCACGATCTGGCCGAAGCGGTTGCTCGCGCGCGGATTCGCATCGTCGGTCACGGTTCGACCGGAGTTGTTGGTCATCGTGACATAGACCTCACCGGTCTTCGGATGGACTGCAACCCATTCGGGGCGGTCCATCTTGGTGGCGCCCACCGCGTCTGCTGCCAGGCGGGTGTTGACCAGCACCTCGGCTTGGTTGGCGAAGCCGGCGAGGGCGCCGTTCGCCGCCTTGTCGAGCAGGATCCACTCGCCGGTGCCCATGAAGTCGCCGGTGGCCGTGCCATCGTTGAACTTGGCGACGTAGAGCTTGCCCGAGTCGAGCAGGTTGGCGTTGTTGCGGATGTCTCCGGCGACGTATTTCCCGTCCGAAACGAACTTGTAGACGTAGTCGTTGGCCTGGTCGTCACCCATGTACACCACCACCGTGCCATCGGCACCGATGCGATAGGCGGCATTCTCGTGCTTGAAGCGTCCGAGCGCGGTGCGCTTTTTGGGCGTCGAGCGCGGATCGAAGGGGTCGATCTCGACGATCCAGCCGAAGCGGTTCGACTCGTTCGGTTCGAGCTGCCAGTCGAAGCGCGGGACGTACTGCTCATACTTGCGCTCGGTGCCGTTCGAGTCGAGACCGTAGCGGACCTGGGCCGCGTTGCGGGAAGTTCCGAGGGTGTTCAGCGTGCCGAAGTACTGGTTGAAGTTCTCCTCGCAGGTCAGGTAGGTGCCCCACGGCGTATAGCCGTTGCCGCAATTGTTGAGCGTGCCGAGGGCGATGCTGCCCGTCGGGTCGG
This sequence comes from Thauera sp., assembly GCA_016790365.1. Lineage (GTDB taxonomy): Bacteria > Pseudomonadota > Gammaproteobacteria > Burkholderiales > Rhodocyclaceae > Thauera. The sequence continues at coordinate 7,940 of JAEUNQ010000183.1, read as the reverse complement.
CAGTAGTCTGCAGCAGCGTATCTCCTGCGGCGGGACCGGTCATCAGCATCGGTGTGCTGCCGGTGATGCGGCGGTTGTAGGTCGAGTCCGGGACGATGTCCCAGCGCCCGGCGGTGCGCCGGATGTGGATCACCGAGATGCCATGCGCGTTCAGGTCCTTGTTGGCGTCGTCCAGGCTGTCGACCTGTCCGTTGGCGAACAGCCAGCGTACGTTGGTGTACTCGTGGTTCATCACGAGCAGGCCTTCGTCGTTGTTCCCCTCGGTCAGCGGGAAGAAGTGCAGGCCGTCGTGGTTGTCGCCGACCTGGCGTGCCTGGTCCGCGGCGGTCTCGCTCGCGTCGCCCGCCCAGATCGAACCGGGGCCGGAAGAGAACAGCGGCGTGCCCCAGGGCGCGAACACGGTTGCGGTATAGCCGACCGCAACCGCGATGTCGTCCGCGGTGGAGGTCGCTATGCCCTCGAAGCCGAGGAGCGGCTCCGCAACCGGTGCGGGTGCAGGCGCAGGGGGCGTCCCGGCCGGCGGCGTCTGGGCGACGGGCACATCGTCGTCCGAAGTACAGGCAGCGAGCGAGCCCGACAGGAAGGCGGCGGCCGAGAGGCCGAGGCCGCTCTTCAGGAAGCCGCGGCGGCTGAAGGCGCGCTCCACGACGGACTGGAAGTGCTCGTTGGCCGAGAGGTTGGTCGGAAAGTCATCGAGCGTTGCGGGCTTCTTCATTGCTTCACCACTCCAGTTGCAGGGTCGAGGAAGCCGGAAGTTTTCATCCGCGGGATTACGCGGGCATTAAGGGATTCTTACGATTCCAGGGTGCGGACGCGGAGCGCGTCCCCCGTGCGCATCCGGTGTCCGAATTCGAGTCCGTCGGGCTCGTCCTTCAGTCCGTGGGCGAGGGTTTCCGCGAGGCGTCGCTCAGAAGCGGATCTTCAGACGTTCGCCGATCCGCGTCGGGCCAAGTTCGGCGAGCATGCCTTGCAGGCGCCCGAGCAGCTGCGCATCGCCACCGATCTCGAGGTCGACGCGCGGCCGTCGACCGGTGGCGAGCTCGAGTTCGCCGTTCACCGCGAGCGCGAGCCCGCGCACCGCGCTGATCTCGATCCTGGTGGCGGATTCGTTGAGCTGCGCGACGATGCGGTGATCACCGAGCGCCTGGGCGGGCAGGATGTCCACCCCGCCCGCACGCCACTCCGCGTGCACCGTGCCTGTGCAGTTTCCGTTCCAGCGGCAGGTGAGCGTCGGGATGTACAGCTCGAGCAGTCCCCGCCAGCCAGCGCGGGCAACCGCATGCGGAACCGCGGAGAGTGCGGCGGCGGGCGGCAGCTGCGCCTTGGCACGCAGCAGCGCGAATCCGCCGGGGCCGAGCTCCAGCGTCGCCGGGGCGCCGCCGTCGATCTCCAGCACCCAGCGCAGCCGCGCACCGAAGAGCGCTGCCGGCTCCAGCTGCCAGCGCAGGCGAGTGACCGGACTCAGTGTATCGCTGCTGTCTGCGGTTGCCAGCCGTCCCTGTCCGTTCCACAGTGTGCCTTCCGTGAGGGCGAGGCGGAAGCGCCCCGCGCTGGCGCGATCGAGTGCGGCATCGAGCAGCGCGGCGGGCGCGCCCGTGATGAGGAGGACTCCGAGCGCAGCGGAGAACAGGGCCGCTGAAGCTGCAGTCCTCACTTGCTGCCCACCTCGAACACCGCCTCGAAGCGTGCCCGGCCGTCCGCCGAAGCCGATTGCAGCTCGAGGCGGCCGGGGCGCAGGCGCTGCTCGGCGTGCAGGGCGGCAAGCCAGTCGATCAGGGCGGGCAGGGTGGCATGGCCGCTGACTTCAACCCGATCGCCGGCGACCCGCGCTTCGGCCTCGATCGCCCGTGCGTTTGCGGCCGCGCGGATCGAGTCGGGCAGTGCCTCGAGCGGGGTGGCCGCCGCGGGAGGGCGCTCCCGCAGCGCGGCCAGGCCCAGGCTGTCCTGCTCCATGCCCAAGTAGGCGAGGCGTGCCGCAGGAAGGCTGCGTGCGAGCCGTTCGCGCTCGTCGGCGAGGTGCTCGGCAACCGCGACCAGGCCGCCACCGACCAACACCATCGCCGCGAGCAGCAGCAGGCGGCGCTCCCGCGGTGCGCGCGCGGCGTACCAGGCGAACATGCGGGCGGTGGGTGAAGCGGCGGGAGGGGAGGAAGGGGAGGAAGGGGAGGCGTTCATCGACGTGGACTCGTGCGGCAGTGGTTGCGTCGGCTCGCTGCGCTCGGAGCAGGCCTGTCGGGAAGGTCGGTGCGCACCGGAGGGCAGTTCATCGCGGTTCAGGGACGTGCAGCAACGATCAGCTTGCTGCCCTCGGCGCGCACCGCCATGCCGCGTGCGTCGAGGCGTGCGAGCAATTCGGTCGGTGGTACGCCGGCCAGCTCGAGCGTGAGCCTGCCGTCCTCGTAGCGCAGTGCGCGCGGCTGCGGCGCGCCGGCTTCGAGCGCGGCGTCGAGCAGGCTCAGGAGGTCGCCGGCGGCGAGCTGGCCGTGTGCCTGCAGTGCACGCTCATGGGCCCGACGCAGCTGCATGCGTGGATCGAGCAGGGGCTGACCGGGCAGTGCCTCGGCCGCGAGGCGCTCGCCGCGCTCCCGCAACATGCGCTCTTCTCGGCCATCGACCAGTACCAGCCCTGCCTGCGCCAGCAGCCAGACCCCCGCAGCACCCGCAGCGAGCATCGCCGGCTTGCGCAGGCTCCGCCACCACTCGTCGCCGCCATGCGCGGGGGCGAACTCTCCATGCAGCAGGTTCGCTGCGTCGGGCCCGAGCCGCCACCATTCGAGCGCCGGTCCCTCTTCGACCGCTAACTCGATCCGCGCGGCGAGCGCCGCGGCCACGGGTTCCGCTGCGCCGGCAGGGGCGCGCAGTTCCAGCCGCGCCGGACGGGCCTCGGCAGTGGTCGCGTCGAGTTGGAGGTTCAGCCATTCGGCCAGCGAGTCTGCGCTGTCGGCGTCGAGCGCCATGCCGGCCCGCGGGCCGGTGCGCAGCACCGCGGTCGCGCCCGGCAGCACCGCCAACACCCACTCGCCGCGGGCGGGCGGGACGAGCTGCAGTGCGCTGCGTACCCCGTCGAGCGGTCGGCCGAGTGCCTTGCAGGTGGCGAGCAGTGTGGCGAGCTCGCTGCGCGCGACGACGAGCACGCCGATGCGCGCGCTCGCGGGGTCGCGCCCGCTGACGGTGAGATGCTGCAGGTCCGGGTCGCGCGCGAGATGGCTCTCGAGCGCGTAGCGGATCAGCTGCGGCTGTTCGCGCTTCGGTGCCGGCGGCAGCTCGAGTTCGAGCCATAGCGCACGGCTGCCCGCGAGCACGAGCTCGTGGCGCTGTGCCGGCGGCCAGTGGCGGGGATCGCTGCGGCCGGTGTCGAGCGGTCGGCGCGCGGCGTCGAGCAGAACCCAGTCGGCGACCGGATCCTGCGGCCAGCGCTCGCCGGCGAGCAGCATCAGGGTGGTGGTCATGGCGTGTGGTACCAGAGGATGTCGGGCCAGTTCGACTCGCGGTCGAGCATGGCCTGCAGGTTCAGCACCGCGTCGCCGTAGGTGGCGGTGACGGTGACGAGGAAGTAGCGGCTGCGTACGTCGAGTAAGCGGCCGGCGGGCAGGTCGGCGCCCTCGGGCAGGCGGCCCTGGAGGTCGCCCAGGTTGCGGAACCAGGCGCGCTCGCGCGCCGCGACCAGGTTGCGTGCCACGTCGAGGCTCAGGCCATCGATTACCGCGGCGAGCACCTCCGCGCTCGCCGTATTGATGTTGATCGGGGCCCCGGCAGGCGCGGCGACGACGTGAGGCTCGAGCGCCGCGAAGGTGGCGGCCGGAACAAGCCCGAGCAGGACGAGCTCGCGTGTCTCGACCAGTGCGCGTCCGCCGCGCGCGATCGCCTCGGCGCCGGTACCTGCCTCAGCGGCCGCTGCGGCGTTCGGGTCGGTTGACGGATCGGCGTCGGTGGGACCGCCCTGAAGGTGGGTGGCGAGCGCCTGCGCGGTCACGTTCGCGCCCGCGCCGCTCATGCCCACCAGGTCGAGCAGGCGGGCGAAGCGGGCGATCGCCCGGGGGGCGGGGCGGCCGTTTCGCGCGAGGTCGTTGAGATTGAAGCGTCCGGACAGGTCGCGGATCGATCCGCCCACACTGCCGTCGGCGGTGTCGCTGCCGATCGCGGTGACCGGGATCTCGGTGGTCCAGATCTCCGCGAGATGATCGGTCGGCGTGCGACGCGCATCGTCGGCGAGGATGTTGCGCGACCAGTCCACCGCCGCGCGGCCGAGTTGCCAGGCCTGGGCCTGGTCGTGGCGGCCGCCGAGCATGTCCAGGCCGTGGCCGAAGTCGGCCAGCGCCGCGGCGGCGAGCATGGCGGCAAAGCTGACCGTCAGCAGCGCGAGCACCACCGCCGCGCCGCGCTGCGCGGCCCGCCTAGCGCAGCGCGAAAACGCGGACGACGGTGCCGACATCGGCGAGCTCCAGGGTGAATTCGACCGCCTCGGGCAGCGGCGTGACGATCGCGACGCGGCCGCGCCGGCGGCTGCGGCTCTCCGCGGCCGGCCACTGCGTGTGCGCCTGGCCGGCGGCGAGCAGGCGCCAGCGCAGGGCGTCGACGCCATCGAGCAGGGGCAGGCGCACGGCCTCGCCGCGGGCCTCGCGGTCGGGCCAGACGAGAGCCTCGAGGCGTTGGTCCTGGTGGCGCAGCTCGAAGCGACCGAAGCCCTGTTCGCCACCGACCACGGTCCACGCCAGCCGGCTGCGGCGGCCGTCGGGGTCGGCCTCGAGCTCGAGCGCGGGGAGCGTGGCGCCCGCAGCGGCCCCGCTCGGGCCGGTGCCCTCGGCGAGCGCCGGCGGGGCGATCTGCATCAGCTCGCGTTCGATCAGCGCGCTCGCGTGCACCACCGCCTGCCAGCGCGAGAGCTCGGCGCCGATGCGCTCGCGGGCATCGACGAGCTGGCTGGTGGCACGCCAGGTGAGCACGCCGACCACGCCGAGCAGCGCCATCGCCACCATCAGCTCGATCAGGGTCAGGCCCACGCCGCGCCGGCGCGCGGGGCGGCGCGACGCAGCGCGCGGGGAGGCGGGGAGGTGGCCGCGAGGCATCGCTTCGCTCAACGCAGCGGCCGCACGGCGAAGCCGCTCAGGGTGGCGAGGGTGCGCTCGCCGCGCGCGTCGAGCACGCGCACGTCGATGCGGCGGAAGAGCGCGTTGGGCGTGCCGCTCACCTTCTCCTCCCAGCGCATCTTCACGCGCGCCTGCTCGGCCTCGCCGCGGTACTCGCCGATCGTCGGCCAGGCCGCGGTGGCGCGGTGCATCGCCAGGCGGTTCTGCGCCACCCAGCTCGCCAGGGTGTGTTCGCGCAAGGCGGCCGTGGACTGGGCGGTGGCGCCCATCGCGCGCAGCGCGGAGACCAGCGCGATAGCGACGATCGCGAGCGCGACCAGGGTCTCGAGCAGGGTGAAGCCGCGCGCTCGCGTGGGGTCGCGAGGGCGGGCCCGATTGCCGTGCCGCGCCGGGTGGGTCGCCGGATTCACCGCGCCGGCTCCGCGCCGGCCAGGCGCTCCACCCGGCCGTCGATGCGGCCGGCGATGCGGTAGCGCTTGCCGTCTTCGGCCAGCTCGAGCTCGAAGGCCGGTGCGCGCGACCCGAAGACGATCCGCCGGCCGCTGCCACCTTCCAGCGGGGTTGCGAGGGACTCTCCGGCCAGGGCGGCCGCCGAGAACGCGCCGTCCGACCCCGCGTGCAACGCCTGCCGGGCGCCGCGTTCGCCCACGCGCAGCGCGGCCACGCGCAGGCCGCTCGCGAAGGCGCGCGGGGCGAACTCGGGCGGCGTCTCCAGCCGCTTCCAGCCGCCGTCGGGCTGGCGTTCGCTGAAGCGGTAGCCGTCGGGGAGGAAGTCCACCGCCAGCGCGCGGCCGCGCAGCTCGGCGCGATAGGCCGCGCCCTCGAGAGCGCGGCGCAGGCGCTCGACCTCGCGCTCGCTGTCGTCGGCCTGGGCGCGGTCGAGCGCGAGCGCGATGCCGCCACCGGCGATGCCGACGATCACCAACACGACCAGCAGTTCGACGAGGGTGAAGCCGCGCTGCATGGGCTCGCGATCCCGGGGGGCGGGGGCGCGGCGCTCAGGGCTGCCAGGAGCCGATGTCGGCGTCGAAGCCTTCGCCGCCCGGGCGGCCGTCGGCGCCGTAGCTGAACACATCGACCTCGCCGTGGACGCCCGGCGCCAGGTACTGGTAGGGCTGGCCCCAGGGGTCCGCAGGCAGGCGCTCGACGTAGGCCTTCCAGTTGTCCGGCGCCGGTGCGGCGCTCGGGCGCACGACGAGCGCGCCGAGGCCCTGCTCGGTACTCGGATAGCGCCGGTTGTCGAGCTTGTAGAGCTTGAGCGCCTGCATCAGCGAGGCGATGTCCTGGCGCGCCGCGACCACGCGCGCCTCGTCGGGCCGGCTCATGATGCGCGGCACGACCAGCGCGGCGAGCACGCCAAGGATCACGATCACGACCATGACCTCGATGAGCGTGAAGCCGCGGGAGCGGTGGGGGGCACGATCGAAGCGGGCAGGGCGGGCGAAGCGTTGATGCATGGACTTACCTCATCAGGGTGTTGATTTCGATGATCGGCTGCATGACCGCGAGCACGATCAGCAGCACCACCGCGCCCATCACCAGCAGCAACAGCGGCTCGAGCAGGCTGGTGAGGGTGGCGGTGCGGGTCTCGAGCTCCTGCTGCTGTAGGCGCGCGGCGCGGTCGAGGAGCTGGTCGATGCGGCCGGTGGCCTCGCCGTTGGCCACCATGTGGATGAGCATCGGCGGGAAGGCACGCCCGGCGGCGAGTGCGCGTGCCAGCGGGCGGCCCTCGCGGACCTGCTCGGCGGCCTCGCGCACCGCGGCGCGGATCGGCAGGCGCTGCACCACGCGGCCGGCGGCGTCGAGCGCGGCGAGCAGCGGCACGCCGCTGCCCACCAGGATGGCGAGCGTGCTCGCGAAGCGGGTGGCGTCCAGGCTGCGCAGGTGGCGGCCGAGCACCGGCAGCGCGAGCAGGCGGCGGTCGAAGGCGTGGCGGATGCGCTCGTCGCGCAGCAGCGCGAGCGCGCCGAGCAGGGCGGCCGCGCCCGCGGCGAGTGCGAGCCAGCCCCAGTCGCGGATGAAGTTCGACACCCCGATCATGATTCGGGTCAGCAGCGGCAGCGCCTGCTTGCTCTGCGCGAACACGCCCACCACCTGCGGCACCACGAAGACCATCAGCCCGGTCACCACCAGAAGCGCCACCATCGCCACCAGGGCGGGATAGATCAGCGCCTGCAGGGTCTTGCGCTGCAGGTCGGCGCCGCGTTCGAGGTGGTCGGCGAGCTGGTTCATCACCGCGGCGAGCTCGCCGGACTGCTCGCCGGCGGCGATCGCCGCGCGATAGATCGGCGGAAAGGCGCCGCTGTGGCGGTCGAGGGCGATGCGCAGGCTGTGGCCGGAGACGATGTCGGAGCGGATCGCCGCCAGGGTGTCATGCACGCGCTCGCTCTCGGCCTGCTCGATCAGCGCCGACAGCGAGTGCTCGACGGTGAGCCCGGCGGCGAGCAGGGTCGCCCACTGCCGCGACAACAGCGCGAGCTCGTTCACCGGCAGGCGGCGGCGTGCCTGTAAGCGGGCGAGCCAGCCCGGGCGCTCGGCGGCGGTGCGCGCCTGCTGGCCGAGGTCGATGACCTCGACCGGATGCAGGCCGCGCTCGCGCAGCGCGCTGCGTGCGGCGCGGCCCGAGTCGGCCTCGATCACGCCGGTGCTCGGCGTGCCCTGGAGGTCGAAGGCGCGATAGCGGAAGGCGCTCATGACAAATGGCTCAGGCGCGGATCACGCGCTGCAGCTCGGCGGCGCTGGTCAGCCCGCTGGCGACGTGGCGCAGGCCGTCCTCGTGCAGGCTGTGCATGCCGGCGGCGCGCGCGTGGGCGCGCAGGCGGTCCTCGTCGGCGCCGTCGTGGATCAGGCGGC
>JAEUNQ010000132.1 GCA_016790365.1 Thauera sp. | reverse complement strand
GCCTCCTTCATGCCCTGGCTGCTCGGCACCGCGCTGATGCACTCGCTCGCCGTCACCGAGAAGCGCGGCGCCTTCCGCAGCTGGACGGTGCTGCTGGCGATCGGCGCCTTCTCGCTGTCGCTGCTCGGCACCTTCCTGGTTCGCTCGGGCGTCATCACCAGCGTGCACGCCTTCGCCACCGACCCCAAGCGCGGGCTCTACATCCTCGCCCTGCTCGTCATCGTGATCGGCTTCTCGCTGCTGCTGTACGCGATGCGCGCCAACAAGCTCATGGGCGGCGGCAGCTTCGGCCTGGTCTCGCGCGAGACCTCGCTGCTCGCCAACAACGTCCTGCTCACCGTGGCCTCGGCCTCGGTGCTGCTCGGCACGCTGTATCCGCTCTTCCTCGACGCCCTCGGCCTCGGCAAGATCTCGGTCGGCCCGCCCTACTTCGAGGCGGTGTTCGTGCCGCTGATGACCCCGGTGGTGGTGCTGATGGCGTTCGGCCCCTTCCTGCGCTGGAAGGACGACGACCTCCTCGCCGAGGTGCGCCGCGTGGCGCCGGCCTTCGTCGCCAGCGTGGCGATCGGCGTCGGCAGCGCGTGGGCGGTCGATCACCTCACCTGGCGCACCGCGCTCGGCCTCTCGCTCGCGGCCTGGGTGGTGCTCGCCAGCCTGCAGCTCCTCGCCCGCCGCCTCGGCGAGCGCGCCGGCGCCTCGGCCGGCTCGCGCCTGCGCTCGATCACCGCGTCGTGGTGGGGCATGTGGCTCGCCCACTTCGGCATCGGCATCTTCATCATCGGCGTCACCATGGTCGGCAGCCTCGACCGCCATCTCGACGTCAAGATGAAGGAAGGCCAGCACGCCGAGCTCGCCGGCTACACCTTCGTGTTCCGCGGCGCGGTGGATGCCGACGGCCCCAACTACGACGCCGCGCGCGGCAACATCGAGCTGATCCGCGACGGCCGCTCGCTCGGCATGCTCACTCCCGAGAAGCGCGTCTATCTCGCCCAGGGTATGCCGATGACCGAGGCCTCGCTCGACATCGGCGTGTTCCGCGACGTCTATGTCTCGCTCGGCGAGCAGCTCGAGGACGGCGCCTGGATCGTCAGCCTTTACTACAAGCCCTTCATCAGCTGGATCTGGATGGGCTGCGTGCTGATGGGCCTCGGAGGCGTGTTCGCCGCCGCCGACCGCCGCTACCGCCGCCTGGCCGCGCGCGACGCCGCCGCGGCGGTGGGGGGCCGTGCCGGCGCCGCCGCCTGAGTTCCACCTGGGAAAACCATGAAAGCCAAGTTCCTCGTACCGCTGCTGCTGTTCTTCGGCCTCGCCGGCTTCCTCGCCTTCGGCCTCACCCTCAACCCGCGCGAGGTGCCCTCGCCGTTGATCGACAAGCCGGCGCCCAACTTCCGCCTCGCCCGCCTCGACCAGCCCGAGCAGACCTTCGCGCTCGATGAGATGCGCGGCCAGGTCTGGCTGCTCAACGTGTGGGCCTCGTGGTGCGTGGCCTGCCGCCAGGAGCACCCGCTGCTGGTGCGCATGGCCGAGCAGAAACTGGTGCCGGTGGTCGGCCTCAACTACAAGGAAGTACGCGGCGACGGCGCGATCAGCACGCGCGGCATGGCGCTCGAGGCCGAGACCACGATGGCGATCGAGCGCGCCCGGCGCTGGCTCGCCGACCACGGCAACCCCTACCAGCTCTCCGTGCTCGACATCGACGGCCGCGTCGGCATCGACTTCGGCGTGTATGGCGTGCCCGAGACCTTCCTGATCGACCGCGAGGGCCGCATCCGCTACAAGCACATCGGCCCGATCACCCCCGAGTCGCTCAAGACCCAGATCATGCCCAAGGTCGAGGAGCTGCGTCGTGCCGGTTGATCCGCAGTTCGTCCCGTCCCTGCTCTCCGGCCTGCGTCGCGTGCTCGGCACCGGCGCGCTTGCGGTGCTGATGGCTTCGCCGCTCCACGCCGCCACTGCCGAAGCCGGCCCGGCCACCACGCCCGCCGGCATCGCCACCGCGAGCGACCCGGGCGTCGCCCCGGCGGTCGCCGCCGATCCCAAGCTCGAAGCCGACATGATGGAGCTGTCGCACAAGCTGCGCTGCCTCGTCTGCCAGAACCAGTCGATCGCCGAATCCAA
>JAEUNQ010000154.1 GCA_016790365.1 Thauera sp. | reverse complement strand
ATCCACCACCTGCGGCGCAAGCTCTTTCCCGAGCTGATCCGCACCGTGCGCGGGGTGGGCTATCTGGTGGACAAGGTCTGATGGGCTCGATCCGTCGCCGCACCTTGCTGCTCGTGCTCGGCCTGCTCGGCATCGCGCTGGGTGGGATCTCCTTCCTCGGCTATCGCGACGCCCGCCACGAGATCCAGGAGCTCTTCGATGCCCGTCTCGCCCAGCAGGCGCGCCTGCTGGCGGGGATGATCCCGGGCGGGATGGCGCCGGACGCGCGCAACGCGCTGCAGGAAGCGCTCGATGCAGGGGGCCTCGGTGCCGCGGCGGGGAAGGAGACGGGCGTCGAGCGCGAGGATGGCGACGAGGCGCTCGCCCTGGGCCACGAGTACGAGGGCAAGCTCGGCTTCGTGGTGGTGGACGAGCAGGGGCGGGTCCTGCTGCAGTCCGCGGCGGCGCCGCTCGGGGCGCTCGACATGCTGCTTGCCGCACGCTCCGGGGGCACCGCGCCGCGGCGGCTCGCCGAGGCGGGGGAGGCGCTTGCGGGCTATCACACGGTGAGCCTGCACGATGGCGCCTGGCGGCTGTTCCTGCTCCGGGATGTGCGCGACCGCCAGTGGATCCTGGTCGGCGAGCGCGAGGACGTGCGTGGCGAGCTCGTCGGCAAGGTCACCTTGCGCAGCCTGCTGCCCGATCTCGTGGGGCTGCCGCTGGTCGCCCTGCTGGTGTGGCTGGCGATCGGCTGGGGGCTGCGCCCGCTCGCGCGCATCGCCGAGTCGCTGCAGGCGCGCGGCCCGGACGACCTCTCGGCGCTTGCGCTGCGGGATGTGCCGCAGGAGCTCGATCCGGTGGTGGCCTCGCTCGACCGCCTGCTGCAGCAGGTCAACGCGCTGCTCGAACGCGAGCGCCGCTTCCTCGCCTACGCCGCGCACGAGCTGCGCACCCCGCTGGCCGTGCTGCGGATCCATGCACAGAACGCGCTGCAGGCGCCCGATCCGGCGGATCGCGGCGAGGCGCTTCGACTGATGGGTACGGGCATCGAACGGGCCACCCGGGTGGTGGCGCAGTTGCTCACACTGGCACGCCTTGAACCCGACGCGAGCCGGCCGAAGAGGCTGGTGATCGACCTGCTCGCGCTTGTCCGCGAGCAACTCGCCGAGCTCACCCCGCTCGCCGACGAACATGGTCAGGACCTCGCCCTCGAGGCGGACGAGGGGGGCAACTTCCACCTCGAGGGCGACGCCGGCAGCCTGGGCATCCTGATGCAGAACCTGGTGGGCAACGCGGTGCAGCACACGCCGCCCGACGGCTGCATCCGCGTGCTGCTGGAGGCCTCGCCTGCGGCCATCGTGCTGCGCGTGCAGGACAGCGGTCACGGCGTGCCGCCGGAACTGCGCGAGAAGGTCTTCGAGCGCTTCTTCCGCGCTGGTGGCGGGGAAGGCGCGGGCCTCGGCCTGGCGATCGTCGCGCGCATCGTCGAGTTGCATGGTGGCACGATCGTGCTCGACGACTGTGCGCTCGGCGGCCTGGAGGTCCGCGTCGTGCTGCCGCGTTCGCCTGCCGCGCCGGTTGCTGCGGGGCTACAGGCCGATACTGAAAACCACGCCGTGGCGGGCTAGATTGGAATCAGGCCGTGGTGCCCCGTCGAGGCTGGTGGCGCGGGGGGCATGACGGGATCGCTTCACCATCGTCAAGGAGGTCGCCATGAACAATCGCATCTTGATCGCCAGCACGCTCGCGTTGTTGATTTCCGGTGCAGTGCAGGCGCAGAGCCCTGCCGCGCCGGACGACACGCCGGTCTTCGGCGCCCAGATCATGACCGAGCAGGAGCGCGCCGAGCACCGCGAGCGCATGCGTGCGGCGGGCACGCCCGAGGAGCGCGAGCAGGTCCGCCTGGAGCATCACAAGCAGATGGTCGAGCGCGCCCGCGAGCGTGGCGTGACCCTGCCCGAGGAGCCGCCGATGCGCGGGGGCATGGGGCCGGGGGCAGGAAAAGGTCTCGGCGCGGGCATGGGGCCGGGCGCAGGCCGCGGACCGGGAGCCGGAATGGGGAGTGGCGCAGGCATGGGGAGCGGTACGGGCATGGGCCCGGGCTCGGGTATGGGGCGGGGAGCAGGCATGGGGCCGGGCGGAGGCATGGGACCGCAGACCGGTGAAGGGGCCGGCGGCGGCTCCGGTCCGGGCGGAGGCGGTGGAGCGCGTTGAGGTGCGCCGGCAGTGGTGCACTTGCTCGAGACCCGCGGCGGGGCGTCACGACGCCCCGCCGCGTTCGAGTGATCATCGCTTGTCGCGCTTGACTTCGACCTCCAGGATCTCGCCGCTGTGGGCGTCGACCTTGACCTCGAAGCGGCGGCCCTGTCCTGCGCCGGGCGGTCGACGCGGCTCGAGCGCTCCGTTCGCGCCTTGCGGCGCTCCTACAGGACCCCCACGGCTCCGATCCTCGTGTAGGAGCACCGCAAGGCGCGAACGCGGCGCTTCCTCCCCATGTGGAGCGGCGCAAGGCGCGAATGGGCAGGGTGCGAGCAGAACGGGTAAAGTCCGACCTCCACCACGAATCAGCATTCACCGATGAAGAAGAACCTCTGGCTGCTGGCGATCGCGCAGGGCCTGTTCCTGACCAACAACGTGGTGTTCATCGCCATCAACGGCCTGGTGGGCTTCAGCCTCGCACCGGTGGGCTGGATGGCAACGCTGCCGGTGATGGGCTATGTGGTGGGCGGGGCACTTTCGACCGGGCTGGTGGCGCGCAGCCAGCGGCGCTGGGGGCGGCAGGTGTCTTTCCAGCTCGGCTTGCTGGTGGCCTTCCTCACCGCGCTGCTGTGCGCCTTCGCGCTGTCGATCGGCAGCTTCTGGCTGCTCGTGGCGGGCACGGTGATCGCCGGCTACTACAGCGCCAACGGCCAGCTCTACCGCTTCGCCGCCGGCGAGCTGGCACCGGCGTCCTTCCGCGAGAAGGCAGTCTCGTTGGTGCTGGCGGGCGGGCTCATCGGTGCGGTGATCGGGCCCAACCTCGCCAACCACACCCGCGAGGCGCTCGGAGCGCCCTTCCTCGGCTCCTACCTCGCGCTCGCAGTGGTGGCGCTGGTGTCGATGGCGGTGATGGCGGGCATCCGGTTTACGTCCGAGCCTTTGAGGAAGGCGGGCGCCGAAGGCGGGCGGGCGCTGGCAGAGATCCTGCGCCAGCCGGTGTTCATCGTGTCCGCGCTGGCCGCGGCGATGAGCTACGGCGTGATGAACCTGCTGATGGCGGCCACCCCGCTGGCGATGGACGTGTGCGGCATGCCCTTCTCGGACGCGGCGCTGGTGCTGGAGTGGCACGTGATCGGCATGTTCGCCCCCGGCTTCTTCACCGGCCACCTGATCAAGCGCTTCGGCGTGCTGCAGGTCATG
>JAEUNQ010000135.1 GCA_016790365.1 Thauera sp. | reverse complement strand
AGCCGCATCTCGACGAGGCCGGCGCCGGCCTCGCGCAGGCGGGCGAGCAGGGCCTCGACCTCGGTGTAGCTGTCGAAGGCGAAGTCCACCCAGCCGCCCTCGCCGGCGCTGCCGCCGAGCTCGACGCCGCGCCCGGGATGCTCCAGGTGCACAGCCAGGCTGTGGGTGGCGAAGCGGCGCAGCAGGTTGGCGGTGGTGTCGAGCGCGACGATGCGCCCGGCCTTGAGCATCGCGATGCGACCGCACAAGGCCTCGGCCTCTTCCAGGTAGTGCGTGGTGAGCACGATGGTGTGGCCGTCGCGGTTGAGCTTGCGGATGAACTGCCACAGGCCCTGGCGCAACTCGACGTCGACGCCCGCGGTGGGCTCGTCGAGAACGATCACCGGCGGCCGGTGCACCAGTGCCTGCGCCACCAGCACGCGCCGCTTCATGCCGCCGGAGAGCATGCGCATGTTGGCGTTGGCCTTGTGGGTGAGGTCGAGGCTGGCGAGGATCTCGTCGATCCAGTCGTCGTTGCTGCGGATGCCGAAGTAGCCCGACTGGATGCGCAGCAGCTCGCGCACCGAGAAGAAGGGATCGAAGACGAGCTCCTGCGGCACCACGCCGAGGTTGCGGCGGGCGTTGCGGTAGTCGGCGACGACGTCGTGGCCCATGATCGCGAGCGTCCCGCTGTCCGGCCGCACCAGACCCGACAGCGCCGAGATCAGCGTGGTCTTGCCCGCGCCGTTGGGACCGAGCAGGCCGAAGAACTCGCCCTGGCCGACCTCCAGATCGACGCCGCCGAGCGCCTTCAGGTTGCCGTAGTGCTTGCTTACACCCTGGATGCGGATCGCCGGCGCGCTCATGCCGAACCTTCCAGCGGCAGCAGTCCGTCGATGTCGTAGAGCGTGGCCAGGCTGGCCAGACCGCTGGGGGGATTGCGCAGCACCAGAACGTGACCGGCCGCGCGTGCACAGCGCATCCAGTCGAGGATCAGCGCAAGCGCGGCGGAGTCCGCGCTGGAGACCGCGGCGAGATCGACCACCAGATCGCCCGCGCGCGCGCGCCGCTGCCCCTCGACGAGAAGCGCCGGCGCGGTCTGCATGGTCAGTGCGCCCTCGGGCGCGAATACCGCTGCGTCGCTCACGCGCCGCGCCCCGCACCGCCCTGGATCAAGCCCTGCTGCTCGGCGAGCGAACGGTTGCGCTCCTCGAGCGAGCGGATCAGCCCGTCGATGCCGCCGCGGGCGATCTCCTGGCCGAAGTTGCTGCGGTAGTTGGTGACCAGGCTGACGCCGGCGACGATCACGTCGAAGACCTTCCAGCCCTGCTCGCCCTTCTCCAGCATGTAGTCGATGCCGATCGGCTGTGCACCGGCCTGCACCACCTCGGTGCGGATCTGCACGCGGGTGTCGGCGGGTGCGAAGCGCGAGGGGCGGAACTCGATGCGCTGGTCGCGGTACTGGGTCAGCGCGTTCGAGTAGGTGCGCACCAGCAGGGTGCGGAAGGCGTCGGTCAGCCTGCCCTGCTGCTCGGCGCTGGCCTGGCGCCAGTCGCGACCGACCGCGAGCATGGTCATGCGGCGGAAGTCGAAGTGCGGCAGCACCTTGGCATCCACCAGCTCGATGACGCGCGTGGTGTCGCCCGACTGGATCGCCTTGTCTGCGCGCACGATATCGAGCACTTCGTTGGTCACGTCGCGCACGAGCACGTCGGGCGCCTTGTCGGCGCTGGCCGCCACGGGAAGCGCCAGGCCGAACAGCGAACAGAGGAAGAAGACGCGGAGGAGGTCGAGGATCTTGTTCATGGCTCTCGCTTATCGGACGGTTTGACGGACGGCACGTCGGCCGACCTTCACTGGGTTCGCGCCGATGCCCGCAAGTTCGAGGTGCTCGACCGCGGTGGCGGCGGCTGCATCGACCTCGCCCCCGAGCGGCAGGGCCGACTGTTCGTCGAAATCTTCATACACGCGTTCCTGGCGGCCATCGCCGACCTTGTAACGGCGTTGTTCGAGGTAGAAGTCGCGCACGAAGGCGTAGCGGTCGAGCGCAGCCTCCTTGAGGGTGCGGTCGGCGCCGAGCAGCACCGAGCGGCCGTGCACGACCCGCGTGCCCAGCACCGTGTTGCGCGTCGGCACGTGATCGATGCTGAAAGGCTCGTTACCCATCATGTCCGCGGGCAGAGCCACCGCATCACGCACCGTGCGTGGCCCGAAGAAGGGCAGCACGATGTAGGCGCCCTCGCCCACCCCCCAGCGCCCGAGCGTCTGGCCGAGGTCCTCGTCGTGTTTGGGCAGGCCCGCCTCGCTCGCGATGTCGAGCAGGCCGAGCAGGCCCCAGGTGGAGTTGAGCGCGAAGCGCATCAGGTCGCTCATGCCCTCGGCGACCTTGCCCTGCAGCAGGTTGTTGAGCGCGACCCAGGGATCGCCGAGGTTGCCCAGCACGTTGCCGACGCCGGTGCGCACCGGCTGCGGCAGCACGGCCTCGTAGACCTGCGCGGCCGGCTTGATGGCGACCTTGTCGACCTGCTCGTTGAAGCTGAACATGGCCCGGTTGTAGCCCTCGAGCGGGTCGTCGGGGTTGCCGGTGGTGGCACAGCCGCCGAGCAGCACGGCCGAGATAGCGGCTGCAGCGAGGCTGGCGCGGGAGGAGCGGAAGACGTTTCGCATTGTTGTTTTCTCCGGGGAACCTGGCCGACTTACTGGGCGGGCGTGTCGGCGGCGCGGTCGAACATGAACTGGCCGATCAACTTCTCGAGGACCACCGCGGACTGGGTGATCAGCACCCGGTCGCCGTTCTCCAGCATCTCGACGTCGGCGCCCGCCTCCAGGCCCACATACTGCTCGCCGAGCAGGCCTGAGGTCAGGATGGACGCGGTGGTGTCGGAGGGAAACGCGTAGCGCCTGTCGATCTCGAGCTCGACCACGGCGCGGTAGATCGCGGTATCGAAGCGGATAGCGGCGACACGCCCCACCAGCACACCCGAGCTCTTCACCGGCGCACGCACCTTGAGCCCGCCGATGTTGTCGAATGGCGCCTCGACGCGATAGGTCTCCGCGCCGTCGAGGCCGGAGAAATTGCCGACCTTCATTGCGAGGAACACGAGCGCGGCAAAGCCGATCGCCACGAAGAGGCCGACCCACAGGTCGAGCGCGGTACGACTCATCATCAACCCCTGAACATGAAGGAGGTAAGCACGAAATCCAGCGCCAGGATGGCCAGCGCGGACGTCACGACGGTGCGGGTGATCGCGCGCGACACGCCTTCGGCGGTCGGCTGGCAATCGTAGCCCTCGAACACCGCGATCAGCGAGACCACGGTGCCGAACACCGCGGACTTGATCACACCGTTGACGACGTCGTAGCGGAATTCCACCGCGGCCTGCATCTGCGACCAGAACGCGCCGTCATCGACGCCGATCACCACCACGGTGATCAGCCAGCCGCCGAAGATGCCCATCGCCGAGAACAGCGCGGCCAGCAGCGGCATCGACAGCACGCCGCCCCAGAAGCGCGGCGCGACCACACGCGCGATCGGGTTCACCGCCATCATGTCCATCGCCTTGAGCTGCTCGGTCGTCTTCATCAGGCCGATCTCGGCGGTGATCGCCGAGCCGGCGCGGCTGGCGAACAGCAGCGCGGCGATCACCGGGCCGAGCTCGCGCAGCAGCGACAACGCCACCATCACCCCCACCGCGTCGGCCGACCCGTAGCGCTGCAGGATGTCGTAGCCCTGCAGCCCGAGCACCAGGCCGACGAAGAGCCCCGAGACCGTGATGATGAGCAGCGACAGCACGCCGCTGAAATAGAGCTCGCGAATGGTGAGATGGATGCGGCGCAGCGACTGGCCGGAATTCATCAGCACCGCGAGCAGGAAGCGGGTGGCGAAGCCGAGCCGCCAGATGCCGTCGATGGTCATCGCGCCGATACGGCGCAGCGCCGATGCGATCGCGTTCATGCACCCTCCCCGCCGAGCAGGCGCTCGATCGGCTCGGCCGGATAGTGGAAGGGCACCGGCCCGTCGGCCTCGGCGTGGACGAACTGATGCACGAAGGGATCCCTGGAGGCGCGGATCTCGTCCGGCGTGCCCTGCGCCACGATGCGCCCGTCGGAGACGAAGTAGATGTAGTCGACGATCGCGAGCGACTCGTGCACATCGTGCGTCACCATCACCGAGCTCGCGCCGAGCGCGTCGTTGAGCCTGCGGATGAGCTGACCGATGATGCCGAGCGAGATCGGATCGAGACCGGCGAAGGGCTCGTCGTAGAGGATCAGCATCGGGTCGAGCGCCACCGCGCGCGCCAGCGCCACGCGGCGCGCCATGCCGCCGGAGAGCTCGTTTGGGTGGAGCTGCGCTGCGCCGCGCAACCCCACCGCCTGCAACTTCATCAGCACCAGGTCGCGCACCATGTCCGCGGGCAGGTCGGTGTGCTCGCGCAGCGGGAAGGCCACGTTGTCGAACACGCTCATGTCGGTGAACAGCGCGCCGAACTGGAACAGCATGCCCATTCGCCGGCGCAGCGCGTAGAGCTCTCCGCCCGACAGCCGCGCGACGTCGCGCCCCTCGACCTCCACCGTGCCGGCGGTCGCGCGCAGCTGCCCGCCGATCAGGCGCAGTAGCGTGGTCTTGCCGCAACCGCTGCCGCCCATGATGGCGACGACCTGGCCACGGTGAACGCTCAGGTCGATGCCGCGCAGGACTTCACGCTCGCCGTAGGCGAAGCGCACGTCGCGCAGCGAAACCAGCGGAGAAGAGTGTTGAACGGACGCAGGCACGTCGATCGGCCAAGTGTGAAAACCCTTGAATATACCAGAGATTTGCCGCTCGAGGCGGGTAAATGCTGCAACGCAGCAAGAAGACTGCGGACCCGGATCTCCGTGACGCGGGACGCGGCCACTGCACCCGAGCAGCAGCATAAAATTCCATACGGTTATTCACATTCCATCAAAATCCTATTAGCATCCAATAATGACATGCACATCGATCGGGATTCGCAGGATGATCGCGACTGCGGCGCTGCTGGCGACCGCGGGATGTGCTCCGCTCACACGACCACCTCAACTCGACGGCCACCTCGACAAGCGCTCGGCGATCGCACAGCCGGAGCGCACTCGCCCCTCGATGCCCACCCCCGGGCCGACGCCCACCCCCGGCCTCGTCGCACCTGCAGGCGGAGTGCCCGACGCACCAGCGGTCGAGGCCGCCCACGGTCGCCCCAGGCAGGCGGCACGCGGATATTCGATCGATGTCCATGACATCCCTGCCGAGCAGCTGTTGCTCGCCATCGGCCGCGACGCCGGGCTTGAGCTCGACCTCCATTCAGGAATCTCCGGCAAGGTGAGCCTGCAGGCCCACGACCGGCCGCTCGGCGAGCTGCTCGAACGCATCGCCCGCCAGGTCGACCTGCGCTACGAGCTGCGCGGACGCCATCTGAGCCTGCGCCCCGACAGCCCGTACATCCGCAGCTACGCGGTGGACTACGTGAACCTGAGCCGCGACATGCGCGGCACCGTCGCCACCAGCACGCAGATCGCCACCTCGGGCAGCAGCGGTGGAGGCGGGCAGCGCACGCCGTCGGCAGGCGGTGCCGGCAACGCATCGATCACCCAGATCGAGACGCGCTCGGCAAACGACTTCTGGAGCGCGCTCGAGCACAATCTTGCCGCGATCCTCGCCGGGCCGGGGCGCGCGCCCGACTGCGGCGGCGAGCGCGGAGGCGAACGCGCCGGCGGCTGCCGCAACGCTGATCTGATGATCAACCGGGAGAGCGGAATCGTGATGGCGCGCGCCACCCAACGCCAGCACGAGCAACTCGAGGCCTTCCTTGTCGGCGTGCAGCGCGCGGCGCGCCGGCAGGTGATGATCGAGGCCACGATCGTCGAGGTCACGCTCGCCGACGGCTACCGCCAGGGCATCGACTGGACGAGGCTGGGCGTGCCGGGCTGGAGCGTACGCCCGCGCGGCAGCGGCGACGCCACGCCCGGCCAGCCGACGCTGAGCTACCTGTCGGCGAACTCCGACATCCGCCTGGAGCTGCTCGAGACCTTCGGCACCGTGAAGGTTCTCTCCAGCCCGCGCCTGTCGGTGCTCAACAACCAGACCGCGATGCTCAAGGTGGTCGAGGAGGTCGTCTACTTCCTCGTCGACAGCACCACCACCGAGTACGACGACCGCAAGCAGGCGCGCATCTCCGCGACCACGACGCCGCAATCGGTCTCGGTCGGCATGGTGATGTCGGTCACCCCGCAGATCTCGGCCGACGGCGACATCACGCTCAACGTGAGGCCGACGATCTCGGGCATCTCCGGCTTCAAGGACGACCCCAACCCCTCGCTCGGCGACATCCCCAACCGGGTGCCGCAGATCCGCACACGCGAGATCGAATCCATGCTGCGCCTGCGCAGCGGCGAGGTCGCCGTGCTCGGTGGGCTGATGGAAGACCGCGTCGACCACGACACCGGCCGCATCCCGCTATTCGGCGACCTGCCGGTCGTCGGCGAGCTGTTCACCCGGCGCGAAAACGGTGTCCGTCGCACCGAGTTGCTCATTTTCCTTCGCCCGCTGCTGATCGACGAGCCGGGCATGCGCGGTAGCTACGCCGACTACGCCGGCCAGCTGCCCGACGACGACTTCCTCGTCGGCGCTCCTTCGCCCGGCCAGCGCAACTTTCCCCACCTGCCGCTGCGCCCGCTGCTCGCCCCCGCCGGCACGGCCCCGATCACCGACCGCCTCCCCGACTCCGCGTACCCCGGAGCCAGCCATTCGAACGCCCGCACGAGCTCGCCATGAACGCTCCGCTCCCCATCGGCCAGACGCTGATCGCCGCCGGCCTGATCGGCGAGGACCAGCTCCGCATCGCCCTGCACGAACAACGCTCCCGCGCCCTGCCGCTGGGCCGCGTGCTCGTCGAGCTCGGCTTCGTCAGCGAGGCGGCGCTGCGCGAAGCACTCGCCGCACGCAATGGCCTGCCCTGCGTAGACCTTGCCAGCGCACTCGCCGACCCCGACGCGATCGCCCGCGTGCCGCAGGCACTTGCACGCCGGCATCGCCTGCTGCCGCTGCAGTACGACGCCGCCCGCCACAGGCTGATCGTGGCGATGGCGGACGCCCACGACATCGTCGCCCTCGATCGCCTGCGCGCCGAGCTTGGCCCGGAGGTGCACGTGGAGCTGCGCCTCGCGGGCGACGGCGAGCTTGGCCGAGCGATCGAGCAGCACTACGGCCAGGCGAGCTCGATCGAGGACATGGTGCGCGAACTCGAACGCCGCGCCGGTCAGCCCGCCGCAGCGACGCGCGACCCGCAGCTCGTGGTGCGCCTCGTCGACGCCCTGCTCGCCGAGGCCGCCGCACGCGGTGCCTCCGACCTGCACCTGGAGCCCGAACTGGGCTTCCTGCGCGTGCGCCACCGCATCGACGGCACGCTGCGCCAGGTGCGCGCAATGCACAAGTCGTGCTGGCCGGAGCTGGCGGTGCGCATCAAGGTGCTCGCCGGCATGGACATCGCCGAATCGCGCAGCCCGCAGGACGGGCGCATCGGCCTGGCGGTCGGCGGCAGGCCGATCGACTTCCGCGTCGCCACCCAGCCCACCCTGCACGGCGAGAACATCGTGCTGCGCATCCTCGACCGCGACAAGGGCATCGTCCCGCTCGACGCGCTCGGTCTCGCCCCGGACCAGCGCGCTGCGCTCGACCGCATCCTTGCCCGCCCCGAAGGCCTGATCCTGGTCGTGGGCCCGACCGGCAGCGGCAAGACCACCACGCTCTACTCGATGCTCGGCCATCTCAACACCGAGGCGGTCAACATCATGACCCTGGAGGATCCCGTCGAGTATCCACTCGCGCTGATCCGCCAGACTCAGGTCGGCGAGGCCTCGCGGCTCGACTTCGCCGACGGCGTGCGTGCGCTGCTGCGCCAGGACCCGGACGTCATCCTCATCGGAGAGATCCGCGACGCCGATACCGCGACGATGGCCCTGCGCGCCGCGCTCACCGGCCATCAGGTGTTCGCCACCCTGCACGCGAACTCGATCTTCGGCGCGCTGCCGCGCCTGCACGAGATCGGCATCGGCGCCGAGCTGCTCGCCGGCAACCTGTGTGGCATCCTCGCCCAGCGTCTGGTGCGCCGGTTATGCCCCGCATGCCGCGAGCCGGTGCCCGACGATGCCCCCGAAGGCCGCCTGCCGGGCCTGGCGGCCGATGCGCCGCCACTGCCGAGCTGGCGCGCGCATGGCTGCCCCGAATGCGATTTCCGCGGCTATCGCGGCCGGCTCGCGATCATGGAGATCCTTCCCTTCGACGCAGCGCTCGACGAGCTCGTCGCGCGCCGCGCCAGCCCGGGCGAGCTGCGTGCCGCGGCACGTGCGCGCGGCCACCGCAGCCTTGCCGAGGACGGCCTGCGCCGGGTGCTCGACGGCAGCACCAGCCTGGCCGAGCTCGCCCGCGTGGTCGACCTCTCGACGCTCCTGCCCGCTGCCGGGACCGACATCATGCAGGGCAGCGAAGCATGAGCCGCTGGCGCTACCGCGCGCTCACCCCGAACGGCCGCCGCGTGCGTGGCGAGCTCGACGCGGCCGACCTCGCCGAACTCGAACGCCTGCTCGATGCGCGCACGCTGCTCCTGATCGATGCCCGTCCCCGCGGTGCACGCCAGCTGCCGGGACGCAGGCGTATTCCGCGCAGCGAGCTCATCCCCTTCTGCTTCCACCTCGAACAGCTCCTCGCCGCCGGCGTACCCCCCTTCGAGAGCCTGGCAGCACTGCGCGACGCGGGCGCCGAGCCGCGCCTGCAGCAGGTCATCGACACGCTGATCACCGACGTCGAGCGCGGGCTGCCACTGTCGGGCGCCGCGGCGCGCCAGCCCGAGGCCTTCTCCGCGGTCGCGGTCAGCCTGCTCCGTGCGGGGGAGCAGGCCGGCCGCCTGCCCGAGGCGATCCGCGACATCGGCTCCGCACTCGCGCAGGAAGAAGAGCTCGCCAGCCACGCACGCCGCATCGCGATCTATCCGTCCATCGTCGCCACGGTGCTGCTGCTCGCCGTCGTCGTCGCCCTCGTCCACGTCGTCCCCGAGCTCGAACGCCTGCTGCGCGGCACCGGTCAGCGCCTGCCCTTGCAGACCCGCATCCTGGTGGGGCTTTCCGAGGCAGTGCGCGACTGGGGTTGGGCGATGCTGCTCGCCGCACTCTCCGGCGCGGCACTCGGCGCCCATGCACTGGCCCGCTCCGAAGCGCTGCGGACGCGAGCGCACGCCCTGCAGCTACGCCTGCCGCTGGTCGGCGGGATCCTGCGCAAACTCGCCCTAGCCCGCTTCGCCGCGCTTTTCGCCACCCTCTACGGCGCCGGCATCAACGTCATCGATGCCCTTCACACCGCCACCGGCGCCACCGCCAACCTCGCCCTGCGCGCCGGTCTGTACGAGGCGACCAGCGCGATCGAGCAGGGCCGCCCGATCTCCACCGCCTTCGAGGCGACCCAGGTCTTCCCGCCCCTGGTGATCCGCATGCTGCGCCTGGGCGAACACACCGGGGCGCTCGACGACGCACTCGCCAAGGTCGCCACCCTCTACCGCCGCGATGTCGCCGAAGGCATCGCCCGCCTGCAGGCCGCGGCCGAGCCTGCGCTGACCATCCTGATGGGTGGGCTGCTGCTGTGGATCGCCAGCGCGGTACTGGGGCCGATCTACGAGCTCATCACCCGCCTTCCGGTCTGAACATGCGCCGCGAACCCCTGCTCCTCGCCGTGGCCCCGCACGGCCTCATTGCATGCATCGGGCATGGTGACGACCTCCAGGTCCTTGCGGCCTTCGCCCCCGGCGAGGAGGCCACCTTCGCAAGCTGGCTCACGCATCGCCCGCCCGACGAGCCCTGCCGCATGCTGGTCGACCTCCCCGACGAGGCCTACGAGGTCGAGGACCTGCCCCGGGTTCGCGGCAGCGACCGCCGTGCCCTGCTCGCACGCCGGCTTGCACACTGGTTCCCGGAGCCGCGCTTCGCCCGCGCGAGCGCGCTCGGCCCGCTGCCCGACGGACGCAAGGGCTTCGAGCGCGTGCTGTTCGCCGGCCTGGAACGAAGCACGGACCTCCTGCCCTGGCTGGAGCGCCTCGAGGCAGACGGCCGCCGCCTCGAGCTCCTCGTGCCGGCGGCCTCCCTGCTGCCCCGCCTCCCGCTACCCGGCGCGCATCCGCGGCGGCGCAACAAGGCGACGTCGCGTCCTCGCCTGATCGCCACCAGCGGGCGCGCGGGCCTGCGCATCTCCCTGCTGGGTGGGGAGCACACCCTGTTCTCCCGCGTGGTGCGCGGCGCGAGCGCCCCCATCACCGATCCGCAATCGCTCGGGGCGGAGATCGAACGTACCCGCGACTACCTGGTCTCCCAGCGCCGGATCGCGAGCGATGCGCCCTTGACTCGCATCGTGGTTGACCTGCCTGGGGACGCCGGGACGGAGCACCACTCGCTGCCGCCGGTCCGCGTCGCCGCGGCCGGAGCACTGCCAGAAGGAGAACTCCCCGGCGGTCACGACGCCCATCTGCTGCTTTCCCTGCGCCGCGCGCCCACGACGATCGGCTGGCCGCTCGTCCCCGGCACGCGACGCTGGCCCGCCCTCCCCGCAAGGCGGCTGTTCGTCGCGCTCGGCCTCCTGGCAGCGACCGCGCTGGGCGCCGCAGCCTGGCTGGATCACCAGGCTCAGGCTCAGGCAGAGGCCGCCGCCGCAGCCGAACGAGCCCGTGCCGCACATGCTGCCGCGGTCGCCGCCGAGGAGGCGGAACTCGCCGCACGGGAAGCCGAACGCGCCGCACTCGCAGCCCTGAGCATGGAGTCGCCGCCCCCTCCACAGGAATCCACCCCCGAACCCGCAACCCCGACCTGCCCCCCCGAGATCCCCGCCCCGCCTGCGCCCATCGCCAGGCGTATCGACGGCATCCTGCGCCGCCCCGACGGAGAGATCCTGCTGTGGATGGAAGGCGCCTGGCAGTCCGCACGCAGCCTCGGCCTGCACCCGGTCGGGGGCACCGCGGCCGCGGTGTCGCCCCCGACCGGGCGCATCCGCCTGCGCAGCGGAGACCACTGGCCGATCGGTGAGGTGTTCCTCCCCGGCGCCCAACCGCTCCCGGAACCCGCGCGCGGCGATACAGCCCCGGCTGCCCTCGGAAGCGTCGGCGGAGTGCAGCCATGAGCGTTCAGGCACGACCTGCTAACCGGCATGGCGATGGGCATGAATGCCTGCACCCGACCGCAGCCCGGGTTGGATCCCTCCCCGGCTCGTCGCGGCAGATCGATGCCGCGCGCGGCCAGGCAGTGATCGCCGCCCTGCTCCTGCTCACACTGATCGCCGCCGGCGGCCTGCTCGCCGGCGGCGAACTGCGTGCCCGGGCCCACGCGCTCGCCCACGCACGCAGCGTCGAGGCGCTCGCCACGGCACGTGCCGCGTTGATCGGCTACGCGATCAGCTACGCCGAGACCCACCCCGGCGAAGGCTACGGCTTCCTGCCCTGCCCCGACTCGGGCAACACCGGCTCCACGCCGATCGGTGCCTGCGGGGCACGCGGCACGGCCGCGGTGGGCCGCCTGCCCTGGCGCACCCTGGGCCTGCCCGAACTGCGCGACGGCTGGGGCGAGTGCCTCTGGTACGCCGTCGCCGGCAGCGTTAAGCACAACCCCAAGCCGCAGGCCCTCAACTGGGACAGCGCGGGCCAGTTCCGCCTGCTCGACCCCACCGGCCGCGAACTGCCGGTCGCAGCCGCAGACGGCATGGCGGTCGCGGTCGTGTTCAGCCCCGGCCCGCCGCGCCCCGGCCAGACCCGTCCGGCCACCCGGGACTCCAGCTGCGCGGGCAGCGCCTCGGCGGCGGCGGATCTCCCGCACTATCTCGACCCCGGCCACGTGCGCACGGGTAGCGGGCCGATCGAAATCGCCCTCCACCCCGCCACACTCGACGAGGAGGCGCCCAACGACCTGGCAGCCTGGATCGGCATCGATGACCTGTTCGACGCGTTGCGCCGGCGCCGAGACCACGCCACCCATCTCGACGCAGTCCTCACCCGCAGCGCGAACGCGCTTGCCGGCCGGCTCGCGGACAACCGCGCAGCCTGGCTCGCACGCCACGCCCGTCCACTCGGCGTGCTCGCGCTCGGCGTGCTGCCGAGCGCAGAAAACCTGGGCATCGCCGCCGCGCAACGCCCGGTCATCGACGACTGGCGCGAACAGATTCACTTCGCCGCCTGCACCGACGGCAGCGCCTGCATCGGGGTGATCCGACCCACACCCCCCGGCGAACGCTGTCGCGCAGTGCTCGCCTTCGCCGGCGAGCGCATCCGCAGCGGCCCCGACCGCCAATCGCGGCTCACCGCAGCCGAACGCGCCGATCCGGCCGCCTGGTTCGAAGGTCGCAACGTCGCCGCCCTGCGTCTCGGTGCGCCGGATTTCGAAGGCGCCGAGCACTTCGGAGTGGCCGACCCCGACCACCCCGCCACCACCGACGTCATCCGATGCCTGCCCTGACTCCGCATTCCCCCGAAGCGCGCCGGCCCGCCCACGCAAGAGCTCGAGCATCTGCGGGGCCAGCCTGCCCGCGCGAAGGCGCCAGCCTTCCCGCCATCCGCCCGGACGCCTGCGGTGGCGCAATGCGCGGCTTCACCCTGGTCGAACTCGCCATGGTGCTGGTGATCCTCGCCCTGCTCGGCGGCAGCCTGCTGGTTCCGGTGACGAGCCGGCTGGAGGCGCGCGACCGCAACGCCACCCTGGAGCGCCTGCGCGACATCCAGCAGGCGCTCACCGGATTCGCCATCATCCACGGCCGGCTGCCGTGTCCGAGCACCGAGACCGACCCCGCCAGCCCGGTCTACGGGCTCGAGGACGGCCCGCCATGCAATCTCGCGCGCGAGGGGGTGCTGCCCTGGCGCAGCCTGGCCATGCCGGCGACCGACGCCTGGGGCCGCGACCGCCACGCTGCCGGCGATGAGTGGACGGGGCACTGGCGCTACCGCGTCGATCCCGCCTTCAGCGTGGCGCCGATCGGCGCCGCGACCGCGCCCAGCGCCCGCTTGCAGATCCGCGACCACGACGGCCGCCGGATCACGACGACGGACTCGCAGGCGGTCGCGATCGTGTTGTCGACCGGCGCCAACCTTCGCACCGATGGCGACAACACCAGCCATACGGGCGCCACCCCAAGCTACCAGGCCGGCGAGCCCGGTGCCGATTTCGACGACCTGCTCGCCTGGATCGGCCGCCCGCTGCTTGTCGCCCGCCTCGCCCAGGCCGGCCGGCTGTGACCGGTCGCCACGCCGCTTTCACCACCGCTCCATCACCCGGGAGAACGACCATGGAAAGGAAACCGCAACAAGGATTCACCCTCGTCGAGATCGCGATCGTGCTGCTCGTGGTCGGACTGCTGCTCGGCGGGGTCATGAAAGGGCAGGCGCTGATCGACAGCGCCCGCGTCAAGAACCTCGCCCAGGACCTGCGCAGCGTGCCGGCGATGATCCACGCCTACCAGGACCGCTTCCGCGCCCTGCCCGGGGACGACCCCGCCGCCGTGCGCCACCTCTGCTCCGGCGGCGGCAGCTGCACCGTCGCCGGCAACGGCAACGGCGTGATCAACGGCGACTGGGATGCAGGCAGCGATACCGAGTCCGTCCACCTTTGGCAGCATCTGCGCCTGGCCAGCCTCGCCACCGGCAGCACCAACACCGACGACCCCGGCTTCCTGCCACGCAACGCCCTCGGCGGCCGGCTGGGCGTGCAGCGCGGCGGCAGCGTGCTCGGCCTGCCGGGCAGCCTGGTGGTGTGCTCGGACAACGTGCCGGGCAAGCTGGTGACGCAGCTCGACATCGCGCTCGACGACGGCGACCCCTCCGCAGGTTCCCTGCGCGCCGGCACGCTCGGCGCGACCGGGCTGGTGGCGATCTCCGAGTCGAATCCGCTGATGGAGGCGAACGCACACACGGTGTGCTCGAATCTCTGAGTCATCAGGCGTGAGACGCAGGTTCAGCCGCCGAGCAGGCGCTCCTCGGCAGCCTCCAGGCTGCCAGGAACGCCGAGCAGCACGATCACGTCACCGCCCTGAATGCGGGTCTCGGCACCCGGCGAGAGTGCGCGGATGCCGCGCCGGCGCACCGCGGACACCGCCACGCCGAACTCCTCCAGGCCAAGCTCGCCGATGCTGCGCCCGACGCCTGCGGCCCCCTCCGGGACGATCACCGAGCGCAGGCGCGCCTCGCCTGCGTCGGCGGCATCGCCAGGGTCGCTGCTGCCCTGGAAAAATCCACGCATCAGCGCATAGCGCTGGCTGCGGATCTCGCGGATGCGCCGCACCACGCGGGTGAGCGGCACGCCGGTGAGCGCGAGCGCGTGCGAAGCGAGCATGATGCTGGCCTCGAAGGCTTCCGGCACCACCTCGGCCGCACCCGCCTGGGCCAGCTTCTCGAGGTCGGCCTCGTCGCCGGCGCGCACCACCACCGGCAGGCCGGGGCGCAGCGCGTGGGCGTGGTGGATGACCCGCAGCGCCGCCTCCAGCGCGTCGAAGGACACCACCAGCGCGCTCGCACGCTGGATGCCGGCCGCGACCAGGGTCTCGCGCCGCGCCGCGTCGCCATACACCACGGTATCCCCGGCCGCGCCCGCCTCGCGCACGCGCTCAGGGTCGAGGTCGAGCGCGACATAGGCCACGTTCTCCTGCTCGAGGAAGCGCGCCAGGTACTGGCCGCTTCGCCCGTAGCCGCACACGATGATGTGGCGCTCGGTGTTCAGCGACTGCGCCGCCACCCGGGTGAGCTCCATCGAGCGCAGCAGCCATTCCGAGGCGACGAAGCGCATCACCAGCCGGTCGCTGACCTGCACGATCAGCGGCGCGACCAGCATCGACAGCACCAGCGCGGCCACCGTCGCCTGGGCGAGTCCGTAGGGCATGAGGCCGAGCTCGAGGATCTGCGACAGCAGCACGAAGCCGAACTCGCCACCCGCGCACAGCCACAGCCCGGAACGCATCGCCGTGCCCGCCGGCGAGCCGAATACGCGCGAGGCCGCGAAGACGATGCCGAACTTCAGCACCAGCAGCGCAGCCAGCAGGCCGAGCACCGCCGGCAGGTTGCGCACGATCTCGGCGACGTCGAGCAACATGCCCACGGTGACAAAGAACAGCCCGAGCAGCACGTCGCGGAAGGGCTTGATGTCCTCCTCCACCTGGTAGCGGTATTCGGTCTCCGAGATCAGCATGCCGGCAAGGAAGGCGCCGAGCGCGAGCGACAGCCCGACCAGCTCGGACAACCACGCCAGCCCGAGCGTGATCAGCAGCACGTTGAGCATGAAGAGCTCGCCCGAGCGCCGCCGCGCCATCACGGTGAACCACCAGCGCATCAGGCGCTGGCCGAAGACCAGTACCAGCGAGAGCAGGAAGACGACCTTGAAGGCCGCGAGGCCGAGGGTGAACATCATCTCCTCGGCGGGGCGCGACAGCGCCGGCAGCAGGATCAGCAGCGGCACCACGGCGATGTCCTGGAACAGCAGCACGCCGATCACCTCGCGACCGTGGCGGCTGTCGAGCTCCATGCGGTCGGCGAGCAGTTTGGAAAGGATCGCGGTGGACGACATCGCCAGCGTGCCGCCGAGCGCGAAACTGGTGATCCAGCCCAGCCCGCCGAAGCGCCC
The DNA here is from genome assembly GCA_016790365.1 of Thauera sp. Taxonomy (GTDB): domain Bacteria; phylum Pseudomonadota; class Gammaproteobacteria; order Burkholderiales; family Rhodocyclaceae; genus Thauera. The sequence continues at coordinate 8,193 of JAEUNQ010000135.1, read as the reverse complement.
GATCAAGGTGGCAAGCACGATCGTGGCAAGCACCTGGGCGAGCCCGAGCCCGAACACGATGCGCTTCATGGCCATCAGCCGGCCAAGCGAGAACTCCAGCCCGATCGAGAACATCAGGAACACCACGCCGAACTCGGCGAGATGGCGGGCGCCGGCGGACTCCTGCATCAGGTTGAGCGCGTGCGGTCCGCCGAGCGCGCCAACCAGCAGGTACGCGAGCACCGGCGGCAGGTTCATGCTGCGGAACAAGGCCACCATGACCACGGCGGCGGCCAGCAGCAGGACCACGAATTCGAGGGTATTGAGCATGGAAGCCAGGCGGCGAGTGGCACCCGCGCTGCCGGTCGGCGGCGATGGTGTTTGGTATACAATCCGGCGGATCGGGAAGGTGCCGGTGACGGCGCACCGTCATCCCGCCTAGCCTCCGGCTTCCCCTCCGCGCCAGTTTAAAGCATCGAATCCATGGACCCAATTTCCGCTCCGGACGAAAGCCGTGCCGTCGCCCTCGCCCGCCGTGTGCTGAGCATCGAGGCCGAGGCCGTGCACGCGCTCGCTGCCCGCATCGGCGAGGAGTTCGAGCGCGCGGTCGAGATCATCCTCGCACGCCACGGGCGGGTGATCGTCACCGGCGTGGGCAAGTCGGGCCACATCGGGCGCAAGCTCGCCGCCACGCTCGCCAGCACCGGCACACCGGCCTACTTCGTGCACGCCGCCGAGGCCGCGCATGGCGACCTCGGCATGATCACCCCGGAGGACGTGGTGATCGCGCTGTCGAACTCCGGCTCGAGCGAGGAACTGCTCACCATCGTGCCGCTCGTCAAGCGCCAGGGCGCCCGCCTGATCGCCATGACCGGACGGCCGGACTCGCCGCTCGCGCGCGAGGCGGACGCCCACCTCGACGCCGGCGTGGCGGAAGAAGCCTGTCCGCTGAATCTCGCCCCCACCGCGAGCACCACCGCCGCGCTCGCGCTCGGCGACGCGCTCGCGGTCGCGCTGCTCGACGCGCGTGGCTTCGCCGCGGAGGATTTCGCCCGCTCCCACCCCGGTGGCGCGCTCGGCCGTCGCCTGCTGACCCACGTCGGCGACGTCATGCGCCCGGCGCAGGCGGTGCCCCGTGTCGGCAGCGACGCTCCACTCACCCAGGCCCTGCTGGCGATGACCGCCGGCGGCATGGGCATGACCGCGATCGTCGACACCGACGAGATGCCGGTGGGCATCTTCACCGACGGCGACCTGCGCCGCGCGCTCGAGAAGGGCTGCGACGTGCGCAGCGCCCGGGTCAGCGAGGTCATGACGCGCAATCCGCGCAGCATCGCACCCGGCGCTCTCGCCGCCGAGGCGGCCGCGACGATGGAAAGCATGCGCATCAGCCAGCTGCTGGTGCTGGATCAGGCCGGCCGGCTCGCCGGCGCGCTCACCACCCACGACCTGATGCTCGCCAAGGTCATCTGAATGCGGGTAGACACCTGGCGCCTGTATCCGGTCTTCGCCCTCGCGCTGCTCGCGGGCGGATCGATATGGCTCGAGCGGATCACCAGGATAGAAGACCCGGTGACGAGCCTGGAACAAACCGGCCCCGACTTCATCGCGCACGACACCCGCGTGACCGGCTTCGGCGCAGACGGCGCACAGCGCTACGAACTGGTGGCCGAACGCCTCGAGCACTTTCCCGCGGGCGACATCACCCGGCTGCACGAGCCACGCCTGCAACTGCGCGGCGAAGAAGGCACCACGACGATCACCGCACGCACGGCGGACGTCTCGCCGGGCGGCGAACAGGTCGACCTCGCGGGAGAGGTGCGGGTACGCCGCCCGGGCAGCGCAGACGCGCTGCCGCTGGCGCTCGACTCCGAGACGCTCAGCGTATGGCCCGATGCCCAGCGCGCACGGACCGATTCCCCGGTCGTGATGACGCGTGGCGCCGGGCGCGCCTCGGCACGGGGCATGCGCGCGGACAACCTGTTCGGCACGCTCGAACTCATCGGCGAGGTCAGCACGACGATGCCTCCGCGCCGCCAAGGATCCTCCTCATGAAGCGAATCCTCCTCGCCACCGCGGCCGTCCTGGTCGCCGCCCTCACGCCCCCGGCGCTCGCCGAGAAGGCCGACCGCGACCAGCCGGTCAACATCGAGGCCGACCGCCTGACGGTGGACGATCGCAACAAGGTGCACATCTTCGAGGGCCGCGTGGTTCTCACCCAGGGTACGCTGACCATCCGCGGCGACAAGCTGGTCGTGACCCAGGACGCAGCCGGATTCCAGAACGGGGTCGCCACCGCCGCGGGCAAGGGCCTGGCGACCTTCCGCCAGCGCCGTGACGGCACCACGGAGTACGTCGAAGGCGAGGCCGAACGCATCGAGTACGACAGCCGCAGCGAGAAGGCCAGGCTGTTCAACCGCGCCAAGGTCACCAGCGGAGGCGACCAGGTCAGCGGCCACTACATCGAGTACGACGCGATCACCGAGAACTACCTCGCCACCAACGCACCGGGCAGCAGCCAAGGCGCACCGGCAGGCCGGGTGCGCGCAGTGATCCAGCCCAAGTCCGAAGGCCAGCCCGCCGGCGGACAATGATTCCCCCCACGAGCAGATGCAAAGGAAGGAGACAGCATGAGCTTCGAGATGATCATCGCCGAGAAACGCGGCCGTGTCGGCCTCATCACCCTCAACCGGCCCAAGGCGCTGAACGCACTCAACGACCAGGTGGTTGACGAGATCGGCGCCGCTCTCGACGACTTCGAGTCCGATGAAGGCATCGGCGCCATCGTAATCACCGGCTCCGAGAAGGCCTTTGCCGCCGGCGCCGACATCGGCGCCATGGCGAATTTTTCCTACATGGACGCCTACAAGGGTGACTACATCACACGCAACTGGGAGCGCGTGAAGACCTGCCGCAAGCCGGTGATCGCCGCGGTGGCCGGCTTCGCCCTCGGCGGTGGCTGCGAGCTCGCGATGATGTGCGACTTCATCATCGCCGCCGACACCGCGAAGTTCGGTCAGCCCGAGATTCGCCTCGGCATCCTGCCCGGTGCAGGTGGTACCCAGCGCCTGCCGCGCGCGATCGGCAAGGCCAAGGCCATGGACATGTGCCTGACGGCCCGCATGATGGACGCGGCCGAGGCCGAGAGCGCCGGCCTGGTCGCCCGCGTGGTGCCCGCCGACAAGCTGCTCGAAGAGGCGATCGCCGCCGCCGAAACGATCGCCGGCTTCTCCCTGCCGGTGGTCATGATGATCAAGGAGTCGGTCAATCGCGCTTTCGAGAGCAGCCTCAACGAGGGCCTGCTGTTCGAGCGCCGCGTGTTCCACTCCGCATTCGCTCTCAATGACCAGAAGGAGGGGATGGCGGCCTTCGTGGCCAAGCGCAAGGCGGACTTCCGCCACGACTGAGCGCCCCGGCTTCCTCCGCCTCGCGGCCGGCTTCCCGCCGGCCGCTTGCGTTTACCCGCAGGCATTCGTCACGCGGCTGCAACCCGCTCCCTGCACACTTGCGCGGGTCAACGGCAGCCGTGCACCGCAACACTGCGACCTCCAGCCTGAAGGGCCGCCCCTTCAGGTGCAAGTGATTGATTCCTTCTATCAATCCAGGATGCTGCAATGCACAAAAATATGCTTGACAGGCCGACCCGGGTCCGTATAATCCGAACCATGCTGCAACGCAACATCGCAGCTACCGAAGCGATGTTGATGCAATCCACACTTTCCAAGGAGATCCAAATGAGCAACTTCGTCACCCCCGAGCAGTTCGCCGCCGCCAACAAGGCCAACATCGAGACCCTGCTGACCCTGGCCAACACCGCCTTCGCCAGCGCCGAGCGCCTCGCCGCCCTGAACCTGAACACCGCCCGTTCGCTGCTCGAAGACGGCGTGGCCAACACCAAGGCCCTGCTGGCCGCCAAGGACGTGCAGGAGCTGGTGAACCTGCAGGTTTCGCTGGCCCAGCCGATCGTCGAGAAGGCCGTCGCCTACGCCCGCAGCGTCTACGAGATCTCGTCGCAGAGCCAGGAAGAGATGTCGAAGGTCTTCGAAGGCCAGGTCGCCGAAATGAACAAGGGCGTCGCCACCGCGCTCGACAAGGCTGCCAAGTCGGCTCCCGCCGGTTCGGACGTTGCCGTCGCCGCCGTCAAGTCGGCCATCGCCGCCGCCAACAGCGCCTACGACAGCATGAGCAAGGCTGCCAAGCAAGTCGCCGAGATCGCCGAAGCCAACGTGGCCGCCGCGACCAACGCCACCGTCAAGGCCGTGAGCACCACCGCCAAGACCGCTGCCAAGAAGGCTGCCTAAGCTTCTTCCGGCACCGTCTGACGAAAAGGCCCCGCAACGCGGGGCCTTTTTGCGTCGACCTGCGGGGCATTCGCGGCGGCTCGACGAATTCAATCGTACTGGATGTAGCGGAAGCGCTCGTCCGCGTTCGGCGTGCCTTCAAGTACGCCACTCTCGCGTGCGGGCTGCCATTGCACGACCTCCTCGATCTTGCGCGCGAGCGCGAAATCGCGTGCGGTGATGCCACGGGGCGAATGGGTGGACAGGCGTACCCGCACGCGATCCCAGGACAGCTCCAGCACGGGGTGGTGCCAAGCCGCTTCGGCCAGGTGTCCGATCACTCCCGCCACCATCAGCGTCGCCTTCCAGCCACCGCTGCGGTAGTCGCGCACCAGGCACCCCAGTTCCAGCCGCCAGTGCGGCAGCCCTACAAGGCCGGCGAGGATCGCCTCCTCATCGAGCGCACGAATCTCTTCACTCATCGCCCTTCTCCCGATTTACCGGGCCACCCCGGCGGCCCGTGCGGGAGACCGCGCGCGAACACACTCAGTTCCCGTCCGCTGCGGTCGTGGCCTCGCCTTCCGATGGTGGCGTGCCCGCCTCGTCGCGATAGTGATGAGGAAACAGGCGGCGCATCTCGTTCTCGACCCAGGTTTCAGCGCGCTCGCTGATCTCGTTCGCCTTGACGCCCTTGACGTCGATCACCGGACCGATGCTGACGACGATCTCGCCCGGTCGCTTGATGAAGGCGTTGCGGCGCCAGAGCTCGCCCGCATTGTGCGCCACCGGCACCACCGGGACGCCAGCGCGCTTGGCGAGGATGGCCCCGCCGGGCTTGTAGCGTCGCGTCGCACCCGGCGCCACGCGCGTGCCCTCGGGGAAGACCACCACCCACAGGCCTTCCTTGAGGCGCTCGCGGCCCTGCTCCACCACCTGGCTGAGCGCGTCCTTGCCGGCGGAGCGATCGATCGCGATGCCGGGAATCATGCCCAGCGCCCAACCGAAGAAGGGCACGCGCAGCAGTTCGCGCTTGAGCACGTAGCACAGCGGCGGAAAGATCACCTGCAGCGCGATCGTCTCCCACGCCGACTGATGCTTGGAGAGCACCACCGCCGGTCCGGCCGGGATGTTCTCGGCACCGAGCACGCGGTAGCGGATGCCGAGCACGTGGCGGATCACCCACATCATGATCGGCACCCAGCTCGTGATCAGCCGGTGCCGCGTCATCGGCGGCAGCCAGAAGATGAAGGTGGCGAGGAACGCGTAGGGCACCGTGATCACGGTAAGCAGGATCGCGAACAGGATGGAGCGGATCAGATGCACGATTCTCGTCCGGTGAAGAGGGCGTGGAGGATGCGGAGCGGCCACGCGCCGCTCAGGCGGTCAGCGCGGCGACCACCGCGTCGAGGTCGGGATAGACCAGCGTGCCGGGCGGCAGCTCGCCGCTCGCCTGCGTGGCCTCGCCCTTGCCGGTGAGCACCAGCCAGGGCTGGGCACCGGCTGCGGCGGCAGCCTGGAGATCGCGCAGTCCGTCGCCGACGCAGGGCACGTCGGCAAGCTCGACGTTGTAACGCTCGGCGATCTGCAGCAGCATGCCCGGCTTGGGCTTGCGGCAGTCGCAGGTGGAGTCGGCCGCATGCGGGCAGAAGAAGATGCCGTCGAGCCGCCCGCCCGCCTGGGCGAGGCTCTTGATCATGCGGTCGTTGATCGCGTTGAGCGTGTCCATGCCGAACAGGCCGCGGCCGATGCCGGACTGGTTGGTCGCCACCACCACCCGCCAGCCCCACTGGTTGAGCCGCGCGATCGCCTCGAGCGCGCCCGGGATCGGCTTCCACTCCTCGGGCGACTTGATGTACTGCCCCGAGTCGACGTTGATCACGCCGTCGCGGTCGAGAACGATGAGCTTCATCACGGGCTCCTTGCGGGGGCGAAGCCAGCGGCGCCGTGCGCCGCGGGGTTACGACGATCAGGCCGACAGGCGCGAGATGTCCGCCACCTGGTTCATCAGGCCGGCGAGCTGGGCCAGCAGCGCGAGGCGGTTGGCCCGCGTCAGCGGCTCTTCCGCCATCACCATGACGTCCTCGAAGAACTGGTCCACCGCCGCGCGCAGGCCGGCGAGCGCGCACAGCGCGTCGGTGTAGTCCTCGTTGGCGACGTGCGAGCGCACCAGCGGCGCGACCTCGACGACCTGGTGGAAAAGCGCCTTCTCCGCGTCTTCCTGCAGCAGCGCGAGGTCGGGCTCGCCCGGCGTGCTCTCGGCCTTCTTGAGGATGTTGACGATGCGCTTGTTGGCAGCAGCCAGGGCCTCGGCCTCGGGCAGCGCGCGGAAAGCTTCCACCGCGGCGAGCTTGGCCGGCACCAGGTCGATGCGCGCGGGCTTCAGCGCCAGCACGGCGTCGATCACGGCGCCGTCGCGGCCCGTCTCGCGGAGCAGGTTCTTCAGGCGCTCGAACATGAAGTCCTGCAGCTGCGCGGCGAAGCCCTCGGCGGTGAGCAGGCCGGGCCGGAAGCCGGCGGCGGCGGTGTCGATGAGCCTGGGCAGCTCGAGCGGCAGCGGCGCCTCGATCAGGATGCGCAACACGCCGAGCGCGGCGCGGCGCAGCGCGAAGGGGTCCTTGTCGCCGGTCGGCACCATGCCGATGCCGAAGAAGCCGACCAGGGCGTCGAGCTTGTCAGCCAGCGCCACCGCGGCGGCGACGTTGCCGGCGGGCAGCGCGTCGCCGGCGAAGCGGGGCTGGTAGTGGGCCTGGATGGCGTCCGCCACCACCTCGCCTTCGCCGTCGGCGAGCGCGTAGTAGCGGCCCATGATGCCTTGCAGCTCGGGGAACTCGCCCACCATGTCGGTGACGAGGTCGGCCTTGGCCAGGCGCGCGGCGCGCTTCGCCGCGGCGACGTCGCCGTGCAGTTGGGCGGCGATCGCGCCTGCCAGCGCCTCGAGGCGCTCGACGCGCTCGAGCTGGCTGCCGAGCTTGTTGTGATAGACCACCGGCGCCAGGCGCGGCAGGCGGGCCTCGAGCTTCTGCTTCTTGTCCTGCTCGAAGAAGAAGCGCGCGTCCGACAGGCGCGGACGCACCACGCGGGCGTTGCCGGCGACGATGTTGCTCGGGTCGGCCACCTGCATGTTGGAGACGATCAGGAAGCGGTTGAGCAGCTTGCCGGCGCCGTCGAAGAGCGGGAAATACTTCTGGTTGGCGCGCATGGTCAGGATCAGGCATTCCTGCGGCACGGCGAGGAACTCGGCCTCGAATTCGCCCACGTACACCGTCGGGTGCTCGACCAGTGCGGCGACCTCGTCGAGCAGGTCGGCGTATTCATTCAGCAATGCGCCCTGCTTCGCGGCCGCGGCGAGCAGCTGGCGCTCGATGTTGTCGCGGCGCTCGGCGAAGCTGGGGATGACCTTGCCCTCGGCGAGCAGCGTGGGCTCGTAGGCGTCTGCAGTCGCGATATCGATCTCGCCGCGGCTCATGAAGCGGTGGCCGCGCGTCGTGCGGCCGGAATCCAGGTCGAGCACGCGGCCCGGCACCACTTCGGCACCGTGCAGCAGGGTGAGCTTGTGCACCGGACGCACGAAGGTGGCGTCGCCGTCGCCCCAGCGCATGACCTTGGGGATGGGCAGCGCCTTGATCGCGTCCTGCACGATGCCCGCCAGCACGTCGACGAGCTTCGCACCCGGCACCATGGCGGTGTGGAACAGGGCCTCGGCCTTGCCGTCCATGCGACGTTCGAAGCCGGAAACCGCATCGGCCGGGATGCCTTTCGCCTCCATCTTCTTCAGCAGGGCCGAGGTCGGCTTGCCCTCGGCATCGAGCGCCACCGACACCGGCATCAGCTTCTCGGTGACCTCCTTGGCTGCGGCCTCGGCAGCCACCTGTGCCACCGTCACCGCCAGCCGGCGCGGGCTGGCGAAGGTGCGGAAAGGCGCGTCGGCCGGCGC
>JAEUNQ010000032.1 GCA_016790365.1 Thauera sp. | reverse complement strand
GCCTGCACATGTGCTGATGTTGCGCCGTGTCATGCGCGAAATCACGCAACCCCGTCGAAAGACGGGGTTTTTTCGTGGTTTCGATGTCGCAGCGCGATATAATTTTTTCGCACAGAGCGAAGACACCGCCGCCGAGGAGATGGAGAAATGCCGGAACAGCAGCGCTTGATCAAGAAGTACCCGAACCGCCGTCTGTACGACACGCGGACCAGTTCCTACATCACCCTGGCCGACGTCAAGGACCTGGTGCTTAACCACGAGCATTTCCAGGTGGTGGATGCAAAGAGCGGTGAGGACCTGACGCGCAGCATCCTGCTCCAGATCATTCTGGAAGAAGAGGCCGGCGGTGCGCCGATGTTCACCAGCGACCTGCTCGCGCACATGATCCGCTTCTACGGCAACGCGATGCAGGGCATGATGGGCAAGTACCTCGAGAGCAACATCAAGGCCTTCACCGAGATGCAGGTCAAGCTCCAGGACCAGGCGCGTGCGATCTATGGCGAAAACAGCCCGGTGGGCCAGGACTTGTGGGCCCAGTTCCTGAACTTCCAGGGGCCGGCGCTGCAGAGCATGATGGGTGCCTACGTCGACCAGTCGAAGAAGATGTTCGAGCAGATGCAGACCCAGCTCGAGAGCCAGACGCGCAACATGTTCACCGGCTTCCAGTTCCCCGGCTACGTCCGTCCCGAGGACGGCGAGCCCGCCGCGCCCAAGGGCGACGGCAAGAAGTAAGCGGCGCCGCGTGCCGCCGAGGCCGCAGCCGCCCCGACCCGACAGGTTCTTTGCATGACCACCTTCAAGACCCCCGACCTGCCGCGTGTCGGCTTCGTTTCCCTCGGCTGCCCCAAGGCGACGGTCGACTCCGAGCACATCCTGACCCGGCTGCGCGCCGAGGGCTATTCGATCTCGGGCAGCTACGACGACGCCGACCTGGTCGTCGTCAACACCTGCGGCTTCATCGATGCCGCGGTCGAGGAGTCGCTCGATGCGATCGGCGAGGCGCTCGCCGAGAACGGCAAGGTGATCGTCACCGGCTGCCTCGGCGCCAAGGACGACGTGATCCTCGCCGCGCATCCGCAGGTGCTTGCGGTCACCGGCCCGCACGCCACCGAGGAGGTCATGCACGCCGTGCATCGCCACCTGCCCAAGCCGCACGACCCCTTCACCGACCTCGTGCCGCCGCAGGGTATCCGGCTCACGCCACAGCACTACGCGTACCTCAAGATCTCCGAGGGCTGCAACCACCGCTGCAGCTTCTGCATCATCCCGTCGATGCGCGGCGATCTGGTCAGCCGCCCGATCCACGAGGTCATGCGCGAGGCCGAGGCGCTCGCCGACGCGGGCGTCAAGGAGCTGCTGGTGATCTCGCAGGACACCTCGGCCTACGGCGTGGACGTCAAGTATCGCACCGGCTTCTGGGGCGGGCGCCCGGTCAAGACGCGCCTGCTCGACCTGGCCAAGGCGCTCGGCGAGCTCGGCATCTGGATCCGCATGCACTATGTGTACCCGTATCCGAGCGTGGACGACCTGATCCCGCTGATGGCCGAAGGCAAGATCCTGCCCTACCTGGACGTGCCCTTCCAGCACGCCAGCCCGCGCATCCTCAAGGCCATGAAGCGCCCGGCCAACGCCGAGAACGTGCTCGAGCGCGTGCGCAAGTGGCGCAGCATCTGCCCGGACCTGACCATCCGCTCGACCTTCATCACCGGCTTCCCCGGCGAGACCGAGGAAGACTTCGAGCTGCTGCTGAACTTCCTCGAGGAGGCCCAGCTCGACCGCGTCGGCGCCTTCGCCTATTCGCCTGTCGAGGGTGCGACGGCGAACGAGCTGCCTGGCGCGGTGCCGGACGAGGTCCGCGAGGAGCGCCGTGCGCGCCTGATGGACTTCCAGGAAGACATTTCCACCCAGCGCCTCGAGGCCAAGATCGACCGCGAGATGACCGTGCTGGTCGACGAGGTCGACGAGGAAGGCGCGCTTGCGCGTTCGCCGGGCGACGCGCCCGAGATCGACGGCCTGGTGATCATCCCCGAGGGCGACGGCCTCGCGCCGGGCGATTTCGTGCGGGTGCGCATCACCGACTGCGATGTGCACGACCTCTACGCCGAGCGCATCGAGTAAGGCCGGCGCCAGCGCGCCGGAGCCGTCGTCGTGGTGAGCGGCGCGGGTGCGGTCGGCCTGGCCTGCGCCGAGCCCTCGGCCTCCGGCCCGGTGATCGGGCTCGCGCTCGGCAGTGGCGCAGCGCGCGGCTGGGCCCACCTGGGCGTGCTGCAGGAGCTCGCGCGCGAAGGCGTGGTCCCGCAGATCATCACGGGGTGCTCGATTGGCGCCTTCGTCGGCGCAGCCGCGGCCTCGGGCGACCTCGACAAGCTGGTGCGCTGGGCGGAGACCCTCAAGTGGCAGGACGTGGTGTCGCTGCTCGACGTGTCGCTGCGCGGTGGCCTGATCAAGGGCCAGAAGCTGATCGACTTTTTCGAACGCAACTTCATCGATCGCGACTTCACCGAGCTCGACCGCCGCTTCGCCTGCGTCGCCACCGAGCTGTCCACCGGGCGCGAGATCTGGCTGCACGAGGGCAGCGTGTCGGCCGCCGTGCGCGCCTCGATCGCGCTCCCCGGGCTGATGACCCCGGTGCTGCACCAGGGGCGCATGCTGGTCGATGGCGGGCTGGTCAATCCGGTGCCGGTGTCGCTGTGCAGGGCGATGGGGGCCGACGTGGTGATCGCGGTCGACCTCGGCTCGGACATGGTGGGGCGCGCCATCCGGCGTTCGGCAGTCGAGCCTGCGCCGGTCGAGGAGACCGAGGCCGGCTGGACCGAGCGCCTGCTCGCGCGCTTCGGCTTCGCGAGCGAGGCCGAGGCGGGGGCGCCTGCGCGCCCGTTGGCTGGCGACGACAACCTTCCCTCGCTGGTCTCGGTGATCAGCTCCAGCATCAACATCATGCAGGTGCGCATCGCGCGCAGCCGCCTCGCCGGAGAACCGGCGGACCTGCTGGTGTCGCCACGGGTGAGCCAGCTCGGGCTGATGGACTACCATCGTGCCGACGAGGCGATTGCCGAGGGCGTTGCGGCCGTCGCGCGCGTGCGGCCGCTGCTGCGCGAGCTGCTCGGCGGCGCCAACGAGTGAGGATCGGATGAGCGATGAACTGAACGCGCGCCTGCGCGCGATCGTCGGCGCGGCGCACGTGCTCGAGACCGAGGCCGACATGGCGCCCTTCCTGAGCGACTGGCGCGGGCGCTATCATGGCCGCGCGCGCGCGGTGGTGCGTCCGCGCGACACCGCCGAGGTGGCTGCGGTGGTCGCCGCCTGCGCGCAGGTCGGTGTGGCGATGGTGCCGCAGGGTGGCAACACCGGGCTGTGCGGCGGCGCGACCCCGCTTGCCGACGGCGCGGCGGTGGTGATCAGCCTGGCGCGCATGAACCGCGTCCGCGCAGTCGACCCCGACAACGACACGCTCACCGTCGAGGCCGGGTGCACGCTCGCCGCGGTGCAGGAAGCGGCGCAGGCCGCCGGGCGCCTGTTCCCGCTCTCGCTCGCATCGGAAGGCAGCTGCCGGATCGGCGGCAACCTGTCGACGAACGCCGGCGGCGTGCAGGTGCTGCGCTACGGCAATACCCGCGACCTGGTGCTCGGGCTGGAGGTCGTGCTGCCCGACGGCCGGGTCTGGGACGGGCTGCGCGGCCTGCGCAAGGACAACACCGGCTACGACCTCAAACAGCTCTTCATCGGCGCAGAGGGCACCCTGGGTATCGTCACTGCCGCGGTGCTGAAGCTTTTTCCTGCCATCCGCAGCCGCGCCACGGCCTGGGTGGCGGTGCCCGACCCGCGCGCCGCGGTGCGCCTGCTCGGGATGTTGCGCGCAGCCTGTGGCGACCGCGTGAGCGCCTTCGAGATCGTCGGCCGCACGGCGCTCGGGCTCGTGTTGCGGCACATCCCGGGTGCGCGCGACCCGCTCGCGGGGGCGCCGGCGTGGACGGTGCTGGTCGAGCTCTCCGATCCGGCGGTGGATGCGCCGCTCGACGACCAACTGCAGGCGGTGCTGGGCGAGGCCTTTGCGCAGGGGCTCGCCGGCGACGTCGCGGTGGCTGCGAGCGGGGCGCAGGCGCAGGCCTTGTGGGCGCTGCGCGAGGACATCTCCGAGGCGCAGCGCATCGAGGGCGTCAGCATCAAGCACGACGTCTCGGTGCCGGTGAGCAGGATCCCCGATTTCCTCGAGCGCGCGGGCGAGGCGCTCGCGGCGCGCTGGCCGGATGTGCGCGTGGTGGCCTTCGGTCACATCGGTGACGGAAACCTGCACTACAACCTGTCCAAGTCAGTAGCCGACGACAATGCCGCCTTCGTCGCGCGTACCCCCGAGGTCAATCGCATCGTGCACGACCTGGTGTGCGAGCTTGGCGGGTCGATCTCGGCTGAGCACGGCCTTGGCCAGCTCAAGCGCGAGGAGGTGCTGCGCTACAAGCCGGCGCTCGAGATGGAGCTGATGCGGCGTGTGAAGCAGGCCTTCGATCCGGCCGGTTTGATGAACCCGGGCAAGGTGCTGTAGAAATTTCGAGAAGGGGGTTTACAGCCCTTGGGGTGCGACCTATAATGCGCGCTCTTCGGTGCCGGGGGTATAGCTCAGCTGGGAGAGCGCTTGCATGGCATGCAAGAGGTCAGCGGTTCGATCCCGCTTACCTCCACCAAACTGGAGAAGTAGTCCCCATCGTCTAGAGGCCTAGGACACCGCCCTTTCACGGCGATAACCGGGGTTCGAATCCCCGTGGGGACGCCATACAAGGCAGTCCAGCCAGTGGCTGGAAGGCGAGCCGGTGAAAGCCGGGCAGGTCAGCGCGGAGTGGTAGTTCAGTCGGTTAGAATACCGGCCTGTCACGCCGGGGGTCGCGGGTTCGAGTCCCGTCCACTCCGCCAGTTTCAAGAGCAGGGCTTCGGCCTTGCGATGTTTC
>JAEUNQ010000023.1 GCA_016790365.1 Thauera sp. | reverse complement strand
CGCGACGTTGAAGAAGCGGTCCCAGGGCCCGGCGCGCAGCGTGGCGGCGACCTCCAGCGGGCGGCGGCCGATGGCCTCGAAGGCGTTGGCGAGCGGCTGCACGACGAAGGGCAGCGAGTAGACCACCGAGCCCACCACCAGGCCGGCAAAGGAGAACGGCAGCAGGCCGAGGCCGAGCGCCTCGGTGAGCCGCCCGAGCGGCCCGTTCGGCCCCATCGCCACCAGCAGGTAGAAGCCGATCACGGTCGGCGGCAGCACCAGCGGCAACGCGACAAGCGCCCCCACCACGCCCTTCCAGCGCGAGCGCGTGCGCGCCAGCCACCACGCCAGCGGCGTGCCGAGCAGCAGCAGCACCGCGGTGCTGACCGCGGCGAGTTCGAGGGTGAGGAGGATGGCGGACCAGTCGGCGCCGGTCAGGGTGGGCATGGAGCGGGCATGGAGAGGGGGCAGGATCGTCGAGGCGGCACGCCCGTGCGGCGGCGGCCCCCATTGTGCCGCGCCCGGCGCGCGGATTGAAAGCGCACCGCACCCCGCAAGGTCTCATGACGTCGAACCCGGACGGGCACCCGCAAGTCGAAGTTCGCGCCTGGCGGCGCTCCTGCAGAAACCCGCGCGGGCCGGGGCCGAATGTAGGAGCGGCGCCAGCCGCGAACCGGGCGGCCGGCGATCGGCGCGTGTCGAGATCTTCACCGCCGCATTCGCGCCTTGCGGCGCTCCTACAGCGGCGCGTTGCATGTCCGGGGGCATGTGGAGCGGCGCCAGCCGCGAATCTGCGCCCCTGCCACCGCCGCATTCGCGCCTTGCGGCGCTCCTACAGGAACCGGCGCGGTTCGGGACGATGTCGGCTCGGTCCGGGGCGATGTAGGAGCGGCGCCAGCCGCGAACCCTGCCGCTCCGCGGCGGCGAGCTGCGCCAGCCCCCTCAACGCCCCGCGGGCGCCGCAGGCAGCTCGAACCCGTAGCGCCGCAGCACGGCGCGTGCGGACTCGCTGCCGATGAACGCCGCGAACGCGCCGGCGAGCGGCTTGCCGGCGGCGGCGCGGGTGAGCATGAAGCCCTGCTCCAGCGGTGCGTGCAGGCTCGCATCGATAAGGTGGTAGCCGCCTTGCGCAGCCAGCGTCGGGTTGAGCGCGAGCGAGAGCGCGATGATCCCCACCGCCGCGTTGCCGGTCTGCACGAACTGCGCGGTCTGGGCGATGTTCTCGCCCTGCACCAGGCGCGGCTGCACCACCTCCCACACGCCGGCGGCACGCAAGGCCTCCTCGGCGCGCTTGCCATAGGGCGCGTGGCGCGGATTGGCGATGGCGATGCGGCCGAGCGTGGGGTCGGCGAGGTCCTTCAGTTCCAAGGTGCGCGCGTCGCGGATCGCGCTCCACAGCACGATGCGGCCGAGCGCGTAGGGCCGCGTGCTGCCGTGGGCGAGGCCCTCGGCCTCGAGCGCGCGCGGGTAGGCGATGTCGGCGGAGAAATAGAGATCGAAGGGCGCGCCCTGGCGGATCTGCGTGGCGAACTTGCCCGAGGAGCCGTACACCACCTCGACGACATCGCCCGGATGCGCGCGGCCGAACTCGGCGACGATCTCGTCAAGCGCGAACTTGAGGTCGGAGGCCGCCGCCACCGTGATGCGCTCGCCCGCCGTGGCGGTCGGCGCGAAGACGCCCGCGGCGAGCGCGAGCAGGACGCCGAGCACGCGGCGGCGCAGGGGCAAGGCGGACAAGCACATCGATCCCTCTCCTGAATTGAAACCGGGTCTCCCGCAGGGGCGCTGCAAGTCGCGAACGTCGGCGGTGCCATCGGTAGCGCGCGTCGCCTGCCGAACCACCCGGCTCGCGACTTGCGCCGCTCCTGGACAAATGCGGGTCACGGGCGCCTCACTCCTGACGCCCGCGCAGATTCGCCTGCACGAAGCGCCAGATCAGCGTGGAGGCGTCCGGTCCCTTGGGGTCGCTGAAGGGCTCGCCGGCGACGCCGCCGCTCCAGGCGTGGCCAAGGTGCTCAACCTCGCACACGCGGACGCACACCCGGCGCTGTGCGCGCCAGTCGCTCACCGTCATCGCGTGGCGCGCCCCGCGCTGCACCCTCCGCGGTGTGGCGGCACGCGCGCCGAGCGCGGCCGCCCACTGCTCCGCGGCGGCGTGGGCGTTGCGCACCGACACCACGTGGTCTTCGCTGCCATGGATCACCAGCAGGGGCGGACGGTTCCCGCGCTCGACCGCGGTCGGGGGCAGGCTGCGTCCGCGCATCGCGGCCAGGACCCCGGCCGCCGAGTGCGCCGCGCCTGGCGCGACACCGGCGTGCATGGCCACCGCGCAGAAGCGCTCCGGCCAGTGCACCGCGAGCAGGGCCGCGATGCTCGCGCCCGCCGACAGCCCGGCCACCGCGACCGCGCCGCGGTCGACCGGGTAGAGCAGGCAGGCCTGGTCGATCGCGGCGATCAGGGTCGCCGCCTCGGCCTCGGCGCGGTGGCTGCGCGTGTCGTACCAGTTCCAGCAGCCCTGCGGGTTGGCGGCCAGGTCCTGCTCGGGGTACAGCACCAGGAAGCGCTCGCGCGAGGCCAGCCGGTCCATCCGCGTGCTGCGCGCGAAGGCCGCGGCGTTCTGGCCGCAGCCGTGCAACATCACCAGCAGCGGCAGGTGCTCGCTGCCGCGCACATCGGCGGGGCGGAACAGCCTGAACCGCAACAGGCCCGCCGGCCCGATCGCCTGGCCGGTGATCCAGTCGCCGGTCGACGCCGGCAGGCGGAAGGGCGCGGACATCGCCTCGACCCCGCGCGCCGCGGCCTTGCCGGCTGCATCCGCGCCGGCGCGGAACGCGCGCCGGGTCATGGCGGTGGTGGCGCGCTCGATGGCGCGCGCGAGCGAGGAGGAGCGGATTCGTCGGCTCATGCGCGAAGGGTCGCACACTCGCCCGTGGGAAAGCCCCGATCCTGTCGGATAAATTTACAGTTTCGCCCCTTTCTAGCCTTCATATCATTGATTTTAATAGAAACCCTTATTGGGCACATTTCATGCTTTGAGGCAAGAAGACAGTCGGAGGCGGTGCTCTGCGCCTGTCGTGCTCCCGCATCCCAGCACATAGCCGGCCCAAAATGAGGAGATCAATCATGAAAACAACCCGCCCGCAGCTGCCGGGCCGCCCATCCCGCCACCTGAGCACCCTGCTCGGTGCCGCGGCCTTGTGTGCGTTGGCGTCGTCGCCGGCGCAGGCCACACTGATCAACTACCAGAACTTCGACAACCTCTCGGCATTCACCCTGAACGGCATCACCCAAACGATCAACAGCAGCAGCCAAGGCGTCATCGGCCCGAGCGGCGCACGCGTGCTGCGCCTGACCAACGATTACTGGTCGTCCGGCAGCGCCTTCCTCACCAACGCGTTCTCGCTGGCGGCAGACGCCTCCTTCAGCAGCTACTTCGAGTTCCAATTCACGGGCCAGAAGGGCGGCGGCGCCGACGGCATCGTGTTCGCCGTGCAGACCGTGGCCAACACCGCGGGCGGCGCAGGCGGCGGCATCGGCTACCAGGGTCTGAGCCCGAGCGTCGGCGTCGAGTTCGACAACTGGAACAACGGCGGCGGAGACGGCAACAACGACAACCATGCCGGTATCAACATCAATGGCGACATGAACTCGGTGGCCCGCGCCGACACCCTTCCGGCACAGTTCGACGACGGTGGAGTCTTCCACGCCTGGGTCGACTACAACGGCGCGACGGACCTGCTCGAGGTCCGCCTCGCGCTCAGCGACACCCGCCCCACCGCCGCCCTGATGAGCCACACGGTCGACCTCGTGACCCTGCTCGGCACCACCGACGCGTTCATCGGCTTCACCTCCGGCACAGGCGCCGCGGCCGCAAATCACGACATCCGGCGCTGGGTGTTCACCGGCGAGTTCGCCCCCATCGACGACCCCGACGATCCCGTGGGTCCGGGCAATGGCACGGTCCCCGAGCCGGGCTCGCTCGCACTGCTGTCACTCGGCCTGCTGGGCGTGTTCGGCGGACTACGCCGCCGCGCACTGGCGACCTGACCCACTCGACGTGGGCGGTGCCGATACGCCGCCCGCAACACTCAGCCCCGACCGCCGCCGCGCTCCTCGCGCGCCACCGCGGCCAGTTCGCGCAGGTACCAGGCCGCGTAGCCGTAGCCGGCGAGGGCGACCAGGGCAGAATAGACCAGCTCGCCTTCGAGCGCATGGCCTGCGAGCATGTTGGTGACGACGACGAAGCTCAGATAGAGCGCAGCGACCATGCCGCCGAAGATGCGGATGAGGGCGAAGGTCTTGCGCTGCTTGAGGGTGGGCTGGGCCATGGGGAGACGGGGCGGGACGTGGAGACAGGCCGCAGGGTAGCCGATTCCGGCCCGGCTGGCATCGCCGGACGATCCTCGGCTCGGGCAATCGGGGTAAGGCATCGCGGGAGCGGAGTGGCCCGCGAATGAATTCCGCTACAAACCCCTTTCGCGGACAGGCGTCCTCCCATGCCCGCAGTACCCGGTCAGCGCGCGCTGGCCTCGGGCGGCCACGCGCCGGATAATCCGACGCACCCAGCCCTCTTCCCGCGCGAGGATCTCCGCGATGCACGCTCCGGCCCCCGGCCGGCCGGGGGCCGCGCCCGCCGCGCTGTCACCCGCCCTGCTCTTCCTGCTCGTCTTCGTCGAGGGCTTCGTCTCGCTCGGCGCCGAGATCCTCGCCCTGCGCCGGCTGGTGCCGCACGTGGGCAGCGCGATCACGGTCACCGCGCCGACGATCGCCTTCTTCCTGCTCGCGCTGGCGCTCGGCTACCAGGCGGGCGGGCGCGTGACCGGCGACTACCTCGCGCGCGTACGGCGCAACTTCCTGCTCGCTGCGGCGCTGATCGCGCTCGGACTGGCGGGGCCGGTGGTGGAACTGGCCTTCGCCCACCTGCAGCCGGCGCCGGTGGCCTGGGCGGTGGTGGTGTGCGGCGTGCTGTGCCCGGTGGCCTGGCTGCTCGGCCAGACCGTGCCCATCCTCACCAACCTGCTGCGCCACGAGCGCGTCGGCGCGCGCAGCGGGGCGGCGCTGTACTGGTCCACGCTGGGCTCCTTCCTGGGTGCGCTGACGCTGTCGATGGGCGTGATGCAGTGGCTGGGCGTGGGCGCCGCGGTGCTGGTGTGCACCGGCCTGCTGCTCGCGGCGGTGCCGGCGCTCGGCCGCGTCGCCGGCGCTCGCCTGCCGTCCGCCACCGCGGCACTCGGAATCGCGGGCGTGGCGCTGGCGGTCAACCTGGTGCTGCCGCAGCAGATCGAGACCGCCTACGCCACCTACCGTGTCGAGGCGGTGGAGATCCCCGGCTACGTGGCCCCGGAGGTGTTCCGCATCAACAACTCGCCGGCCTCCATCCTCGACGCCGGCGAGCCGCCGCGCTACGCGCGCTACATCCGCCGCCTGCGCGGCCTGCTGCTCGACGAGCTGGGCTTTCGCGGGCGCAGCGTGCTGGTGCTGGGCGCCGGCGGCTTCACGCTGTCGCACCGCGAGCCGCTCAATCATTACGTGTATGTCGACATCGACCCCGCCGTGAAGGAGATCGCCGAACGCGACTTCCTGCGCGAGCCGGTGCGCGGCGAGTTCATCGCCGCGGACGCGCGCGCCCACCTGCGCGAAACCGCCGCGCGCCACGACGCGGTGGTGGTCGATGTCTACAGCGCGCTCACCAGCATCCCGGCCCACCTGGTGACGCGCGAGTTCTGGCGCGCGACCCGGGACGTGCTGAAGCCGGGCGGCGTCCTCGCCGCCAACCTGATCCTCGACCGCGGGCTCGCCAGCCCGTACGCGCGCAATCTGCTGGCAAGCATCCACGCCGAATACGGCGCGTGCGCGGTCGAGGTGCTGTTCCGCGACCGTCCGCAGGGCAACGTGCTGGTGATCTGCACCGCCCCGTCCGCGGCGCGGCCGGAGCCCGCCCGCCCCTACACCGACGAGCGCAACCGCGCCGACCTCGACGTGCTGCGCGGCGGCTGATCAGCCCGGCACCAGCGCGGCCTCGAACACCTCGAGCGGCACCGGCCGGCCGAACAGGTAGCCCTGGTAGTCACGGCAGCCCTGGGCGGCGAGGAAGTCGTACTGCTCCTCGGTCTCGACCCCCTCGGCGATCACCGCGAGGCCGAGGTTGCTGCCGAGCGCGAGGATGGTGCGCGCGATGGTGGCGTCGTTCGGGTCCGACATCACGTCGCGCACGAAGGACTGGTCGATCTTCAGCTGCACCAGCGGCAGGCGCTTGAGGTAGGCGAGCGAGGAGTAGCCGGTACCGAAGTCGTCGAGAGAGAAGCGGATGCCGAGGACGCGAAGCGCCTCCATGCGCTCGATCACCCCCTCCGCATCCTCGATCAGGCTGCTTTCGGTCAGTTCGAGCTTGAGCCGCTCGGCCGGCGCACCGGTCAACTCGAGCAGCGCGCGTACCTCGTCGGCAAAGCGGGGCTGGCGGAACTGGCGCGCACTGACGTTTACCGAGAGCTGCAGATGGGCGGTCTGCGGTCGCTGCGCCCAGCGCGCGAGCTGGCGGCACGCGATCTCCAGCACCCAATGCCCGATCGGCACGATCAGTCCGGTTTCCTCGGCCAGCTCGATGAAACCGCCCGGGGCAAGCAGGCCCTTGTGCGGATGCCGCCAGCGCAGCAGCGCCTCGGCGCCGGAAGGCCGGCGCTGCGCATCGACCTGGACCTGGTAATGGAGCTCGAACTGGCCGCTGCGGATGGCCTCGCGCAGGTCCGCATGCAGGGTCGCGCGCTCGGTGACTGCCGCCTGCATGGCCGGATCGAAGAAGCAGATCGAATTGCGCCCGGCCGCCTTGGCCTGGTACATCGCGGTGTCGGCGCGCCGCAGCAGCTCGGCTGCACCGAGCTCGGCGCGACCGAAGGCACCGACGCCGATGCTCGCCGAAACCTGGTGGGTGATACGCTCGCCGTCCTTGCCACAGCGCAGATGGAAGGGGCGTGCGAGCTCCTCGCAGATGCGGTAGGCGATCGTGCTCGCCTGCGCTATCCCTTCGAGGTCCTCCAGGATCACCACGAACTCGTCGCCCCCCAGCCGGGCGGCGGTGTCGCCCTGGCGGATGCAGGCGTTCAGGCGCATCCCCGCCTCGACCAGCAGCTGGTCGCCGGCGTCGTGGCCATGGGAATCGTTGAGGTCCTTGAAGTGGTCGAGATCGATCAGCAGCAGCACGCCCTCGGTGCCACGGCGCGCGCTTGTTCCCAGCGCATGCTCGAGGCGGTCGAACATCAGGCGCCGGTTCGGCAGGCCGGTGAGAGGGTCGAAGAAGGCCAGCTCGTGGATCTGGCGCTCCTGGCGCTTGCGCTCGGTGACGTCCTGGTTGAAGCCGAAGATCCCCACGACCTCGCCACCCACCCGGATCGGCGCCACCAGGCACTGGTAGATCCTGGATTCGCCGTCGATCTCGTACTCGACCTCCTTGTGCACGGTCTCGCCCGCATAGGCAAGGCGGTTGCTTTCCGCCCAGTCGGCACTCACCGGCTCGGTCTCGCCCGAGTCCTCGACGCGCTTGCCGAGCAGGTCGCCCCAGTGCGCCGCGGTCATCGCGTTCTGCATGATGCAACGGCCCTGCAGGTCGCGCGCCCAGTACTCGACCGGGGTGTTGTCGACCACCGCGCGCAGCAGCGACTCGCGCTCCTGCAGCGCCTGCTCCATCTTCTTGCGTGCGGTGATCTCGCGCGAAAGCACGTTGAAGCGCTGCGGCTCGCCCGCGCTGCGCGCCATCGGCGCCACCGACAGCTCGAACCAGCGCGTGCCGCCCGGGGTTTCGACCTTGAACACCTTGCCGCTGGAATGCCCCCTCTCTTCCGCTTCACGCAAGGCCTCGAGACAGGTCTCCGCCTCCGCCGGCGGCAACACCTCGCGCACCGTGCGCCCCATGAACAACGCGGGCGGCGCCGCCAGCAGGGCCTCGCTCGGCGTCCGGTAGGACAGGCAGCGCCCTTCGGCATCGAGCACGAACAGGGGATCGGGCAGGGCCTGGAGGATCGCCGCGTAGTCGTTCTTGACCGCGACGAGCTCGCGCTCGGCACGCTTGCGCGCGGTGATGTCGATGGTCAGGCCGGCAACGCCTTCGGGCTGCCCTTCGGCATCGAAGAGGGGCTGCTTGATGCTGAGTCCCCAGCTCATCTCCGGATGGCCGGGGAGCCTGAGCCTCTCCTCCGCGATCACCGGCTCGCGGCCGGCAATCGCGCGCCGGTCGTGCGCCTGCATCGCATCCGCGAGATCCGGCGGAAACAGCTCGGAATCGGAGCGCCCGAGCACGTCGGAGCGCAGGCGCTCGAGCAGCTCGCAGGCGAGGTCGTTCGCGTAAACATAGCGCCCTCGCGGATCCTTGATGTAGATGGGCACCCGCAACTTGTCGATCGCGGCCCTCAGACGTGCGTTATCGTCCTTCATCTGCAAGCGCTCTCCTCCCCATCGAAGTCGGGATCGTTCGCGCGCCCCGAGTCGGACCATTTTGACAGCCTCCTTGCCGCGCGGGCGGCTCCCGATGCCGAAATGCATTCACCAACACGCATCCTCGCAAGATGACCACCCTCCGTCTGATCCTCGGCGACCAGCTGAACGCCGCCCACTCCTGGTTCCGCAGCCCGCACCCGGACGTGCTCCACGTGATGATGGAGGTGCGCAGCGAGACCGACCATGTCCGCCACCATGCGCAGAAGGTGCTGGCCCTCTTCGCCGCGATGCGCGCCTTCGCCTGCGCGCTGGAAGCGGCCGGGCATCGCGTGCGCTATCTGCGTATCGGCGATGCGGACAACCACCAGACCTTCGCCGCCAACCTCGCTCGGGTGGCAGCCGAGTGCGGCGCAACGCGCTTCGAACGCATGGAGGCGGACGAATGGCGGGTGGAGCAGGCGCTCGGCCAGGCGGCGGCCGCACTCCACCTGCCGCAGGCGGTCGTCGGCAGCGAGCACTTCCTCGCCGATCGCGCCGAGCTCTCTCAGCGCCTCGCCGCCAAGGTGCCGCGCATGGAGTTCTTCTACCGCGACATGCGCCGCCGCCACCGCATCCTGCTCGACGCCGAGGACGGCCCGGTCGGCGGGGTGTGGAACTTCGACGCGCAGAACCGCGAAAAATGGCCGGGCGACCCGCCTGCGCCCGAATGGCCGTGGGTCGGCCACGACTTGCGTGCGCTGTGGGACGAGATCACCGCTGCCGGCGTTCAGACCATCGGCGCGCCGCACCCCGAGCGCGTGCGCTGGCCGCTCACCCGGCGCGAGGCGCGCGCCGGCCTGGCGCACTTCATCGAGCACGCCCTGCCCTGGTTCGGCCCCTTCCAGGATGCGATGAGCACGCGGTCGACGACCCTGTTCCATTCCGGGCTGTCGTTCGCGCTCAACGTCAAGCTGCTGCATCCACGCGAGGTGATCGACGCCGCGGTCGCGGCCTGGCAGGCGGGCAGGGTCGAGCTGGCGAGTTGCGAGGGATTCGTGCGGCAGATCCTGGGCTGGAGGGAGTTCGTGCGCGGGGTGTATTGGGCGCGCATGCCGGGCTACGCGCAGGGTAACGCGCTCGACGCCCAGCGCCCGCTGCCCGCGTGGTACTGGAGCGGCGACACCAGGATGGCCTGCTTGAGCCACGCCATCGGCCAGTCGCTGGACACCGCCTACGCCCACCACATCCAGCGCCTGATGATCACCGGCAACTTCGCCCTGCTTGCGGGCTGCAACCCGGATGAAGTCGACGCCTGGTACCTCGGCATCTACGCCGACGCCTACGAGTGGGTGGAGATGCCCAACACCCGCGGCATGAGCCAGTTCGCCGATGGCGGCGTGATTGCAAGCAAACCCTATGCCGGCGCGGCGAGCTACATCGGCAAGCAGTCGGACTACTGCAAGGCCTGCGCCTACGACCCCAAGCGCCGCCATGGCAGCGATGCTGGCAAGAGCGGCAAGCCCGCCTGCCCCTTCAACAGCCTGTACTGGGATTTCCTGCTGCGCCACGAGGCCCGCTTTGCGCGCAACCCGCGCATGGCCATGCCCTACAAGGCGTGGGCGAAGATGGACGCAGCCGAGCGCGCCGCCACCCTGGCGCAGGCGGTGGACTACCTTGGCAAGCTGGACGCGTTGTAAGGGTGCGGTGCGCGAGGCGCGCGCATCGCCTGCCCGGCAGCCGTGTTCGCGGCTTGCGCCGCTCCTACAGGAGCGCGTCGGTTCATGCAGGAGCGCCGCGAGGCGCGAAGGCGGCCGTGCCGACGGTAGCGTACGTCGCTTGCCGGAGCGCCCGCTTTGCGGCTTGCGCCGCTCCTACAGGAGCGCGTCGGTTCATGTAGGAGCGCCGCGAGGCGCGAAGGCGGCCGTGCCGACGGGTAGCGTACGTCGCTTGCCGGAGCGCCCGCTTTGCGGCTTGCGCCGCTCCTACAGGAGCGCGTCGGTTCATGTAGGAGCGCCGCGAGGCGCGAACACAGCGGCTCAGCCCGCGAGCGCGCGCACGTCGGCGAGCAGCGCGTCCACGCTCGCGGGCAGCGTGTCCCAGCCGCACATGAAGCGCGCACCGCCGGCGCCGATGAAGGTATAGAAGCGCCAGCCGCGCGCGCGCAGGCCGTCGAGCACCGCGGGCGGGAGTTCGCAGAACACGCCGTTGGCCTCGACCGGGAACATCAGCCTTGCACCCGGCACCTGCATCAGCCCGGTCGCCAGGCGCTGCGCCATCGCGTTGGCGTGGCGGGCGTGCTTCAGCCAGACGTCGTCCTGCAGGATGCCGAGCCAGGGCGCGGACAAGAAGCGCATCTTCGAGGCCAGCTGTCCGGACTGCTTGCAACGATAGGCGAAATCCTCCGACAGCCTGCGGTCGAAGAACACCACCGCCTCGCCCACCGGCAGGCCCATCTTGGTGCCGCCGAAGCACAGCACGTCGACACCCGCCTTCCAGGTGATCTCCGCCGGCGCCACGCCGAGCGAGGCCACCGCGTTGGCGAAGCGCGCGCCGTCCATGTGCACGCGCAGGCCGTGCTCGCGCGCACAGGCAGAGATCGCCGCCACCTCGGCGGGCCGGTACACCGTGCCCACCTCGGTGCCCTGCGTCAGCGTGACCACGCGCGGCTTGGGGTAGTGGATGTCGCTGCGGCGCGAAATCACCTCCAGCACCGCCGCAGGCGTCAGCTTGCCCTGCGCGCCATGCGCCGGCAGGAGCTTGGAGCCGTTGGAGAAGAACTCCGGCCCGCCGCACTCGTCGGTCTCGACGTGGGCCAGCTCGTGGCACACCACGCTGTGGTAGCTCTGGCACAGCGAGGCGAGCGCGAGCGAGTTGGCGGCGGTGCCGTTGAAGACGAAGTAGACGTCGCAGTCGGTCTCGAAGAGCTCGCGCAGGCGGTCGGAGACCTTGCGCGTCCAGTCGTCCTCGCCGTAGGCAGGAGCATGGCCGGCGTTGGCCGCCACGAAGGCCGCCAGGGCCTCCGGGCAGACACCGGCATAGTTGTCGCTGGCAAAGTGCTGCATGGCGATCAGGCGACTTCCTTGAGGTCCAGGTCCAGCGGCTCGCCGCTCTCGGCGGCGCAGGCCGCGGCGGTGAAGAGGACGTCGGTCGAGGAGTTGAGCGCGGTCTCGGCCGAGTCCTGCACCACGCTGATCACGAAACCGATCGCCACCACCTGCATCGCCACATCCGCACTGATGCCGAACAGCGCGGTCGCCATCGGGATCAGCAGCAGCGAACCGCCGGCCACGCCCGAGACGCCGGCAGCGGCGAGCGAGGACACGATGCACAGCAGCAGCGCGGTGGCGAAGTCGACCGGGATGTTCAGGGTGTGAGCCGCGGCCAGCGTCATCACCGAGATCGTGATCGCCGCGCCGGCCATGTTGATCGTGGCGCCGAGCGGGATGGAGATCGAGTAGGTGTCCTCGTGCAGGCCCAGGCGACGGCACAGCTCGAGGTTGATCGGGATGTTGGCGGCCGAGCTGCGGGTGAAGAAGGCGGTCACGGCGCTCTCGCGCAGGCAGGTGAACACCAGCGGATAGGGATTGCCGCGCAGCTTCCAGAACACGAACAGCGGATTGACCACCAGCGCGACGAAGAGCATGCAGCCCACGATCACCAGCAGCAGGCGGCCGTAGCCGAGCAGCGCGTCGAGGCCGGCTTCGCCCATGGTGGCGGCGACCAGGCCGAAGATGCCGAGCGGCGCGAAGCGGATCACCACATGGACGATCTTCGAGACCGCGTCGGCGAGGTCGTTGAGCACCTTGCGCGTACCGTCGCCGGCGTGGCGCAGGGCGATGCCGAGGCCGATGGCCCATGCCAGGATGCCGATGAAGTTGGCTTCCATCAGGGCCCTGACCGGGTTCGTGACCGCGCTCAGCAGCAGGTTCTTGAGCACGATGAGGATGCCGCCCGGCGGGTTGCCGGCGGCGGCCGGCGCGTCGAGCACCAGCGTGGTGGGGAAGGCGAAGCTGGCGAGCACCGCCACCAGCGCGGCGGCGAAGGTGCCGAGCAGATACAGGATCAGGACCGGGCGGATGTGGGTGGGCTGGCCGTGCTTGTGGTTGGCGATCGCCGCCGCCACCAGCACGAAGACCAGGATCGGCGCGACGGCCTTCAGCGCGGCGATGAAGAGGTCGCCGAGCAGGGCGACCGACTTGGTCGCGCCCGGCGCGACCAGCGCCAGCACGACGCCGAGGACCAGACCGATGGCGATCTGGGAGATGAGGCTCATGCGCAGCACGCGCTGCAGGGCCGTGGGGGTTGCGGTAGTCATTGAGTGTCTCCTCGTGGATGACCTTGTGGTTAGGGATGCCGGGTGAGGCGTCGCCCCGGCGCGGCTGGGGTGCGCCACGCAAGGGTCGGGGTGAAGCGGATGCGGAGGTTCGGAGAGCCGGATCGCCGAGGGTTCGTGTGGCGTCGCGTCGCGCTCAGCACTCGGGGAAGCTGACGGCGAGGCCGCCGCGCGAGGTCTCCTTATACTTGTCGAGCATGTCGCGCCCGGTGTCGCGCATGGTGCGGATGACCTGGTCGAGCGAGACCGTGTGCGCGCCGTCGCCGCGCAGGGCGAGCTGGGCGGCGTTGATGGCCTTGATCGAGGCCATCGCATTGCGCTCGATGCAGGGGACCTGCACCAGGCCCCCGACCGGGTCGCAGGTCAGGCCGAGGTTGTGCTCGAGGCCGATCTCGGCAGCGTTCTCGACCTGCTCCGGACTGCCGCCGAGCACTTCGGCCAGCCCGGCCGCGGCCATCGCGCACGCCGAGCCGACCTCGCCCTGGCAGCCGACCTCGGCGCCGGAGATCGAGGCGTTTTTCTTGCACAGCACGCCGACCGCGGCGGCGGCGAGGAGGAAGTCCTCCACGTCGCGCTCGTCGCTACCGGGCATGAACTTCATGTAGTAGTGCAGCACCGCCGGGATGATGCCGGCCGCACCGTTGGTGGGCGCAGTGACGACGCGACCGCCGCCGGCGTTCTCTTCATTCACCGCGAGCGCGTACAGGTTGACCCAGTCGAGCGCGGTCATCGAGTCGCTGATCATGTTGCGTCCGCTCGCCTGCTCGCTGAGCTTGCGATACAACGCCGGCGCACGCCGGCGGACGTTGAGCCCGCCGGGCAGCACGCCCTCGTGGCCGACACCGCGCGTCACGCAGGCGCGCATCACGGCCCAGATGCGCTGCAACGCGGCGCGCGTCTCCGCCTCGCCGCGCCAGGCCGACTCGTTGGCCAGCATCAGCTCGCTGATGCGCAGGCCGTGGCGGCGGCACTGGGCGAGCAGCTCGGCGCCGGTGTCGAAAGGGTAGGGCACGGCGAGTTCGGCCTCGGCCGGCGCGCCGGACTGCGCCTGCGCCTCGTCGACCACGAAGCCGCCGCCCACCGAGTAGTAGGTGTTCTCGTACACCACGCCGGCCTCGCCGTGCGCGGCCAGGCGCATCGCGTTGGGGTGGTAGGGCAGGCTGACCGGCAGCAGGCGCAGGTCGCGCGCCCAGTCGAAGGGCACCGTCGTCTTGCCGGCGAGCGGCAGCTCGCCGTCGATGCGCACCGCGTCCACCGCACCGACCAGGAAGTCGGGATCGACCTCGTCCGGACGCGCGCCCATCAGCCCGGCGACCACCGCGCGATCGGTGCCGTGGCCGATACCGGTCGCCGACAGCGAACCGTAGAGCTTGGCCTCGATGCGGCGCACCTGGTCGAGCAGGCCGCGGCGCTGCAGCTCCACGACGAAATCGTGCGCGGCCCGCATCGGTCCGACCGTATGCGAGCTGGAAGGGCCGACGCCGATCTTGAACAGGTCGAGCACGCTGATGGACATGGGAGGCTCCGAGGGGAAATGGCTTGTTGATTTAATTCTGCTAAGCACGAAAATACTTATCAGTGCATGACTCGCATTTTCCTCGCGGCAACACGGCTTACTCAATCGATACTTTTTGATCTTCAATTTAGTAAAACTAAACCATGACGCCGAGCGCACCTTCCCAGATCCATACCCGGCTGCGCGTCTTCCTCGCCGTCGCGCGCCACCTGTCCTTCACCCGTGCAGGCGAGGAGCTCAGCATCACCACCGGCGCGGTCAGCCAGCAGATCAAGCTGCTCGAGGACTGGCTCGGCCAGCGCCTGTTCCGCCGCCTGCCCCGTCGGCTCGAACTCACCGACGCCGGCAATCGCCTGCTCGCCGCGGTCGATCCGGCCTACGCCGCGGTGGAGCTGGCCATCGGCCGCCTGCGCGGCGGCGCGCTCAGCGGCGTGGTGCGGGTGCGCACCCTGCCGTCCTTCCTCGCCACCTGGCTGGTGCCGCGTCTGCCGCGGCTGATGCGGCGCTTTCCGCAGATCGAACTCCAGGTGGTCGCCGAGGACAGCACGTATTCGCTGCGCGACGGCGAGTTCGACCTCGCGATCGACCTCAACGACGGCACCTACCCCGGCTTCCAGAGCACGGTGCTGCTGGAGGAGGAGATCTTCCCGGTGTGCTCGCCACGCCTGCTCGAAGGACGTCCGCCCTTGCAGACCCCCAACGACCTGGTCCACTACCCGCTGCTGCACGACATGACCGCCTGGCGCGGCAGCCCGCCCTACGCCGAATGGGAGCGCTACCTGAAGGCGATCGGCGCACCGCAGGTGGAGGTGCGGCGCGGCTACATGTTCAACCGCAACCACATCACCATGCAGTGCGCGATCGCCGGCATGGGGGTGGCGATCGCACGCCGCACCCTGATCACCGACGAACTCGACAGCGGCCGCCTGGTGGCGCCCTTCGCGCAGTCGGTGCGCACCGGCAAGCGCTACTGTGTCATCCACTCCGCCGGCGCGCTCGCGGACCCGCGCGTGGCGACGGTGCACGACTGGCTGGTCGCCGAGGCGCATGCCGCGGAGCTCGCCGCAGGGCCGTCCGCCGACGCGACGCCGGCACCCGCTCCCGGCGACTGAACGCCACCGGGAGCGGCCTCGAACCCATCAACCGATCATCTGCCCGGGCAGCCAGGTCACCAGGCCGGGGAAGGTGTACAGCAGCACCACCGCCACCACCATCAGCAGGAAGTAGGGCAGCGCATAGCGCGCGATCACCGTCATGTCGCGCCCGGTGAGGCCCTGCAGCACGAAGAGGTTGAAGCCCACCGGCGGGGTGACCTGCGCCATCTCCACCACGACCACCACGAAGATGCCGAACCACAGCGGATCGATGCCCGCAGCCTGAATGGTCGGCATCAGCACCGCCATGGTCAGCACCACGATCGAGATGCCGTCGAGGAAGCAGCCGAGCAGGATGTAGAAGATCGCCAGCGCCACCAGCAGCATCGCCGGGCTCAGGCCAAGCGCGCCGATCCATTCGGCGAGGTGGCGCGGCAGGCCGATGTAGCC
>JAEUNQ010000115.1 GCA_016790365.1 Thauera sp. | reverse complement strand
TATGCGAATTGCACACACTCCCGCCAGCCATGAAGCGGTAAGGCTCCCAAACGGATGTCGCGACCATTGGAAGGAGTAAAATCCAAAAGCAGGCATCTTCGGTCATTTCCTTGACTGGCGCGTTACACGAACGACATTGTTTGCTGCACTGCAGCACACTATACTACTTACTTAGTCAATGTGGACTACCCAGCCCGCACAGTTTTACCGGGAGCACAAAATGCATGAAGAGAGCGAACAACGCTTCGTCGTAAACAAGACCTACGATGAAATCCGGGTCGGCGATTTTGCCAGGCGCACGCGCACCCTGATGCCCGAGGACGTCAAGCTCTTCGCCGTGCTGACCGGCGACTTCAACCGCAGCGCCGGGGATCCCCAGTATTCGGAAAGCGGCATGTTCCGCGAAGTCATGGCCCATGGCATGTGGAGCGGCTCGCTGATTTCCACCGTGCTCGGCACCCAGTTTCCCGGCCCCGGCACCATCCTGATCGACTCGTCCCTGCATTTCGCGCGGCCGGTGACCATCGGCGACACAATCACCATCACGGTGACGGCGAAACAGAAATTCGATCACAACAAGCACGTCATACTCGACTGCGTGTGCACCAATCAGGAAAACCTGCAGGTCGTGCGCGGCACGGCCGAGGTGCTGGCACCGACCGAAAAGATTTCGCATATGGCGGAGGTCCATCGCCCGCAGGTGAGCATCGACAACAAGCACGAGCGCTACCAGCAGATGCTGTCGATGGTCAAAGGCCTGGAGCCGATTCCGACCGCGGTGGCCCACCCGTGCGACAAGGAATCGCTCAAGGGCCCGGTCATCGCCTTTCACGAAGGCATCATCGAGCCGATCCTGGTCGGTCCGGAAGCGAAGATCCGTTCTGTCGCCGAAGAGTTCGGCATCGACCTGCACGGCATCCGCATCGTCAATGCCCGGCACATCCACGATTCCGCTGCCATTTCCGTTTCGCTGGTGCGCACCGGCGATGCCGAGGCGTTGATGAAGGGCAGCCTGCATACCGACGAGTTGATGGGCGAGGTCGTTTCGCGCGCCAACGGCCTGCGCACCGCGCGGCGCATCAGCCACGTCTTCCTGATGAACGTGCCGACCTACCACCGCCCACTGCTGATCACCGACGCCGCAATCAACATCGCACCGACACTGGAAGACAAGGTCGACATCATCCAGAACGCCATCGAACTGGCCCACATCATCGGCATCCCCGAACCGAAGGTCGCCATCCTGTCAGCGGTTGAAACGGTCAACCCGAAGATCCAGTCCACGCTGGATGCCGCCGCGCTGTGCAAGATGGCCGACCGCGGCCAGATCACCGGCGGCATTCTCGACGGCCCGCTGGCCTTCGACAACGCCGTTTCCATCGTCGCCGCCAAGACCAAGGGCATCAAGTCGGCCGTCGCCGGCCACGCCGAAATCCTCGTCGTCCCCGATCTCGAGTCCGGCAACATGGTCGCCAAGCAGCTAGAATATCTGGCCAACGCCCTGACCGCCGGCATCGTGCTCGGCACCCGGGTACCCATCGTCCTTACCAGCCGTGCCGACACGGCGGAAACCCGCACCGCCTCGTGCGTGATCGCCGCGCTCGTCGCCCATGCCAACAGAGCCAAGGGAGTTGCATAAATGTCACGTGGCATCCTGACCATCAATGCCGGTTCATCTTCGATCAAGTTCGCGCTCTTTCCGCTTGAGCACCCGATTTCGCCGAAGGCCGAGGTTTCCGGCCAGATCGACGGCATCGGCACCGACGCCACCAAAATGGTGGCCAAGAACCAGGCCGGCGAGCGCATCGCCGACCAGATGCTGGCCGGCGAGAAGGTCAGCCATGCCCAGGCCTTCGACGCATTGCTCAAATGGTTTACCGCCAGCCATGCCGACTGGGAAATCGTCGCCGTCGGCCACCGTGTCGTCCATGGTGGCGATCTTTACTCGCAGCCGACCATCATCGACAGCCAGGTACTAGAGCATCTGAACAGCTTCGTTCCACTGGCCCCGCTGCACCAGCCGCACAACGTCGCCGGCATCCGCGCGCTGCAAGCCCTGTTGCCGAAAGTGCCGCAGGTGGCCTGCTTCGACACCGCTTTCCACCGCAGCCAGCCGGCCGTCGCCCAGATGTTCGGCCTGCCGCGCTGGGTGACCGCCGAGGGCGTCAAGCGCTACGGCTTCCATGGCCTCTCCTACGAATACATCGCCCGTGCCCTGCCCCAGTACTCGAGCCGTGCCGAAGGCCGCGTCGTCGTCGCCCACCTCGGCAACGGCGCCAGCATGGCGGCCATGGTCGGCCGCAAGTGCCTCGGCACCACACTCGGCTTTTCGACCATCGATGGCCTGATGATGGGCACCCGCACCGGCAGCCTCGACCCCGGCGTGATGCTCTACCTGATGGAGCAGAAGGGCATGGACGCCAAGGCGCTCACCAGCCTGCTCTACAAGGAATCAGGCCTGCTCGGCGTGTCGGGCATCAGCCAGGACATGCGCACCCTGCTCGCTTCCGACGCCCCCGAGGCCAAGGAAGCGGTCGACCTGTTCTGCTACCGCATCGCACGCGAGCTCGGCTCGCTGGCCGCGGCCGCAGGCGGGCTGGACGCGCTGGTGTTCACCGGCGGCATCGGCGAACGCGCCGCGCCGGTGCGCGAGAAGGTCACCGCGATGGCGGCGTGGATGGGCATCGAGATCGACCCCGCCACCAATACCGACCACGCCCGCCGCATCGACACCGCAGCGAGCCGCGTCGCCGTGGCCGTGGTGCCGACCAACGAAGAGCGCATGATCGCGCGCTACACGGCCGGGACGCTGGGCCTGTAAGCCGCTCTCGCGCCTTGCGGCGCTCCACGGCCGGTTTCTGTAGGAGCGGCGCCAGCCGCGAATCGGCCGTACGGAAGTCGGTGCGGAAACGACCGTGGTCGGTGCGGAGGCGCCGCATTCGCGCCTTGCGGCGCTCCTACAGGCGCTCCGAGGCCGGGGTCTCCTGTAGGAGCGGCGCGAGCCGCGAATCGGCGGTGCGGAAGTCGGTGCGGAAACGACCGTGGTCGGTGCGGAGGTGCCGCATTCGCGCCTTGCGGCGCTCCTACAGGCGCTCCGCGGCCGGTTTCTGTAGGAGCGGCGCCAGCCGCGAATCGGCCGTGCGGAAGTCGGTGCGGAAACGACCGTGGTCGGTGCGGAGGTGCCGCATTCGCGCCTTGCGGCGCTCCTACAGGCGCTCCGAGGCCGGGGTCTCCTGTAGGAGCGGCGCGAGCCGCGAATTCGTGCCGTCGAGCGGCGAATCGGCCGCCCTGTGCTACCGTCATGTCCCCACCCCGACGGAGCGCATCATGAGAACAACACGCACCCTCCTCGCCACCGCGGCCATGATGGCCGCCTTCGGCGCGCTGGCGAAGCAGCCGGTCGACACCGGCCACGGCGGCGCCGTCGCCACCATCTCGCACGAGGCCAGCCTGGCCGCGATGCAGATCCTCGATGCCGGCGGCAACGCCATCGACGCTGCGGTGGCGGCGGCGGCCACGCTCGGCGTCACCGACCCGTTCAGCTGCGGCATCGGCGGCGGCGGCTTCATGCTCATCTGGTCCGCCAAGGACAAGCGCGTGATCGCCATCGACCACCGCGAGGTGGCCCCCGCGAGCTTCCACCCCGGCGTCTTCCTCGACGCCGAGGGCAAGGAGATGGACTGGAAGGCGACCGTGCCCAACGGCATTTCGGTGGGCGTCCCGGGCACGGTGCGCGGCTGGCACGAGGCGCTGACGCGCTACGGCACGATGGGCCTGGACAAGGTGCTCGCCCCCGCCATCCGCGTGGCCGAGCAGGGCTTCGCGGTCGGACACAACTTCCACCGCATCAACAAGGTCAACGAGGCCAAGTTCGCGCGCTTCTCCACCGCCTCCGCGCTCTACCTCCAGGACGGCAAGGCGCTGCCGGTGGGCACGCACTTCCGCAACCCCGAGCTCGCGCAGACCTACCGCGATCTCGCGCGCGGCGGCGTGAGGGCCTTCTACGAGGGCCCGATCGCGGCCAGCATGGTGGCGGCGGTGAACCACCCGCCGGTCAATCCGGGCACGAGCGTGATCCCCGGCGACCTCACCATGGCCGACCTCAAGGACTACGAGGCGCACATCCGCCCGCCGATCCGCTCGACCTACCGCGGCTACGAGGTCTACGGCATGCCCGCGCCCTCAAGCGGCGGCATCGCGATCGCGCAGGCGCTCAACCTGCTGGAGACCTTCGACCTCGCGGGCAAGCCGCGCGCCGAGATCGAGCACCTCTACCTCGAAGCCGCGCGCCTGGCCTTCGCCGACCGCAACGCCTACGTCGCCGACGAGGAGTTCGTCGACGTCCCCAAGGACGGCCTGCTGTCCAAGGACTACGCCCGCGAGCGCGCGCAACGGATCGGCGCCAGCGCAGCGCCCGGCAAGGTCGCGGCGGGCGACCCCTACCCCTTCGAGGACGACCGTTCGGTGCCGCTGCGCCCGCAGCCCAGGCCGCTCGCGCAGGAGTCGATGCACACCACCCACCTCGCGGTGTCCGACCGCGAGGGCAACGTGGTCGCCTACACCTTCACCATCGAGGACTGGGGCGGCAGCGGCATCGTGGTGCCGGGGCGCGGCTTCCTGCTCAACAACGAGCTCACCGACTTCGACTTCAGCGGCCCGCACCCCAACCTGCCCGAGGCCTTCAAGCGCCCGCGCTCGAGCATGAGCCCGACCATCGTGGTGAAGGACGGCGCGCCGGCGTTCACCATCGGCTCGCCCGGCGGCTCGACCATCATCACCACCGCGCTGCAGACCATCGTCAATCACGTCGATCTGGGCATGAGCCTGGCCGACGCGCTGGCGGCGCCGCGCATGAGCCAGCGCAACGGCGACACCACCCTGGTCGAGACCTTGCTGGGCTTCCCCGGCAGCGAGCAGGCCAGGGCGCTGGAAGCGAAGGGCCACAAGTGGCGCGAGACCGACCAGATCGGCGCCGCCAACGGCATCCGCTTCAACGCCGACGGCACGGTGAGCGCGGTCAGCGAGCCGCTGCGCCACGGCGGCGGCAGCGCGATCGTGCAGAAGCAGTGAGGGAGTTGTTTCCGGCCCCGGCGGGAGCTCTGCCCGGCGGGGCAAGGACCCATCGGCAAGGCGGATCGGGTCCGTTCCAGCGCGGCAATCGCGCCTTCCTGCGCCCCTGTGCGGGATCGAAGCCGCGTCGGTTCATGTAGGAGCGCCGCCCCAGGCGCGAAGGCGGCGGAGGGCTCGGGTACGCGCGTCGATTACTGCAAGGTCCTGTTCGCGGCCTCCACCGCTCCTGCAGATCGCGCTCGTCTATTCAGAAACGGCGGAAGCCGCGAACGCGGCCACGTTGTGGGTGACGTGGCCCCGCGAGATCGGCACCGCCTTCGATTCGCGCCGCACGCCGCTACACCGCCGCGTTCGCGCCTTGCGGCGCTCCTACACAAGGCAAGACGCGTGACGCCAGCGCCCTGTAGGAGCGCCGCAAGGCGCGAACCTGCATCGTTCCGGCATCCCCGCCGCCTTCAACCCGCCAGTCCGTCCCACACCAGCCTGCCCCCCGACAGCGCGAGCGCCCAGGTGGCGAACAGGAAGAAGGGACGCTCGGGGATGCGGCGCAGCAGGCGCAGGCCGAGCCAGACGCCCACCGGCACCAGCGGCAGCAGCATCGCCGACATCAGCAGGGTGTCGCGGCTGAACAGGCCGATGCCCAGGTAGAAGGGCAGCTTGGCGAGGTTGATCGCGGTGAAGAAGAACACCGAGGTGGCGACGAAGCGCTCCTTGGGCAGGCCGCGGGACAGCAGGTAGGCCATGATCGGCGGGCCGCCCGCGTGCGCGAGCGTGCTGGTGAAGCCGGCGCCTGCCCCGCACAGCCAGGCGAAGGGCAGCGCACGCGGGCGCTCGCCAGGCGCTGCGGCCTCGGCGCGCCGGCGCAGCAGGCGGTCGGCGACGAAGGCGAGCGCGATCAGCCCGAGCACGAGCTTGACCATGCGGTCGGAGAGCACGCCGAAGAGCAGCGTCCCCACGCCGATGCCCAGCAGCGCGGCCGGGATCAGGTGGCGCAGGTCGCCCCGGTCGGCCTTGCCGCGCCACACCCGGATACCGACCATGTCCATCACGATGAGGATCGGCAGCACCACGGCAACCGCGTCGCGCGGCGGGATCCACATCGACATGAAGGGCACCGCCAGGCCGCCGAGCGCTCCGCCCAGTCCGGCCTTGGAGATGCCGGTGAGCAGGATGGCGATGGCGGTGACGAACCAGCCGAGGGCGTCCATCGCGGCGCGGGCGCGATCAGCGCAGGCGGATAGCGATGTACTGCAGCGCGAGGCCGTAGCCGTGAACGCCGAAGCCGGCCATCACCGCCTCGGCGACGTCGGACAGGTAGGA
Source organism: Thauera sp. (assembly GCA_016790365.1). Taxonomy (GTDB): domain Bacteria; phylum Pseudomonadota; class Gammaproteobacteria; order Burkholderiales; family Rhodocyclaceae; genus Thauera. The sequence goes on along the minus strand of JAEUNQ010000115.1, from coordinate 2,049 downwards.
GTGGTGGCGGAAGGCTTCGCGCCTGTGCACGTTGGAGATGTGCACCTCGACGAAGGGAATCGCCACCCCGGCGAGCGCGTCGCGGATCGCCACGCTGGTGTGGGTGTAGGCGCCCGGGTTGATGAGGATCCAGGCCACGCTCTCGGCACGCGCGCCGTGGATGCGATCGACGATCGCGCCCTCGTGGTTGCTCTGGAAGCACAGCACCTCGACGCCGAGCGCCTCGCCCTGCGCGCGCAGGCCGTTCTCGACGTCGGCGAGCGTGGTGGCGCCGTAGATCTCGGGCTCGCGGGTGCCGAGCAGGTTGAGGTTGGGGCCGTTGATGACGAGGACCTTGGGCATGGGTGGCGTGCTCCGGGAGACAGGGTCGTAAAAAAGGCGGTCCGCGGACCGCCTTTCGCAAATCGCTTCAGCGCAGAGGATATCAGCGCGGCAGCAGGCTCTCACCCATCAGGAACTCATCGACCGCGCGGGCGCACTGGCGGCCCTCACGCCTTGCGGGCCGGTTGGCCCGCAATCGTCAACTTCCCTTCGTGGGCGATTCGCCTATCGGGGCAACAAGCTCTCCCCCATGAGGAACTCATCGACCGCGCGGGCGCACTGGCGACCCTCACGAATCGCCCAGACGACCAGCGACTGCCCTCGGCGCATGTCGCCGGCGGCGAACACCTTGGGCACGTTGGTGGTGTAGCAGCCGGCGCCGTCGGTGGTGGCCTTGGCGTTGCCGCGCGCGTCCTTGTCCACGCCGAAGGCCTCGAGCACGCCGCCCACCGGCTGGGTGAAGCCCATCGCGAACAGCACCAGGTCGGCCTTGATCTCGAACTCCGAGCCCGGCACCTCGGCCATCTTGCCGTCCTTGAACTCCAGGCGACAGGCCTTGAGCGCCTTGACCTTGCCGTTCTTGCCGATGAATTCCTTGGTGGCGACGGCGAAGTCGCGCTCGCAGCCCTCCTCGTGCGAGGACGAGGTGCGCAGCTTGGTCGGCCAGTAGGGCCAGGTCAACGCCTTGTTCTCCTGCTCGGGCGGCATCGGCATCAGCTCGAACTGGGTCACGCTGGCCGCGCCGTGGCGGTTGGAGGTGCCGACGCAGTCGGAGCCGGTGTCGCCACCGCCGATCACCACCACGTGCTTGCCCTTGGCCGAGATCGGATTGGGCTTGTCGCCGGCGACCTGCTTGTTCTGCGGGATCAGGAACTCGAGCGCGTAATGCACGCCACCGAGCTCGCGGCCCGGCACCGGCAGGTCGCGCGGGATCTCGGAGCCGCCGGCGAGCACCACGGCGTCGAAGTCCTGCTGCAGCTGCTCGGCGCTGACCACCTGCTTCGCATCATTGACGATGCCGGCGGGCACGTTGGCGGCGCCGACCAGCACGCCGGTGCGGAAGACGACGCCCTCGGCCTGCAGCTGCTCGACGCGGCGGTCGATCAGCGACTTCTCCATCTTGAAGTCGGGGATGCCGTAGCGCAGCAGGCCGCCGATGCGGTCGTTCTTCTCGAACACGGTGACGTCGTGGCCGGCGCGCGCGAGCTGCTGCGCGGCGGCCAGCCCCGCCGGGCCGGAGCCGATCACGGCCACCTTCCTGCCGGTCTGGGTCTCGGCCGGCTGCGGCACCACCCAGCCCTCTTCCCACGCCTTGTCGATGATCGCGTGCTCGATCGACTTGATGCCCACCGCGTCGGTGTTGATGTTCAGCGTGCACGCCGCCTCGCAGGGCGCGGGGCAGATGCGGCCGGTGAACTCGGGGAAGTTGTTGGTCGAGTGCAGCACCTCGATCGCCTCGCGCCAGTGGCCGCGATACACGAGGTCGTTCCAGTCCGGGATGATGTTGTTGACCGGGCAGCCGTTGTTGCAGAACGGGATGCCGCAGTCCATGCAGCGCGCGCCCTGGACCGACGCCTGCTCGTCGGACAGGCGGACGACGAACTCCTTGTAGGTCTTCAGGCGCTTGTCGACCGGCTCGTAGGCCTCGGACAGACGCTGATATTCCATGAATCCGGTGGGCTTGCCCATTTATGCGGCCTCCTTCTCAGCTTCGCGCTGCTGAGCCAT
>JAEUNQ010000097.1 GCA_016790365.1 Thauera sp. | reverse complement strand
CCGCCGACGCGCTCGACCTCGCGCTCCTGCAGCACGCGCAGCAGCTTGGCCTGCAGGCCGAGCGGCATCTCGGAGATCTCGTCGAGCAGGATGGTGCCGCCCTGGGCCTGCTCGAACTTGCCCGGCTGCGCCGCCTGCGCGCCGGTGAAGGCGCCCTTCTCGTAGCCGAACAGCGTGGCCTCGAGCAGGTTCTCGGGGATGGCCGCGCAGTTGATCGCGATGAAGGGGCCCCTGGCGCGCGGCGAGTGCTGGTGGAGGTAGCGCGCGAAGACCTCCTTGCCGGTGCCGGACTCGCCCGACAGCATCACCGTGGCGTCGGATTCGGCCACGCGCGCGGCGAGCGCGAGCAGGTTGCGGGTGTGGGGGTCCTCGGCGATGGTGTCCTCGCCCGCCGGCTGCACCGCGGCGTAGCGGCGCACGCTCTCGAGCAGCACCGCGGGCTCGAAGGGCTTCATCAGGAAGTCGCAGGCGCCGCCGCGCATCGCCGCCACCGCCTTGTCGACGTCGCCGTAGGCGGTCATCAGCAGCACCGGCGTCTGCGGCCGGCGCGCGCGCACCTCGTGCAGCACCTGCAGGCCGTCCATGGGCTGCATGCGCAGGTCGGTGACGACCAGGTTGAAGTGCTTGCGCTCGATCGCTTCCAGCGCCGCCGGGCCGCCATCGACGCCGGTGACGCGGTGGTGCGCCAGCTCCAGCGTGAAGCAGACGGCCTCGCGCAGCGCGGCATCGTCCTCGACGACGAGGATGTTGAGGGTCTCGATCATGGGTTCTCTTGTGCGCCATTGGGCGCCGCCACGGGCACGACCAGGGTGAACTCCGCGCCCTGCCCGGGCGTGGAGCGCAGGGTGATGTCGCCGCCGTGGGCGCGGGCGACGCCGCGGGCGATCGCCAGGCCCAGCCCGGTGCCTTCGGCGCGGGTGGTGAAGAAGGGTTCGAAGAGGCGCTCCTGCAGCTCGGGGGCGATGCCCCGGCCGCTGTCGCGCACCGTGAAGCGCACCGCGGGCGCGCCGATGCCGGCGTCGGCGGCGGCCACCAGCACCGCCTCGCAGCGCAGCGTGCCGCCCGCCTCGCAGGCCTGGATGCCGTTCTCGAGCAGGTTGGTGAGCGCGCCGCCGAGCGCCTTGCGGTCGCCGACCAGCTCGGCCTCGCCACAGCCGCAGTCGGCGGTGAACGCCACCTGGCGCGCGCGCGCCACCGGCTCGAGCGTGTGCGCGAGCTCGGCGAGCAGCTCGCACACCGCGAAGCGCTGGCGCCCGGCGCTGTCGCCGCGGGCGAACAGCAGCATGTCGCGGATCAGGCGCTCGAGATAGCGCAGGCGCTCGAGCGCGCGGTCGGCCACCATGGTGCGCTGCGCCGCGTCGAGCTCGGGCTGGCGCAGGTTGCCGGTATAGAGCAGCGCGGCGGCGAGCGGCGTGCGCAGCTGGTGGGCGAGGCCGGCGACCATCTCGCCCATGGCTGCGAGGCGCTCGTTGCGCTCGGCGGTGAGGCGCATGCGGTGGGTGTCGGTGACGTCGTGCACCAGCAGGATGCGCTCGGCGCCGGAGTCGAGCTCGGACTCGGACAGCGCCAGCCGGCGCGGGTCGCCGTCGACCGTGGCGGGGTCGCGGCGCAGCACGAATTCGCCCGGGGTGCCGCTGTCTTCCAGGCGCGCGGCGAGCGCCGCCCACGCCATCCCCGCAAGCCCGCCGCCGAACAAGCCTTCGGCGGCGCGGTTGGCCTGCACCACGCTGCCGGCACGATCGACCACCAGCACCCCCGCGGGCAGCGCGCCCATCAGCACCGACAGGCGCTCGCTGAGCTGGCCGACCTGGGCCTGCAGCGCGGCGTAGGCGGTGGACAGCTCCTCGGAGGCACGGCTGAAGAGCGCGAAGGCCTCGGCGAGCTGGGCGGCGTCGAGCAAGGGCGCCGCCGCCGCGTCGAGCACGGGCGCCGCCCCGCCGGCATCGACCGCCAACCCCGCGGGCATGGTCCCTGCTCGATCCTGGGCGACGACTGCGGCCTGCATGGGAAGGTCCGGATCCGTTTTCACGGGTTGCACTCTAAATGCACAGGCCGCCATGGTAGCCGGCAAACAGGCGGCAAAAAATGCCGCTTTTCACGCCATGGCACTTGCACGCGCGGGCGGACAATGCCGTCATCCGCCAAAGCGTATGCAACAGGACCGCCATCATGGCTGCAGCAGAAAACACCGCCGACCTGCCTCCGGGCGCCGCCCCCGCCGACGCGCAGGCTGCGTCGCGCATGCAGCAGGCGCTGCAGAACCTCGCCGCGCTCAGCCAACGCCAGAAGATCGCCGGCGCGGTGGCGGTCGCGCTGGCGATCGCGCTGGTGGCCGGTTCCCTGCTGTGGAACCGCGCGCCCGAATACGCGGTGCTGTTCTCCAACCTCGACGAGCGCGACGGAGGCCAGATCATCGCCGAACTGCAGCAGCGCAACATCCCCTACCGCATGTCGCCCACCGGCCACGCCATCCTGGTGCCGCAGGCGCGGGTGCACGAGACACGCCTGAGCCTGGCGGCCGACGGCCTGCCCAAGGGCAGCCTCGCCGGCTTCGAGCTGATGGACGGGCAGAAGCTCGGCATCTCGCAGTTCAACGAGCAGGTGAACTACCAGCGCGCGCTCGAAGGCGAGCTCACCCGCACCGTGCAGGCGATCGACGCAGTGGCGAGCGCCCGGGTGCACCTGGCGATGCCCAAGCAGACCGCCTTCCTGCGCGACGACCAGCGCCCCACCGCCTCGGTGATGGTGAACCTGCGCGGCGGCCGCATCCTCTCGCCCGACCAGGTCGCCGGCATCGTGCACCTGGT
>JAEUNQ010000270.1 GCA_016790365.1 Thauera sp. | reverse complement strand
CGAGCGCCGGGCGGCGATCGCCGGCTCGGTGATCTACGGCCACTACGAGAAGGCGGTCGACCGCGAATCCGCCTACGAGCTGCTCAAGGCCAGCGCCGCGACCAAGGCCGCGGTCGAGGCCGGCCGCGCGGCGGCGAAGGAGGTCGGCGGCGAGGATACCGGCAGTGTGGTCAGCGACATCCTCTTCGGCGCCACCGGCCCGCGTGGCGGCAAGCGCGACGGACTGGTGCAGATCGCCGCCAAGACGGTCACGCGCACCATCGGCAGCAGCCTCGGGCGGCAGATCGTGCGCGGGATATTGGGCTCGCTGCTGGGCGGCAAGCGCTGAAGGGGACGGGTAGGAGATTGCATCCCCTCCGGCGGCCGCGCGGGCAAGCACCGCGCGCCGCGGTGTCCATTGCCGGATCGCGACTTGCGTCGCTCCTACAGGCGCCTTCGGGAGCGCGGCGGTCTCGTAGGAGCGACGCAAGTCGCGATCCCGCGCTTCAGCGCTGCCGCGGCCGATTCGCGCCGCGCGCAGGCCGGTTCCCCACCCCTCACGGAAAACACCGCATCTGCCCCTGCACCACCACGCAGCTGCGGTTGCGACCGGCCTGCTTGGCGCGGTAGAGGGCGCGGTCGGCGGCGTTGACGAGCGCGTCGGTCTCGGTCATGCCGACCTCGCGGGTGGCGACGCCGATGCTCACCGAGGTCTGGATCTCCGTGTCGCCGGCCGGGATGCGCAGGCGCTCGACCATGCGACGCAGGCGCTCGGCGGCCTGGATCGCGGCCTTGAGGTCGGTGTTCGAGCAGATCACGAGGAACTCCTCGCCGCCCATGCGGCACACGCTGTCGTCCTTGCGCGCCGACTGCTGGATGGCCTGGGCGACGTCGCGCAGCACGGTGTCGCCCACCGCGTGGCCGTGGCTGTCGTTGACGCGCTTGAAGTGGTCGATGTCCAGCATCATCACCGACAGCGGCTGCTCGAAGCGGCTGGCGGCGGCCCAGGCCTTGGCGAGCGCGTTCATGCCCGAGCGCCGGTTGGGCAGGTTGGTGAGCAGGTCGGTCATCGCCGCGTGGGCGAGGCGGCGGTTGCTGATCGCCAGCTCGGCGGCGAACTGCTTGAGCTGGGCGCGGTCGCGCTCCCAGGCGTCGAGCAGCTGCACGTAGTGCCAGGCCGCGCGCAGGCGGGCGCGCAGGGTGCGTACATTGACCGGCTTCACCAGGAAGTCGTCCACGCCGGCCTCGAAGGCCTCGCTGACTTCGTCCTCGGTCTCCAGCCCGGTGAGCATGATCAGGTAGATCGTCTGCCCCCACTCGGTCGCGCGCAGCGCGCGCGCGAGGTCGAGGCCGTCCATGCCCGGCATCATCCAGTCGGTGATGACGATCTGCGGCTGGGTCTCGACCGCCAGCGCGAGCGCTTCACGGCCGTTGTTGGCGCATACCACCGAGTGGCCGAGCGCGCCCGCGAGCACGCCCTCCATCATGCAGCGCGTAGTCGGGTCGTCGTCGACCAGCAGGACGCGCAGCGCTGCGGCGCCATCGTGCTTCTCGTCCCGCATCGCGTGCGCCGCCGACATGTGCGCGAACGAGGGCAGCGCCGAGGCCGGAACGCGCAGCAACTCGCCCCAGTCGCGCCACTGCTGCACGAGGTCGTCCACCGTGGCGCCGAGCTGTTCGGCGTCGAGGCCGATCCTGCCTCCGAGCAGCAGCAGTTCGGCCGTGCAGGCCTTGCGTTCGCTCTCGCCGGCGAGCCCGAGGTCGGCGACGCGGCGGGCGAGGTAGAAGAGGTGTACCAGCTGGTAGGGCCGCGAGCCGGGCGAAAAGCCGGAGTGTCCGGGATCCTCGTGGTGGTAGATCGGCTCGATCAGCGCGCCGGGGATGCCCCATTCGCCCAGCAGCGCGGCGGTGAGCTCGTTGTGGTCGGTCTGCAGGTGCTCCTGCTCGAGCGCGACCAGATCCCCCACTGCGCCGTCCTGGCGTTCGAGCAGCCGCCCGTATTCCATCGGATAGACGGTGGCGAGCGAGAGCCGGCCGACCTGGGCGAGCAGGCCGCAGGCGAAGAGTTCTTCGCTCGAGCCCGCGCCGGTCATGCTGCTGAACTTCTGCATCGCGAGCCCCATCAGCAGCGAATGCGACCAGAAGCCCTGGTAGTCGAACTGCCCGCAGGGGCCGTTCTGGTACTGGTCTACCAGCGAGAAGCCGAGCGCGAGGTTGCGCACCGTGCCCATGCCCAGGCGCATGATCGCATCGGTGACCGAGGCCACCGGGCGCCCGCCGCCATGAGCCGCCGAGTTGGCCTGGCGGATCAGCCGGCTCGCCAGCGCTGGATCGGTCTGTGCGATGCGCGCGACCTCGACGATGGTCGCGTCGTCCTTGCGGCAGAGTTCGAGGATCGCCAGCGCGACGCCCTTGGGGCTCGGCAGCTCGCCGTTCAGCGGGATGTGTTCGAGGGTTTTCATCTGGGGTACGGCGGTGCGCTGGACCAGCCTGCTAAGATACCTGATTTGGGCGTGGGCAAATATGCCGGATTGGAGCGGGGAGCGGGAACGGTCGTGAATGTTCGTCGGTTGAAGGTGGTTTTGCTCGGCCTCTGCGCGCTCCTGGCATTCCAGCCAGCTCAAGCTGCCGTGGAGGGCGACCTGACCTCGCTGCCTTTCGAGGAACTTCTCCAGCGCGACTTCGTCTCGGCGTCGCGGCTGGCGCGCCAGGTGAGCGACGCCCCGTCGGCGGTGGCGATCGTCACCGCCGAGGATATCCGCGCCTACGGCTACCGCACGCTCGCCGACGTCATCAACGGCATCCGCGGGCTCTACACGACCGACGAGCGCACCTACCACTTCATGGGCGGGCGCAGCTTCGGTGACGTCGAGGACTATGCTGGCCGCGTGATGCTGCTGATCGACGGCTACGTGGTCCAGGACAACCTCTTCGACCAGGCCTACATCGACGAGTCCGGCCTGATCGATCTCGAATTGGTCGAGCGCGTCGAATACGTTCCCGGCACCGGCTCGGTCACCTACGGCAACAATGCGTTGCTCGGCATCATCAACGTCGTCACCCGCCGCGCGCGCGACTTCGACGGCGCACGCGTCTCCGCCGAAGTCTCCAGCCGTGGCGCCAGCCGCCAGCGCGCCACCTGGGGAAAGCGCCTCGAGAGCGGCGCCGAGGTCCTGCTCTCGGCCTCGACGCTCGACATCGACGGCCGCAACCTGTACTTCCCCGCCTACGACACGCCCGCCACCAACTTCGGTGTGGCCGAGGGGCTCGACGGCGAGCGCAGCCAGCGCGTGTTCGGAAAGCTGTCGTGGTCGGGATGGACCGTCCAGGGGGGCTGGGTGGAGCGGCACAAGAACGTTCCCACGAACCCGTCCCGGTACACGGCGTTCAACACGCCTTACCCGACCCGGGACGAGACCGCCTTCCTCGGTGTCCGCCACGAGACCGACCTCGGCCTGCAACTGTCGTCCTCGTCCAGTCTGATGCTCGGGCGCTATGCCTATGGGAACACGCGCGAATACGCCCTGAACGAGGACGGCGAGTACGACGAGGGTGAGAAGTACGGCGTGCGCGACTACCGTGGCGGGTGGTGGCGACTGGACCAGAAGTTCGTCGGGCGCTGGTTCGCCGACCACACCCTGGTTTTCGGGGCGGAGATCCGCGACGACCATCGCCAGTCGTTTGGCCGCCGCTTCCTCTCGCCCGGCGGCGAGGTCACCTATCGCGACGACGCGGAGCTTTCGCGCCGCACGTTCAGCCTCTACGTCGCCGACGACTACCGCCTGAACGAGCGGTGGACGCTGAATCTCGGCATGCGGTACGACGACGCCGACGACCTCGACGGCAACCTCAGTCCGCGTGCGGCGCTGATCTGGCAGCAGGACTCATCGACGATCTGGAAGGCTTCCTACAGCGAGGCCTTCAAGATGCCCAACGCCAACGACCGCTGGATCTCGGATGATGAGGCGGTCCCCGAGTACGTCGCCGCCACCGAGCTCGTGCTGCAGCGCCAGCTTGCGCCGCAGACGCGCTTCACCGGCTCGGTCTATCGCTACCGGCGCAGCGATCTGTTGATCGAGAACGCGGAGGGCGAAGCGGTTCCCGAGGGGACCAGCCGTGCCCACGGAGTCGAGGCCGAGATCGAACACCTGTGGGAGCGCGGGGCGCGTGCGCGCGCCAGCCTGGCCTGGCAGCGCTCGCGCGACGTGCATGGGCGCGATGCGATCAATTCGCCCGACCTGCTCGGCAAGCTCAACTTCACCTTCCTGCTGCCGGGAGAGGCGTTGCGTGCCGGCTTCGAGGCGCAGTACCTCGGTCCCCGCCTCACGCGTGCACGACGTGAACTCGGCGGCGTCACGCTCGCCAACCTGACGCTGAGCACCGAGCGCAACTGGCATGGGCTGTTCGCTTCGCTGAGCGTGCGCAACCTCCTCGATCGCCGGTATGAGACCGTGTCGGGTCTCGATTGGGCGCCCGCCAGCGGGATCATGCACGACGGCCTGCGCATGGACGGGCGCACGGTATGGCTGCAGATCGGCTTCCAGCCATGAGGACGCCACTCTTCGCCCTCCTGTGCCTGCTCCCGCTCGCCTCCGGCGTTGGCGCAGAGGCGGTGCCCGAGCACGAGTTGAAGGCCACCTACATCTACAATTTCGCTGCGCTGACACAGTGGCCGCCATTGCCTGGCGAGAGCTTCAATATCTGCGTGCTGGGTGGAGCGGACCCCGTGGTGGCGATGGAGCGCCTCGAGGGGAAGACGGTCCACGGTCGTGGGGTGGTGGTGGTGCCGCTGCGCTCCCTGGCTGCAGTGCGCGAATGCCAGGTGCTCTACGTCGCCGAGGAGGAGGCGTCGAGCCTGGCTCAGGTCGAGAGGCTGCTCGGCGATGCGCCGGTGCTCATCGTCAGCGATGCCCCCGGAGCGCAGGAGGCGGCGATTCGCATCGTTCCGGAGGGAAGCCGGCTCGCCTTCGAGGTCGACGTCGAGCGCTGCCGCCGCGTCGGCCTCAGGCCGGGTGCGGCCCTCCTCGGGCTCGCGCGCAACCTGCGCCGGGCTGTCAATTGAGCCTCCGGAAGGAGGTTCCGGCGGGCGCCGCCGCAATCGAGCCGTGCTGCGGGTTCAGCGCGCACTTGCGCTCGCGTCGATCATCCACTTGCGTGCCGCGATCGCTGCGATCTCGGCCGCCACGACCGGGCGACTGAACAGGTAGCCCTGCAGGCTGTCCGCCTCCAGTCCGGCGAGCAGGGTCGCCTGAGCGGGGGTCTCCACGCCTTCGGCGGTGATGCGGAAGCCGAGGTGGCGGGCCAGGGCCAGGATGGCGCGCACGATCGCGAGATTGTCGGCGTCGTCGGGCAGGCCGGCGACGAAGCTGCGGTCGATCTTGAGCCGGCCGAGCGGGAGGCGCTTGAGGTAGCTCAGCGAGGAGTAGCCGGTGCCGAAATCGTCGAGCGCGATGCCGATGCCCAGGCTGCAGAGCGCGGCCAGCGTGGCGCGGGTGCGCGAGTCATCCTGCATCAGCGCGCCTTCGGTGATCTCCAGCTCCAGCAGGGTGGGGGGCAGGCCGCTGCCGTCGAGTGCCTCGCGCACCTGGTCGAGCAGGTCGGGGGCGCGGAACTGCAGCGGCGACAGGTTGACCGCAACGGTCAACGCGATGCCGTCCCGCATCCAGGCGGCAGCGTCGTGGCAGGCCTGGCGCAGCACGCAGGCGCCAATCTGCGCGATCAGCCCGCATTCCTCGGCGAAGGGGATGAAGTCGAGCGGCGGCACCATGCTGCCGTCCGCGCGTCGCCAGCGCACCAGCGCCTCGACTGCGCAGACACGCCCGCTGCGCACATCCACCTGGGGCTGATACAAGAGTACGAACTCGTCGCGCTCGAGCGCCCGGCGCAGGCCCATCTCCAGCTCGACGCGGTGTACCGCCTCGGCGGTGAGATTGGGGTTGTAGTAGCGACAGCCGTTGCGCCCGTGCGCCTTGGCGTCGTACATCGCGGTGTCGGCGTGCTTGATCAGGGTGGCGGCGTCGTGGCCGTCGTCGGGGTAGAGCGCGATGCCGATGCTGGTGGTGATTCCCAGCTGCTGACCTTCCAGGACGTAGGGTGCGCTCATGTTGGTGCGGATGCGCTCGGCGATCGGCAGCGCGTCCTCGGGCTTCTCGATGTGCGGCAGCAGTACGGTGAATTCGTCCCCGCCGAGGCGGGCGAACTCCGCGCTCTCGAGCGTCTGTGCGCCGTGGGAGACGAAGTCGCCCGGCCGGATCGTGCGGCGCAGGCGCTCGGCGGCCTCCTGCAGCAGGGCGTCGCCGGCGGCGTGGCCGAGGGTGTCGTTGACGCTCTTGAAGCGGTCGAGGTCGAGGAAGAGCATGGCCAGGCGCTGGCCGCTCTGGCGCGCGCGGCCGATCTCGCGCTCCAGCCGCTCGATGAAGCCGCGCCGGTTGGCCAGCCCGGTCAGGCTGTCGTAGTAGGCGAGGCGATGGATGCGGAGCTCGTACTCCTTGCGCTCGGTGATGTCGCGTAGCAGGCAGAGCGCCTCGCTGCCGTCGATGGAACTCAGGCGCGCCTCGTAGTGGCCGGGGGAGGTGTCCGCGTCCGCAAGCTGGAACTCCACCGAGCGCGGCTTGCCGCTACGCCGGGTGTCCTCCAGCGCACGCTCGAGGATCGCGCTCACCCCCGGAGGGTAGGCCATCGCCAGCGCCTGCCCTGTGATTGGCGCGCAGTGGCACGCCCCGTCCGGGTCGGTGCGCACCTCGACGATCCGGTTGGAGCCGTCGATCCGCATCAGGGTATCGGGCAGCGCGTCGAGCATCGCGGCATTGCGCGCGTTTGCGCGGCGCAGCGCGGCCGCGGCGCGGGTTGCACGCAGCACGTAGCGGACGCGGTGGCCGAGCAGCGGCCAGGTGATCGGCTTGCTGATGAAGTCGGTGGCGCCGGCGTCGAAGGCCGCTTCGATCGAGGCGGTGTCGTCCATCCCGGTCACCATCAGGATGGGCAACTCGTCGCCGCAGCGTCGGCGCAACTCGCGGCAGACCGCATAGCCGTCCAGGCGGGGCATGTCCACGTCGAGCAGCACCATGTCGAGGTGTTCCCGGGTGGAGGCCTGCAGTGCCGCCTCGCCGTCGGCGGCGAGCACGACCGTGAATCCCGACTGGACGAGCGCGGCCTGCATCAGCAGGGCGGTGGTCAGGTCGTCGTCGGCGACGAGGATGCGGGCCGGGTTCATCGGCCGATCTCCAGCCGCAGCGCACGGAGCTCCTCGCAGGCACGTGCGTAGGCCTGGCGCAGCTCGTCGAGGCGGGCACGCGCTTCGTCGATGCGCCCGTCGCGGCCGAGCCCCTCGATGTCGCGCAGCAGCGTGTGGAGCCGTGTCGCACCGACGTTGCCCGAGCTCGACTTGAGGCTGTGGGCGGAACGCCGCAGGCGCTCGCCATCGCCGCCGGCAACCGCCGCCTCGATCTCGGAGAAGGTCGGCGCGCAAGTGTCGAGGTAGACCGAGAGGATGCGGTCGGCGAGCGCCAGCCCGCCTTCCGGGTCGAGCTCGCGGAACTGTGCGAGGAAGCCGCGATCGATCGCCGCCACTGTCTCCGTCCGTTCCGTGTCGGCCGGGGCGGGCTTTGCGTCTGTCTCGGCCGCTCGGTCTGCTGCGACCGCGTCGATCGTGGCGCTCATCCAGCGCCGCAACACGTCCTCGAGCTGTTCGAGCGAATAGGGCTTGGCGAGGAAGTCGTCCATGCCGGCGGCGAGGCAGCGCTCGCGGTTGCCCTCCATCACGTTGGCGGTGAGGGCGACGATCGGCACCCGGTGTGCGGGGGCGCGCATGCGGATCGCCGTGCTCGCCTCATAGCCGTCCATGATCGGCATGTGGCAGTCCATCAGGATCAGGTCGAAGGCCTCGGCCTGAGCCAGGCGCACCGCCTCCTCTCCATTCGCGGCGAAGCGCACTGCAATGCCGAGCTTGGCGAGCATCGCCTCGCCCACTTGCTGGTTGACCGGGTTGTCCTCGGCCAGCAGCACCTTGCCGGCGAGCCCCGTCGCTGCGGTTGCCGGGGGTGCAGCGTCGGCCGCGGTCTCGAGGGTGGCGCGCAGCGCGCTGCACAGTACCTCGTGCAGCTCGGCCTGGCGGATCGGCTTGTGCACACAGCGCAGGATCCCGGCGCGTTCGCGTTCGCGCACGGTGGCGCTGGAGTAGCTCGAGGTCAGTACCACCAGGCGGGTGGCGGCCAGCGCCGGGTTGGCACGGATCGCGCTGGCGAGCTGCAGGCCGTCGGTGCCCGGCATGTGCATGTCGAGCACCGCGAGTCGGAATCCGTCGCCGGATGCGTGTGCCCCCGCGAGAAGTGCGAGCGCCGCCGCGGCGTCGGCGGCGCATTCGACCACCATGCCCCAGCCCTCCAACTGGCGTTCGAGGATCTCTCGGTTGGTGGCGTTGTCATCCACCACCAGCGTGCGCACCCCGGCGAGGGCGACGTCGCAATGCAGCGCCTCGGGCGGGTGGGTACCCTTTCGCAGGCGCAGTTCGATATGGAAGTGCGCGCCCTCTCCAGCTTCGCTGTCCAAGCCGATCACGCCGCCCATCAGGCCCACGAGGCGGCGGCAGATCGCCAGGCCGAGGCCTGTGCCACCGTATTGGCGGGTGGTCGAGCCGTCGAGCTGGGAGAACTGCTCGAAAATCTTCTCCTGCGCCTGCGCGGGGATGCCGATGCCGGTGTCCTCGACGCTGATGCACAGCCGGCAATGGGTCTCGTCCTCGCCGAGCAGGCGGGTGCGCACCACGACTTCGCCGCGATCGGTGAATTTGATCGCGTTGTTGAGCAGGTTGCCCACCACCTGGCGCAGGCGGAAGGGGTCGCCGCACACGCTGCGGCGGGTCTCGGGTGGCAGGTCGGCGAGCAGCTCCAGCCCCTTCTTCTCGGCGGGCTGGGCGAACATCGTCAGCGTGTTTTCGAGCGCATCGCCGAGCTCGAACTCGACCTCCTCGAGTTCCAGGTGGCCCGATTCGATCTTCGAGAAGTCGAGGATGTCGTTGATGATGCCGAGCAGGTGGCGACCGGAGTTCTCCACCGCCTCGGCGAAGTGGCGCTGGTCGTGGCCGAGTCCGCTGTCGAGCAGCAGCTCCGTCATGCCCAGCACTCCGTTCATCGGGGTGCGGATCTCGTGGCTCATGGTGGCGAGGAAGTCGCTCTTGGCCTGGCTGGCGGCTTCCGCGGCCTCCTTGGCACGCACCAGCTCTTCCGTGCGTGCGGCGACCACGTCCTCGAGGTGTTCGCGGTGCGAGGCCAGGCGTGCGTCGCGCTCGGCGATCTGGCCGAGCATTCGGTTGAAGCCACGCGCCAGCGAGTCGAGTTCGGTGATCGAGCTCGGTGCGGCGCGTGCGCTGTAGTCCTCGGTGTGGGCTACGCGTTCCATCAGCGCGGACAGCCTGGTCAGCGGGCGCAGTACCGCGCGGTTGAGTCGCCTGAGCATCATGGTGGCGAGCCAGAGCGCGAGCAGCGCGGCGGCGACGACGATCGAGGTATGGGCGATGACCTGGGTATAGAGCGGCTTCAGATCGAGGTCGAGATCGAGTACGCCAACCACGTTCTCGTTCTCGATGATCGGCTGCGTCAGGTGCAGCGTCTCCAGGCTGAAGTGCGCGCGCTCGGCGGACAGGCTCGGCGGCTCGCGACCCTCGGTGCGAAATTTCCCGTAGCGTGCGAACTCGGCCTGTCCGGTATCGAAGATCGCCGCGCCGCGCACGTCGGGCAGGCGCTCGAGGGTGGCGAGCACGCGCGCCGCAGCCTCCTTGTCGAGGAACATCAGGCTCGCGGCGGCGTTGTCGGCGAGCACGCGGGCCATCACACGGGTGTTGCTCTCGAGCGCGAGCGCGCTGATCACCAGGCTGCCGAGGGTGATCACCAGCGCGAGCAGGCCCACGGCGAGACCGAGGGCTCGCTGATTGACCCGGCGCAGCTTCTCGCCGAGGCTCATGCGGGTGTCGTTCGAGGAGGGGGGAGGCATCATCGGGAGGCAGGGCTGCGATACGCGAAGGATGGCGGAGCGCACCCTGCGCTGGCTGCCGAGGGGCCAGGCCGGAGGCGAATCATGATCAGGGGCGGGGCGGCGGGGGCAATCGGTCCATCGTGCTGCTTCGCACACTCTACGTCCGACTGCTCCCGCCCTTGAGACGCAAATGTCACGTTCGTCGCGTGATTGCGCGCATGGATGCTCCGAATCAGGTGGTGATGCCCAGTCGCCTGCAGATCTCGGTGGTCGGGCCCGCCATGTTCATGCTGTAGAAGTGCAGCCCGGGCGCGCCGGCGGCGAGCAGCTTTTCGCACAGGTCGGTGACCACGTCGAGGCCGAAGGCGCGGATCGCATCGCTGTCGTCGCCGTAGCTCTCGAAGGTCTTGCGCATCCAGCGCGGGATCTCGGCGCCGCAGGCATCCGAGAAGCGCGCCAGCTTGCTGAAGCTGCCGATCGGCATGATGCCGGGCACGATCGGCACGTCGACGCCCATC
>JAEUNQ010000089.1 GCA_016790365.1 Thauera sp. | reverse complement strand
CCGGCCAGCGCCATCACCTCGTTGAGGGTGACGTCGGGGTGGAAGCGCACGCCGCCCTTGCCCGGGCCGCGCGACAGGTTGTGCTGCACGCGGTAGCCCTCGTAGTGGGCGACGGTGCCGTCGTCGCGCTCGATCGGCACGTCGACGATCAGCGCGCGCTTGGGGTGCTTGAGGGTCTCGATCCAGCGCTCGAGCGAGCCGAGGTGGGGGCGCACGCGCTCGATCTGCTCGACGAAGCTCGCCCACGGCTCGGGGGCGGCCGGGTTCAGGTAGGAAAGTCCGCCGACGCGGTCCAGCGCGGTCCTGTCTTGTTGTGTTGCGCTCATCTGTCTGCCTCGTGTGGTGTGAAAAGGTGCGCGCATTGTGTGGAGGTGCGCACCCCTGAGGCATGCCGTTGCTACATCGGGTCATGCGTCTTGCGCATAGGTGGGGCGTGAGGCGCGAGGCGTCAGGAGCCGGGCTTCGTCGGGCTGGCCAGGTGCTGCCACAGGCGCAGCAGCTCCGGCCGGGTGTTGGCGCGGTCGCGGTAGAGGCGGACTTCCATCTCCAGGCTCCACTCCGGGCCGCCGGCGACGACCACCTCGCCGCGTTCGGCCTCGCGCGCGACCGCGCTCGCGGGCAGGAAGGCGAGGCCGTGGCCGGCGAGCAGCATGGCCTTGAGGCTCTCGGCCATGTCGGACTCGTACTGCAGGGCGAGGTGGGCCGGGCGCGCGGCGCGGTCGAGGATGGTGTCGACCATGCGCCGCAGGTAGGTGTTGGGCCCGTAGCGCAGGAAGGGGATGGGGGCCTCGGCCGAGCCGGGCAGCTGCCAGCCCGAGCTGTTCGCGAGCCGGCGCGGCAGGTAGGGGCGCACGCGCTCGACCGCGAGCTGGATGCCTTCGAAGCGCGCCGGATCGAGCCAAACCGGGTGGGTGGGATGGTGGTAGCACAGCAGCAGGTCGCAGCCGCCTTCCACCAGCATCGTCACCACGTCGTGCACGTTGCCCGCGATCAGCCGGGTGGGGACCTCGCCGAACTCGGCCTTGAGCCGCCCCAGCCAGCCGGGGAAGAAGGCGAACGCGAGCGTGTGCGGGACGGCGAACACGAGCGCGTCGCCCGCGGTTTTCTGGTGGCCGCGCACCAGCGCGCGCGCGGCATGCAGGCGGTGGATGAGGTCCGCCGCCGGCCCCTTGAAGGCCTCGCCCGCCTCGGTGAGCCGGGTGGGGAAGGTGCTGCGGTCGACCAGCGCCACCCCCAGCCAGGCCTCGAGCGCGCGGATGCGGCGCGAGAACGCGGGCTGCGACACGTGGCGCTGCTCGGCCGAGCGCGAGAAGCTGCCGCTGTCGGCGAGGCTGAGGAAGTCTTCAAGCCATTTGAGTTCCATGGAGGGCGCCTGCGGGGGGGGGGAGTGCTCGATTGTATGCAAGAAAACAGCGGGCGCTCCCGCGTATGCCGCCGGTCGGCGCCCGTCGCTCTTCAGGCCGGGTCCTCGCCGGGCCGAGGCGGGAAGAGCGGGGACGACACGCTTGTGCATGCGTTCGGGATGAGAAGCCCCATAATGGGTCGTCTCGTGACCTGGTTCGCATCATTCAGGCATCCACGCGCGACAGCGCCGCCAAATTGCGGCAGAGTTCGCGCACTGTCCCCCCAATTCCCCATGCGCCGGAGAGCCCCCGTCGACGCCCGTCGTAGGACGACCGATGATCCGAACCTCGCTCAATTTCCGTCTCTGGCTGACGATCGCGATTGCGGTGCTCCCCGTGCTGCTGTTCGCGCTCTTCGACTACGACGAGCGCCGTCGCCAGGCGGTCGCCGAGACCCGGGCCGAGATCGCGCTGCGCCTGGCGGACGCCAATCGCGAGGCACAGGCCGCCCATCGCGCGGTGGCGCTCGTGCTCCGCATCATGTCGCGCTCGAACGACCTGCAGTCCCTGGATTCCGCGCAGTGTTCGGGGATCGCCGGCCGCCTGCTCGATTCCCTCGAGGGTTTCGCCAACATCGGCGCGGCGCTTCCGGACGGCACCATCTTCTGCAGCGGCAGGCCGATGGGCTCCGCGGTGAGTGTCGTCGATCGGGCCTGGTTCCAGGTCTCCCTCGCCGGGGAGGGCATCTCGCCCGGCGAATTCGTCATCGGCAGGGTCTCGGGCAAGCCGGGCATGGCCTTCGGCTATCCGCTGCGCGCCGCGGACGGGACGCTGCGGGCGGTTCTCTTCACCACCATCACCGTCACCTGGTTCGATCGCCTGATCGAGGGCTTCCGCCTGCCCGAGGGCTGGGAGGCGAGCGTGGTCAGCGGCACCGGGCTCGTGCTGGCACACCAGCCCGAGCCCGAGCGCTGGCGCGATCACAAGGTCTCCGCGGCCACCATCGCGAGCATGGCTGCGCTCGCGGCGGAAGGGGGCGGCATCGCCGAGCTCACCGGCCCGGACGGCGTCCGACGCCTGTATGGCGTCGGCGAGCCGGATTTCGCCCCCGGTAGCGGCTTTCTCGCCATCGGCGCACCGCTCGAGCGTTCGCTGGAGGCGGTCGGGCAGCGCCTGCTGCTGCATCTGGCGCTGATCGCCGGCATCGCGCTCGTCTCCGCGCTGATCGCGCGCTTCTACATCTACCGCCTGATCGAGGTGTGGGCGGCGCGGATCCGCGCCGCGATCGCCGAGATCGCCGCCGGCCGGCGCGATGCGCGCATCGGGCGGGCCACCGGCGTGGGCGAGCTCGATGCGCTCGCCGAGGGCATCGAGCGCATGGCGGTGGAGATCGGCAAGCGCGAGGGCGAGCTGCAGCGCATGTCGATGGTGATCGAGCAGAGCCCGGAGTCCATCGTCATCACCGACACCTCCGGGAGCATCCTGTACGTGAACGAGGCCTTCCAGCGCATCACGGGCTATGCGCGCGACGAGGTGCTCGGACGCAATCCGCGCATCCTCAACGGCGGGCTGACGCCGAGCGCGACCTACGCGCAGATGTGGAGCACCCTGCTTGCCGGCGAGGTGTGGCGCGGCGAGTTCAACAACGTGCGCAAGGACGGCTCCGCCTACCTCGAGCTGGCCACGATTGCGCCGATCAAGGACGCGGGCGGCACGGTCACGCACTACGTGGCGGTGAAGGAGGACATCACCCAGCGCAAGCAGTCCGAGGCCCTGCTGCACCGACTCGCCTACTTCGATGCGCTGACCGGGCTGCCGAACCGGGCGCTGCTGCACGACCGCATCGCCCAGGCGATCCGCAGCGGGGTGCGGCGCGAGAGCTTCGGCATGCTGATGCTGGTCGACATCGACCGCTTCCGCCAGCTCAACGACACCCTCGGCCATGCCGCCGGGGACCGCCTGCTGTGCGAGGTGGCCGCGCGCCTGCGCGCGAGCGTGCGCGAGGAGGATACCGTCGCGCGCCATGGCGACGACGACTTCGCCGTGCTCGTCGAGCGCATCGGCGAGACCGAGTCCGACGCGCTGAGCCACGCCGAGCACATCGCACGCAAGCTCCAGCAGGCGCTCCAGCAGCCGTATGTGCTGGGTAGCGAGACGGGGGACCGCCACTTCGCCACCCTGAGCATCGGCATCAGCCTGTTCCACGACGGCGTGAGCTCGCTCGAGAGCCTGCTCAAGCAGGCCGAGGTGGCCTTGTACCGGGCCAAGCAGGACGGGCGCGACACCGTACGCTTCTTCAACCCCGAGATGCAGGCCGTCGTCGATGCCCATGCCCGCCTCGAGGCGCGGATGCGCGAGGCGCTCGAGGCGAACGCCTTCCGGCTGTTCTTCCAGCCCCAGGTCAACCGGCGCGGCGTGGTGATCGGCGCCGAGGCCCTGCTGCGCTGGCCGCTCGACGGAGGCCCCATGGTGTCGCCGGCCGAGTTCATCCCGCTCGCCGAGGACACCGGTCACATCGTCCAGCTCGGGCTGTGGGTGCTGCGCACCGCCTGCGCGCAGCTCGCGCGCTGGCAGACGGACGAGAGCACGCGCCACCTCAAGATCGCGGTCAACGTCAGCGCGCGCCAGTTCCACCAGCCCGACTTCGTCGCCAGCGTGAAGGAGACGGTACACGCCGCGGGCATCGACCCCGGCCGGCTCGAGCTCGAGCTGACCGAGAGCGCCATCCTGTCGGACGTGGATGAGACGATCCTGCGCATGAACGAGCTGCGCGCACTCGGCATCCGCTTCGCGCTCGACGACTTCGGTACCGGCTACTCCTCGCTGTCCTACCTCAAGCGCCTGCCCTTCGACCAGCTGAAGATCGACCAGTCCTTCGTGCGCGACATGGCCGAGAACCAGGGCAGCGAGGCGATCGTGCTGGCGATCCTGTCGCTGAGCCACGCGCTCGGCCTGGAGGTGGTGGCCGAAGGCGTGGAGATGCCGGAGCAGCGCGATTTCCTGCGCCAGCATGGCTGCGACTCCTTCCAGGGCTACCTGTTCGGCAAGCCGCTGCCGATCGAGGCCTGGGGCGACTTCCTCGACATGACATGAGTCGTCTGGTCGTGCTGCTGCGCGCCGCGGGCGCGCGGAGGGTGGCGAAGGGCGTGCGCGCGGGCCGAAGCCTCCGGCGACCGGGCTGGCTGCGCTGCCGCGCCACACCACGATCGCGCTACCCACCGCGACCTCGATCATCGAGCGCATCGGTGCCGATTTTCCCGGCCTGCGCATCCTGCCGGTGGCCTCGGAGGCGGACGCGCTGGGCATGGTCGAGGCGCGCGAGGCCGACCTGACCCTGCGCGCGCTGACGATCGCCGCGCACACGATCAAGAGCGAGGGCTGGTTCAACCTGAAGATCGCCGGCGAACTGCCCGGCTACGGCAACCGCCTGCGCATCGGGCTCGTCGGTCGCCAGCCGGAGATGCTGAGCCGTCTTGACGACGCGATCGACACGCTGAAGGAGGAGGAGGTCGACGCGATCGTCAATCGCCACGTGTCGATCGAGGCGCCCATGCGGATCAACTACCGCCTGACTGTGCAGGTGGCTGCGGGACTCCTGGCCCTGCTGGTGGTGGCCTATTTGTGGATCCGTCACCTGCGCGCGCTCAACCGGCGGCTCGCCGAGCTGAGCGCGCGCCTGCACGAGGACATCGAGGCGCGCGAGCGCGTCGAGGAGGCGCTCAAGGAGAGCGAGGAGCACTACCGCCTGCTCGTCGAGATGGCGCAGGAAGGCATCGTCGTCGTGCAGAACCGACGCCTGGCCTACTGCAATCCGGCGTTTTGCCAGCTCGTCGGCTATTCGCCCGCCGAGCTCGCCGGCATGGACGCCTTTACCGCCCTGATCCTGGCCGAGGATCTGGGCCGGGCAGAAACCAATCACGCCCGCCGCCTGTCGGGCGTGGATGCCGAGCAGCGCTATCCGCTGCGCCTGCTGCACAAGTCGGGCCGGCTGCTGTGGGCGGAGACCAGCGGGGTGCCGATCGTCTGGCACGGCGAGCCGGCCACCCTCAACATCGTCAACGACATCACGGCGCGCAAGGCGGCGGAGGAGAAGGTCCAGCATCTGGCCGAGCACGATGTCCTCACCGGACTGCCCAATCGAGCGCTGCTGCTCGATCGACTCGAGCGTGCGCTCGCGGCGGCCCGGCGCGAGGGCGGGCTGGTGGCCCTTTTGTTCATCGACCTGGACGGCTTCAAGCCGGTGAACGATCGCCATGGCCACGATGTCGGCGATGCGCTCCTCCAGGGTGTCGCTGCGCGCTTGCGCGAGGGCTTGCGCGAGGCCGACACCGCAGCCCGCGTCGGCGGCGACGAGTTCGTCGTCCTGCTCCCCGGGGTCGCGTCGGTCGAGGCTGCGCAGCAGGTGGCCGCCAAGCTGCGCGCCAGCATCGACCGCCCCTTCATGATCGGGCAGCGTCGACTCGCCATCTCGGCCAGCATCGGCATCGCGCTGTCCCCTCGCGACGGCGACCATCCGGCCGAGCTGATGCGCAGCGCGGACAAGGCGATGTACGAGGCCAAGCGCGGGCGTGGCAGGGGGTGAGAGGCGAGCGCTAGGGCCCCGGGCGCCGCCACGCGGGCGTGCCCATCACGTGGGTCGCTGCCACCGCGCGGTCGTCGCCCAGCATCATCAGCGCGAACAGGCGCTCCTCGAGTGTCGCGCAGGCGGCGCTGCGGCGCGCGAGCAGCGGCGTGGCGCGCGGGTCGAGGACGACGAAGTCGGCCTCCTTGCCACGCATGAAGTTGCCGATGCGGTCGTCGAGGTAGAGGCTGTGCGCGCCGCCGAGGGTGGCGAGGTGGAAGGCCCCCGCCGCCGACAGCGACTGGCCGCCGAGCTGTAGCACCTTGTAGGCCTCGTTCAGGGTCTGCAGCATCGAGAAGCTGGTGCCTCCGCCCACGTCGGTGCCCAGGCCTACGCGCACCCCGAGTTCGTGTGCGCGCCGCAGGTCGAAGAGCCCGGAGCCGAGGAAGAGGTTGGAGGTGGGGCAGAAGCTCATCGCCGCGCCGGCCTCGGCCATGCGCCGGCGGTCGGCGTCGTCGAGCCAGAGGCAGTGCGCGAACACCGCGCGCATGCCGAGCTGCCCGGCGTGCGCGTAGACGTCGAGGTAGCTGCGTGCCTCGGGATGGAGCTGCGCCACCCAGGCGACCTCTGCGCGGTTCTCCGCAAGGTGCGACTGCAGGAAGACGCCGGGGTGCTCGCGGAAGAGCTGCCCGGCGAACCTCATCTGCGCGGGCGTCGAGGTGGGTGCGAAGCGCGGGGTGACGGCGTAGAGCAGGCGGCCACGATCATGCCAGCGCTCGATCAGCGCCTTCGACGCGGCGTAGCCGGTCTCGGCGCTGTCGCGCAGGAAGTCGGGGCAGTTGCGGTCCATCAGCACCTTGCCGGTGATCATGCGCATGCGGCGTGCCTGCGCGGCCTCGAACAGCGCATCCACCGAGGCCGGATGCACCGTGGCGAAGGCCGCCGCGGTGGTGGTGCCGTTCCTCAGCAGCTCGTCGCAGAAGAAGCCGGCCACCTCGGCGGCATGCGCGGGGTCGGCGAAGCGTTGCTCGGCGGGGAAGGTGTATTTCTCCAGCCATTCGAGCAGCTGCTCGCCGTGGCTCGCGATGATGTCGGTCTGCGGGTAATGCACATGGGTGTCGACGAAGCCGGGCAGGATCAGCCTCCCGCGGTGGTCGGCGAGCGGTGTGCCGGCCGGCAGCCGGGGCAGCAGCTCGGCGGCGGGACCGCATTCGGCGACGTGGCCGTCGCGCACGACCAGCACGCCGTCGGCGAAGTGCTCCAGCGCATGTGCGTGGTGGGCGGGGTCGGCGAGGAAGTGCACGATCTCGCCGCGTACGGCGGAGACCGGAGGGGAGGGCGGGACGGCGGGCTTCATCGTTCTTGGCCGGATGCGGTGGGTTGCGCTGCCTCCGATTCGGCTTCGGGCCAGCGGGACGTGGCTGCGGGATCCTCTCGCGGGCGCAGGCGCATCACTTCGGCGGCGATCGCGAGCGCGATCACCTCGGCTTCCTTGCCCGGCAGCCCGGGCAGTCCGACCGGGCAGCGCAGGCGGGCGACGCGCGCTTCCTCGACTCCGCGTGCACGCAGACGGTGGACGAAGCGCATGCGCTTGGTCTGCGAGCCGATCAGGCCGCAGAACCGGAGGTCGTCGCGCGCGAGGATGGCCTCGACCAACTCGAAGTCGAGGGCATGGCTATGGGTGAGCACGAGGAACACCGCACCCGCGGGGGCCTCGCGCACCTCCGCCGTCGGGTCGTCGGTGCAGCGCGTTTCGATGTTGGTCGCGACCGTTGGCGGAAATTCCCCCGCGCGCTCGTCGATCCAGCGCACCCGCAGCGGGAGCCTGCCGAACAGCTCCGCCAGGGCGCGCCCGACATGCCCGGCGCCGAACATCATCACCTGCAGCGCCGGCTGCGGGCTCGCATCGAGCAGGATCGCCGTCTCGCACGCCGATTCGCACCGGGCGGCGAGTGCGGGCGTGCTCGCCGGCTCCGTGGCAGATTTGCGGCGGGCGCCGCTCCTACAGGGGGCGGCGATGTCTTCGGGGGGCGACCACCGAGCCGCGATGTCTTGATGTAGGAGCGCCGCAAGGCGCGAATCGGCGCTCGGGTCGCGTGCCGCGGCCGATCCAGGCGCGGTCGCCGGCTCCGCGGCAGATTCGCGGCGGGCGCCGCTCCTACAGGGGGCGGCGATGTCTTCGTCGGGTGACCCCCGAGCCGCGATGTCTTGATGTAGGAGCGCCGCAAGGCGCGAATCGGCGCCCGGGTCGTGTGCCGCGGCCGATCCGGGCGTGGTCGCCGGCTCCGCGGCGGGTTCGCGGCGGGCGCCGCTCCTACAGGCGGCGGCGATGTCTTCGGGGGGCGACCCCCGAGCCGCGATGTCGTGATGTAGGAGCGCCGCACGGCGCGAATCGGCGCCCGGGTCGTGTGCCGCGACCGATCCGGGCGTGGTCGCCGGCTCCGCGGCGGGTTCGCGGCGGGCGCCGCTCCTACAGGGGGCGGCGATGTCTTCGTCGGGCGACCACGGAGCCGCGATGTCTTGATGTAGGAGCGCCGCAAGGCGCGAATCGGCGCCCGGGTCGTGTGCCGCGACCGATCCGGGCGCGGTCGCCGGCTCCGCGGCGGGTTCGCGGCGGGCGCCGCTCCTACAGGGGGCGGGGACGAGGAGGGCCGTGTCTGCGCCGGCGGCGAGGAGGCGGTGCGCGTGGGCGGCGAGGGGCGGGGCGCAGGTGGACTCCAGCGATGCGCTGTCGAACACCGCGACCTCGCCGGCGCGCGGGCCGTCGATGAGCACTAGTCGCCCCCACGCGCGGCCTGCGGCGGCGAGCGCGGCGGCGCGCTCGACCCACTTCCGCTGCGCCGGGCCGACGTGCTCGAAGGCCAGCACCACGACGCCACCGCAGCACTGGCCGAGGCTGGCGCCGAGCACGAAGCGCTCCAGGTGCGGGGTGGGGGCGTCGGCGACGAGCCGCTCGCGGGCGATCTCGATGGCGCGCTGCTCCAGTCGGCCGCCGCCGACGCTGCCTTGCGCTTGCGCCACGCTCACCACCATATGCGCGCCGGGCGCGCGCGGCACCGAGCCGCGGGTGGCTGCGACCGTGACCAGGACCGCCGGGGTGGCGGTCTCGAGCACGCGGGAGAGGGTGGAGAGCCAGGAGGACAAAGGGGCGTCAGGCGTCAGACGTCGGGGGCCGGCGTACCGCGTCGATCGCGTCGAGGATGGCCTCGGGCGTCGCGGGCGCGCGCAGGGGCGGGTTGGTTCGGCCGTCGCCGGCGGCGGCGATTGCATCGCGCAGGGCGAAGAAGACCGAGAAGCCCAGCAGCAGCGGTGGCTCGCCCACCGCCTTGGAGCGCAGGATGGTGTCCGCGCGATCGGGATTGTCGAACAGGCGGACCCGCAGGTCGGGCGGACAATCGTGCGCGGCGGGGATCTTGTAGGTGGAGGGCGCGTGGGTCGTCAACCGGCCCTCGGCGTTCCACCGCAGCTCTTCCATGGTGAGCCAGCCCATGCCCTGGATGAAGGCGCCCTCGACCTGGCCGCGGTCGATCGCCGGGTTGATCGAGCTGCCGGCGTCGTGCAGCAGATCGGCGCGCAGCAGGCGCCATTCGCCGGTGAGCGTGTCCACCGCCACCTCGGACACCGCGGCGCCGTAGGCGAAGTAGTGGAAGGGGTGGCCGGTGAGCGTGGCGGCGTCCCAGTGCAGGCCGGGCGTGGCATAGAAGCCGTCGGACCAGAGCTGCACGCGGGCGCGGTAGGCCTCGCCGACGAGCTCGGCGAAGGGAATCGTGTGCACGCCGACATGGACCTGGCCGTCGGCGAAGCGCACCGTGGCCGGGTCGGCGCGGTGGCCGGCCGTGTGCGTGTTGCCGTTGTGGTCGCCGCCATTCCTTCGGCCGCCCTCGCATCCCTCGCCGAAGCGGCGCACGGCGAACTCCGCCAGGCGCTCACGGATCGTGCGCGCCGCGGCCGCAGCCGCCTGGCCGTTGAGGTCGGCGCCGGTGGAGGCCGCGGTGGCCGAGGTGTTGGCGACCTTGCTGGTGTCGGTGGCGGTCGCGCGCACGCGCTCGAGCGCGACGCCGAGCTCGGTCGCGACCACCTGGCAGACCTTGGTGTGCAGGCCCTGGCCCATCTCGGTGCCGCCGTGGTTCACCAGCACCGAGCCATCGGTGTACACATGCACCAGCGCGCCGGCCTGGTTGAAGTGGGTGAGGTTGAAGGAGATGCCGAACTTCACCGGGGTGAGCGCCAGCCCGCGCCGCAGCACCGGGCTTTCGGCGTTGAAGGCGGCGATTTCGGCGCGGCGGGTGCGGTAGTCGCTGCTCGCCTCGAGCTCGTCGACCAGCGCGTGGAGCACGTTGTCGGCGACGACCTGGCCGTAGGGCGTGGTGTCGCGCCCCGGGCCGCCGTAGAAGTTGATGCGGCGCACATCGAGCGGATCGCGCCCGAGCGTGCGCGCGATGCCGTCGATCACCCACTCGGCGAGGATCGCGCCCTGCGGCCCGCCGAAGCCGCGGAAGGCGGTGTTCGACTGGGTGTGGGTGCGCGCGAGCAGGGTGCGGATATCGGCCGCCGGCAGGTGGTAGGCGTTGTCGACGTGGCAGATCGCGCGCGTGGCGACCGGGCCGCTGAGGTCGGCGGAGAAGCCCGCACGCGCGATCATGTCGACCCGCAGCGCGAGGAGGCGGCCCTCGTCGTCGTGGGCCGCGGCGTAGTCGTAGTGGAAGTCGTGGCGCTTGCCGGTGATCGCGATGTCGTCGTCGCGGTCGGGGCGCAGCTTGACCGGACGGCGGAGCTTCGCCGCCGCCAGCGCCGCCACGCAGGCGAACAGCGCCGACTGCGACTCCTTGCCGCCGAAGCCCCCGCCCATGCGGCGCATCTCCACGACCACGCGGTGGGCGGCGATGCCGAGGCAGTGCGCCACCGCCTGCTGCATCTCGCTCGGGTGCTGGGTGGAGCACCACAGCTGCATGCAGCCGTCCTCGCGCGGCTGGGCGAGCGCGACCTGGCCTTCGAGGTAGAAGTGCTCCTGGCCGCCGACCTGCCATTGCCCCTCGATCCGGTGCGGCGCCGCGGCCAGCGCCGCGTCCACGTCGCCGCGCAGCAGGCGCATCGGCGGCAGCACGAGCTCGCCCGCGCGCGCGGCCTCGACCGGGTCGAGCCGCGCCGGCAGGGCTTCGTAGTCGATGCGTGCGAGACGGGCGGCACGACGGGCGGCCTCGCGATCGCTCGCGATCACCGCGAACATCGGCTGGCCGACGAAGTGCACCGTGTCGGCGGCGAGGATGGGGTCGTCGTGCACGATCGGCCCGCAGTCGTTGCGCCCGGGGATGTCGGCGGCGACGAGCACGCCGAGCACACCGGGCGCGGCGAGCACGGCGGCGAGATCCATCGCCACGATGCGGGCGTGCGCGTGGGCGGACAGGCCGAGCGCCGCGTGCGCGGTCCCGGCGGGCTCGGGGAGGTCGTCGACGTAGGTGGCCTCGCCGGCCACGTGCAGGTGGGCGGACTCGTGGGGATGCGGGTGGCCGGCGGGGGGCGGAGAGGCCGGTGGTCGCGAGGTGGGCTCGGTCGGGGCGTTCATCGCGGTCTCCTCAGGGCCGGCCGCTGGCGAGATCCTGCGCGGCGAAGGCGCGCGTCTGCACGGCGGCGAGGGGCGCGTCGGGGCGGGTCTCGAGGAAGAAGCGCGCGAGCAGGCCGGCGGCGGCGCGACGGCGGTAGCCAGCGCTGGCGCGCAGGTCGTCGAGCGGGGTGAAGTCGTTGGCGAGCGCGCGCTGCGCGGCGGCGAGCGTGGCCTCGTCCCAGGGCCGGCCGGCGAGCGCGGCCTCGGTGGCGGTAGCGCGCCGGGGCGTCGCCGCCATGCCGCCGAAGGCGATGCGCGGGGCGTGGATCGTGCCCGCGCGCAGCTCGAGCGCGAAGCCGGCGCACACCGCGGAGATGTCGGAGTCGAAGCGCTTGGCCAGCTTCCAGCTGCGCAGGCGTCGCGCGGGCGCGGGCGGCGGCAGCTCGATCGCCTCGACGATCTCGTCGGCGGCGAGGTCCTTCTTCAGGTAGTCGAGGTAGAAGTCTTCCAGCGCCAGGCTGCGCCGGCCGCGCACGCTGGCGAGCACGACGCGCGCGCCGAGTGCGATCAGCGCCGGCATCGAGTCGCCGATCGGCGAGCCGTTGGCGACGTTGCCGCCGAGGGTGCCGGCGTTGCGCACCGGTGGCGAGGCGAAGCGCTCCCACAGCTCGGCGAGCTCCGGGTACAGGCGGACGATCGCGGCGAAGGCGGCGGTGAGCGAGGCCGCGGCGCCGATGCGCAGGCCGCCGGCGTGCGGCACGATCGCGCGCAGGGCGGCGACCTCGCCGGTGTGGATCAGGGTGTCGAGCCGGCGCAGGCCCTTGTTGACCCACAGGCCGACGTCGGTGCTGCCGGCGAGCAGGGTGGCCGCGGGATGGCGGCTGCGCAGAGCGAGGAGCTCGTCCAGGCTGCGCGGGGCGACGAAGCGGCAGCCCTCGTGGTCGAAGGCGAGCGTGTGGTCGCGGCGCAGCGCGAGCAGGGCGGCGCGCAGGCGCTTGCGGTCGAGCAGCCGGGGCGGGGCGTCGAACATGCGTTCGCCGGCCTCCACGATCGGCCGGTAGCCGGTGCAGCGGCACAGGTTGCCGGCGAGTGCGCTGCGGATGCGGGCGGGGTCGGCGCCTGCGGCGGCCTCGCCCTGCGTGAGGCAATCCTCGTACAGCGCCCACAGCGACATCGCGAAGCCGGGGGTGCAGAAGCCGCATTGCGAGCCGTGGCAATCGACCATCGCCTGCTGCACCGGATGCAGCGCGCCGCCGGCGAGGCTGCGCAGGTGTTCGACGGTGAACACCGCCTTGCCGTCGAGCGTGGGCAGGAAGCGGATGCAGGCATTCACCGCGTACAGGCGCGGCGCGTCCGCGGGATCGTCGGCGAGCTCGCCGACCACCACGGTGCAGGCGCCGCAGTCGCCCTCGTTGCAGCCTTCCTTGGTGCCGGTGAGGCCGCGCGCGCCGCGCAGCCAGGCGAGCAGGCTGGTGGTGGGGGCGAGGCCGGTGATCGCCACCGCCTCGCCGTTGAGCAGGATGCGTATCGTCTGGCTGTCCATCTTCGGGTCCCGGGGCGCAGGCCCGAAGATGGTAGCGCGTTCGGCGCCGCCGTGCTGTGCCGGCGGCCGCCCGGCAGGCTCTCAGTGCGCCAGCGCCGGCTCGATCGCGTCGGCGGTGGCGCTGCGACGGCCGCCGTTGAGGAAGAGGTTGAGCGTGACCGCGGTGATCGCCGCGAGCAGGATGCCGCTGTGCAGCAGGGGCTCGAGCGCGTGCGGCATGTTCTGGAAGAACTTCGGCGCCACCATCGGGATCATGCCTGCGCCCATCGACAGTGCGACGATGTAGAGGTTGAAGCGGTTGTTGCGCAGGTCGGCCGCGAGCAGGATCTTGATGCCGGTGGCGGCGACCATGCCGAACATCACCAGGCCGGCGCCGCCGAGCACGTACTGCGGCACCGAGGCGATGATCAGCGC
>JAEUNQ010000234.1 GCA_016790365.1 Thauera sp. | reverse complement strand
CTGGTGATCTTCATCAACCAGATCCGCATGAAGATCGGCGTGATGTTCGGCAGCCCCGAGACCACCACCGGCGGCAACGCGCTCAAGTTCTACGCCTCGGTGCGCATGGACATCCGCCGCACCGGCACGATCAAGAAGGGCGACGAGGTGGTCGGCTCCGAGACCCGCGTCAAGGTCGTCAAGAACAAGGTGTCGCCGCCGTTCAAGGAAGCGCACTTCGACATCCTCTACGGCGAGGGCATCTCGCGCGAGGGAGAGATCATCGACCTCGGCGTGGAGCACAAGATCGTCGACAAGTCGGGCGCCTGGTACGCCTACAAGGGCGACAAGATCGGCCAGGGGAAGGACAACTCGCGCGAGTTCCTGCGCGCCAACCCGGTCCTCGCCCGCGAGATCGAGAACAAGGTGCGGGTCGCGGTCGGCCTGCCCGAGCTGCCGCCCGCCGCCGCGTCTGCCCCCGCGCAGGCCGAGGCCTGATTCCGGCAGCGACGACATGGGCGAGCCGAGCCTGCGCGAACGTGCGCTCCGCCATCTCGCCCGGCGCGATCACTCGCGCGCCGAGCTGGCGCGCAAGCTCGCCTCCCACGGCGATCCGGCCGAGATCGAAGCGGTCATCGAGCGCATGCGCGAGCTCGGCCTGCAGTCCGACGAGCGCTACGCCGAGGCCTTCGTGCGCAGCAAGGCGACCCGCTTCGGCACCGCGCGGCTGCGCAACGAGCTCGCGCGCCGCGGCATCGACCGTGACCGGATCGACGAGGCGCTCGCCGGCGAGTGCGTAGAATCGGAGGCGGAACGAGCACGCGCGGTCCTGCACGGCCGCTTCACCTGCCCGCCCACCGATGCGCGCGAATGGGCACGCCAGGCGCGCTTCCTGCAAACCCGGGGCTTCGCCCCCGAGCTGATCCGCAAGCTGCTGAAAGAGCCCTACGATGAGTCTGCTTAAGGTCGCCGGCCTGCAAAAGCGCTACAAGGCGCGTACCGTCGTGCACGACGTCGGCTTCGAGGTCGGCTCGGGCGAGGTCGTCGGCCTGCTCGGCCCCAACGGGGCCGGCAAGACCACCTGTTTCTACATGATCGTCGGCCTGGTGCGTGCCGACGGCGGTCAGATCGCCCTCGACGGCACCGATCTCACCCACCTGCCGATCCACGCCCGCGCCCGCCTCGGCCTGTCCTACCTGCCGCAGGAGATGAGCGTGTTCCGCAAGCTCAGCGTGGCCGAGAACATCCGCGCCGTGCTCGAGCTGCAGGGCCTCGAGCGCCGCCAGGTCGAGGACCGCCTGGAGGAGCTGCTGATCGAGCTCGGCATCCATCACCTGCGCGACAACACCGCAATCTCGCTCTCGGGCGGCGAGCGCCGGCGCTGCGAGATCGCCCGCGCGCTCGCCACCGACCCGCGCCTGATCCTGCTCGACGAACCTTTCGCTGGCGTCGATCCGATCGCGGTGATCGACATCCAGAAGATCATCCGCTTCCTCAAGGAACGCGGCATCGGCGTGCTGATCACCGACCACAACGTGCGCGAGACCCTCGGCATCTGTGACCGCGCCTACATCATCAGCGAGGGCCGCGTGCTGGCGAGCGGGCAACCGGCCGAGATCATCGAGAACGAACGGGTGCGCCAGGTCTACCTGGGCGAGCACTTCCGCCTGTGAGCCCGCCACCCGGCCGAATGCGATGAAACCCAGCCTCCAGCTCAAACTCTCCCAGCACCTCACGCTGACGCCACAGTTGCAGCAGTCGATCAAACTGCTGCAACTCTCGACGATCGAGCTGAACCAGGAGATCGAGCGCGTGCTGCTCGAGAACCCGATGCTCGAACGCGAGGACGGCGACGGCGGCGAGTACGCGCCCGCAGCGCCCCCCGGCAGCGCGCCGGACCGCGAGACCGCACCCGAGCCTGCCGAGCCCACGGGCGAATCGACCGCACACGAAGGCGGTGAAGGCAGCAGCGAAGACGACGGCATCGACTGGTCCAACGTGGGCCAGGGCGCCTCCAGCCGCAGCGAGGACGACGAGGACGGCGACTACCAGGACATCCAGGCCGCCGGCGTATCCCTGCGCGAACACCTCGACCAGCAGATCGCACTTTCTCCCCTGTCCGATCGCGACCGCGCGCTGGTGCGCTTCCTGATCGAAGCGCTCGACGACGACGGCTACCTGCACCAACCGCTGGAAGAGCTCCTCGAACTTCTGCCGCAGGACGCCGAGGTCGAACTCGACGACCTCGCCATCGCCCTGCGCCACGTGCAGAGCCTCGAACCCGCAGGGATCGGCGCGCGCAGCCCGCAGGAGTGCCTCGCCCTGCAGTTGCTGGCGCTGCCCGAGAGTGCCA
The DNA here is from genome assembly GCA_016790365.1 of Thauera sp. Taxonomy (GTDB): domain Bacteria; phylum Pseudomonadota; class Gammaproteobacteria; order Burkholderiales; family Rhodocyclaceae; genus Thauera. The sequence continues at coordinate 16,355 of JAEUNQ010000234.1, read as the reverse complement.
TCCGCCCGCTCGCTCTCGAGATCGTGACCAGCCACCTCGAACTGCTCGCGGAGCGCAACTTCGCCCGTATCCGCAAGCTCACCGGCTGCGACGACGAGGGTCTGCGCGAAGCGCAGGCCCTGATCTGCAGCCTCGACCCCCACCCCGGCTCGCGCTACTCCACCGCCGAGACGCGCTACGTACTGCCCGACGTGATCGTGCGCAAGTTGCGCGGACATTGGTCCGTGAGCCTGAACCAGGAGGCGATGCCGCGTCTGCGCATCAATCGCCTCTACGCCAGTCTGCTGCAGCAGAACCGCGCGCAGGGCGGCGGCCTGGGTGGGCAGTTGCAGGAGGCGCGCTGGCTGATCAAGAACGTCCAGCAGCGCTTCGATACGATCCTGCGCGTCTCCCAGGCCATCGTTGACCAGCAACGACAGTTCTTCGATCATGGGGACGTGGCGATGCGGCCACTCACCCTAAGGGAGATCGCAGATCAGCTCGAGCTGCACGAATCCACCGTTTCGCGCGTCACCACGCAGAAGTACATGGCGACGCCGCGCGGAGTCTTCGAGCTCAAGTATTTTTTCGGCAGTCATGTCGCGACCGACACCGGCGGTGCGGCTTCCTCCACGGCGATACGCGCGTTGATTCGCCAGCTGGTGGACGCGGAAGACAGCAAGAAGCCGCTGTCCGACGCCAGGATTGCCGAAATCCTCGGCGAACAGGGAATCGTCGTCGCTCGGCGCACGATCGCCAAGTACCGCGAATCCCTCAACATCCCGCCGGTCAGCCTGCGCAAATCCCTCTGACAACAACAGGAGTCATCCATGAATCTGAACATTACCGGGCGCCACGTCGAAGTCACCCCCGCAATCCGCGAATACGTGACCTCCAAGCTCGATCGCGTCATTCGCCATTTCGACAACGTCACCAGCGTGGGCGTCATCCTCTCGGTCGAGAAGCTCAAGCAGAAGGCCGAAGTGACGCTGCACGTGCGCGGCAAGGACATCTTCGTCGAGGCTGACGACGCCGACCTCTACGCGGCGATCGACGCGATGACCGACAAGCTCGACCGTCAGGTTCAGAAGTACAAGCAGAAGCAGTCCGACCACAACCACGAGTCCCTCAAGCACCAGGTCCCCGAGGCCTGAGAACCGGCTTGAAGCTCCCCGTCCGGGGTGTGGTTATAATGCGCGCGTTTTCACGAAGCGCGGCCGCACACGCCCCGGACCGGATTCCCGCCCCCATGGCGGCAGCTGACGGAAGAGTGCGCGAGCCCACCTGCGAATGAGCCTGATATCCCAACTCCTGCCGCTTTCCAACGTGGTTGTCGATCTCGACGCGAGCAGCAAGAAGCGCGTCTTCGAACAGGCAGGCCTGCTGTTCGAGAACAACCAGGGCATCGCCCGCAGCACCGTATTCGACAGCCTGTTCACCCGTGAGCGCCTCGGTTCGACCGGGCTCGGCCAGGGCATCGCGATCCCGCACGGGCGCATCAAGGGCCTCAAGGAAGCCGCAGGCGCCTTCCTGCGCCTGGCGACCCCCGTGCAGTTCGATGCGCCCGACGGTCGCCCGGTGGACATGCTGTTCGTGCTGCTCGTGCCGGAGCAGGCGAACGAGACCCACCTGCAACTGCTCTCCGAGCTCGCGCAGATGTTCAGCGACCGCGATTTCCGCGAGACCCTGCATAAGGCATCCGACACCGCGCAGATCCACCGCCTGTTCGTGAATTGGGGCGCCGATGCGGCAAACCAGCCTGACCCGGCTGTATGAGGCGCATCGCGACAGCCTGAGCCTCGTCCACGTCAGCGGACCGCTCGATGCGCGCCTGTCGGTCGCGGAAGAACGCATCTGGCCGGCCGACCTCGTCGGCCACCTCAACCTGATCCACCCCACTCGCCTGCAGGTGCTCGGCGCCGCCGAGCTCGCGTGGGCGCAGCGCCAGGCGAACGAGAAGGTCGCCCACCACCTCAACGAAATCCTCTCCGCGCACCCGCCGGCGATCATCGTCGCCGACGGCTGCGAGATCCCCAACATCCTCCACGGCATCTGCGAGGCGCACGATGTGGCGCTGTTCACCGCGCGCCATCCCTCGGCGAGCGTGATCGACCAGCTCCGCCTCTACCTGTCGCGCGAGCTCGCGGAGAAGGTCTCGCTGCACGGCGTCTTCATGGACGTGCTCGGGCTGGGGGTGATGATCACCGGCGACTCCGGCGCCGGCAAATCCGAGCTCGGTCTCGAGCTGATCTCGCGCGGCCACGGGCTGGTTGCCGACGACGTGGTCGAGCTGTCGCGGATCGCGCCCACCGTGCTCGAGGGCCGCTGCCCCGAGATGCTCCAGGACTTCATCGAGGTACGCGGCCTCGGTCTGATCAACATCCGCACGATCTTCGGCGAGACCGCCTGCCGGCGGAAGATGCGCCTGCGCCTGATCTGCCACCTCGACCGCCGCCAGCCCGGTCCGGACGATCCCTGCAGGCTGCCGCTGCAGCAGGAGACCCAGGACATCCTCGGCGTGAAGGTCGCACGCGTCGTGCTCCCGGTGGCGGCCGGACGCAACCTCGCGGTGCTGCTCGAGGCCGCGGTGCGATCGACCATCCTCAAGCTGCGCGGAATCGACTCCACCCAGGAGTTCATCGACCGCCAGGCGAGAGCGCTGCACACCGACGAGACCCGGCGCGCGGACTGATCCTCCGCACTTGCAGCACGCTGCCGCCGGCTGTTACGCTCGATCGCTTTGCAGCAGCCTACTGGCCGGCCATGAGCTCCACACCCGATTATCTGGAACGCATCCTCAACGCGCAGGTGTACGACGTCGCGGTCGAGACCCCGCTCGACCTCGCCGCCAACCTGTCGGCGCGCGTACACAACCGGATCTACTTCAAGCGCGAGGACATGCAGCCTGTGTTCAGCTTCAAGATCCGCGGCGCCTACAACAAGATGGCCAAGCTGTCGCCGCAGGCGCTCAAGCGCGGGGTGATCTGCGCCTCGGCGGGCAACCACGCCCAGGGTGTGGCCCTGTCCGCGGCCAAGCTGGGCGTGCGTGCGGTGATCGTGATGCCGAGCACCACGCCACAGATCAAGATCGACGCGGTGAAGGCTCGCGGTGGCGAAGTCGTGCTCGCTGGCGAGTCCTACTCCGACGCCTATACCCATGCGCTCGAACTCGAGAAGAGCGAGAAGCTCACTTTCGTCCACCCGTTCGACGACCCCGACGTGATCGCCGGCCAAGGCACGGTAGGCATGGAGATCCTGCGCGCGCACCCGAAGCCGATCCATGCGGTGTTCTGCTGCGTCGGCGGCGGCGGGCTGATCGCCGGCGTGGCGGCCTACATCAAGCGCCTGCGCCCGGACACGAAGGTCATCGGCGTCGAGGCGGTCGACGCCGACGCGATGACCCAGTCGCTCGCCGCGGGCAAGCGCATCGTGCTCGAGCAGGTCGGCATCTTCGCCGACGGCGCAGCAGTGAAGGAGGTCGGCACCGAGACCTTCCGCCTGTGCCAGCAGTACGTGGACGAAATGATCGTGGTCGACAACGACGCGATCTGCGCGGCGATCAAGGACGTGTTCGAGGACACCCGCTCCATCCTCGAACCCGCCGGCGCGCTCGCCGTCGCCGGCGCCAAGGAATACGCCCGCCGTCACAAGCTGCGCGACAAGAGCCTGGTGGCGGTGGCCTCGGGCGCGAACATGAACTTCGACCGCCTGCGCTTCGTCGCCGAGCGCGCCGAACTCGGCGAGCAGCGCGAGGCCGTGCTCGCGGTGACGATTCCCGAGAAGCCGGGCTCCTTCCGCAAGTTCATCAGCGTGCTCGGCAACCGCAACATCACCGAGTTCAACTACCGCTACGCCGACGCCGAGCGCGCCCACATCTTCGTCGGCGTGACCGTGCACAACCGGAGCGAGGTCGGCCGCCTGGTCGAGATGCTGGAGCGCCATGAACTGCCCGCGCTCGACCTGACCGACGACGAGATGGCGAAGTCGCATGTGCGCTACATGGTGGGCGGGCGCGCCCCCCAGGCGGAAAACGAGGTGGTATACCGCTTCGTGTTCCCCGAGCGCCCGGGCGCGCTGATGAACTTCCTCTCCAACCTGCACTCGGACTGGAACATCTCGCTCTTCCACTACCGCAACCATGGTTCCGATTTCGGCCGCGTGCTGGTCGGGATGCAGGTGCCGCCGGCCGACAAGGAGGCCTTCGACGCCTTCCTGCAACGCCTCGGCTACGAGCACGTGGCCGAGACCGGAAACCCGGCTTATCGCATGTTCCTGTCGGGGAGCTGAGAGCCCACCCCGGCGGGCGCGAAAGAGCCTGCAAGCACGACGCCACCGCTCAGGCGCGAGGCTTCGCCACCCCCGCCTCGGTCACCAGCCAGTCCATCGGGCGATCGAACTGCTGCGGCAGGGTGTCGGGCACGCGCCCGACCTCGAAACCCACGCCCACCGCCACGGTCCGCAGCACCGCCAGCGTGCGATCGAAATAGCCGCCGCCGTAACCGAGCCGGTAGCCGCGATCGTCGAAGGCATTGAGCGGGATCAGGACCATCTCGGGCTCGACGGCCTCCCCGTCCGCCGGATGCGGAATGCCATGGCGGTCGAGCGGCATCGGCACGCCCGGCGTCCAGACCCGGAACACCATCGGCGCATGGCGCTCGAGCACGACCGGCAAGGCCGCCACCCGCCCGGGCGCACCCGCGCGCCAGGCCTGCACCCAGGAGCGCAGGTCGGGTTCGGCGCGATAGGGCCAGCAGAAGGCGAGCCGAAGCGGCTGCAGTTGTCCGACCAGCTCGTCGAGATGCCGCCCGATCGCCGCGGAATGGTGTTCGCGGCGATCGGCAGGCAAGCGCTCACGCAAGGCCAGGGCATGCTCGCGCATGCGCTTGCGACGCGCCGCGGGATCGGAGGACAGGTGGGCGGAGTTCATCATTGATATGGTATGGTTGCCGGTCACACGGAGGCATCACCTGGCATGAAGAAGGCATTGGTTGCGGCGCTCGCAGCCGCGACGTTCCTCGCCCCGGCCTGCGCGATCGCGCAGGCCGGCGGCGAGTCCGGCGACGCACGTATCCTCGCCGCTCGCGAGGCCCTGCGCAAGGGCGACACGGACACCCTCGAGCGCCTCGCCGCGGTGCGCGAGGCCCACCCGCTCGACGCCTATCCGCGCTACTGGCTGCTGGTCAACCGGCTCGCGCGCGGCGACGAAGCCGTGCCCGTCGCGGCGCTGCAGTCCTTCCTCGCCGAGGAAGCCGGCTCCAACCTCGCCGAACGCCTGCGTGCGGACTGGCTGCGTCGCCTCGCCAGGGACGGCGACTGGGGCGGATTCCTCGACGTATATGCGGATCTGCGCAACCCCGACGCCGAGTTGCGCTGCAACGCCTGGAGCGCGCGCGTGCTGACCGGCGAGCGCACCGTGTTCGCCGAACTGGCAAGCGAATGGGATGCGCTCGCCGACGCCCATCCGGCCTGCGACACGCCGCTGCGCGCTGCGGTCGACGCCGGCGCGGTGGACGAGGACCGCGTGTGGTGGCGGATCCGCCGCCAGATCGACACCCGCAAGCCGGAGGCGGCGCTCGCCAGCCTGTCCCTGTTGCCTGCGGCGAGCGCACCGGCCCGGGCCGATCTGGAGCAGGCGATCCGCTCACCCGCGCCCTGGCTCGACCGCCTTCCGCCCAACTTCGCGGTAGCCCGCGCCGGCCGCGAGCTCGCGCTCGCCGCGCTGGTGCGCCTGGCGCGCGAGGACGTGGGCGCCGCGCGCCTGCGTCTGCTGCGGATCCAGGATCGCCTTGGCGCGGCCGAGCGCAACTACGCCCATCTGGCGCTCGGCATGCACGCCGCGCTCGACCGCCTGCCCGAGGCCAGCGCGCTCTACGCCGCCGCAGGCGACATCGAGACGACCGCCCAGCAGCGCGCCTGGCGGGTGCGGGCGGCGCTGCGCATCGGCGACTGGCGTGCGGTGCAGGCGGCGATCGAGGCCATGCCCGCCAACGAGCGCGAAGCCCCGGACTGGATCTACTGGCTGGGCCGCGCCCACGCCGCAGCCGGCCGCCGCGACACCGCCGAATCGCTCTATGTGCGCATTGCCGGCGAGCCGCACTTCTACGGCATGCTCGCACGCGAGGAACTCGGCGAGGCCTTCCCGCCCCCGCCAGCGACCGCGCCGCTGCCACGCGCCAAGCTCGAGGAAGCCGAACGCGATCCGGGCCTGCAGCGCTCGCTCGCGCTCTACCGGCTCGAGCTGCGCACCGAGGCGCTGCGCGAATGGGTGTGGGGCGTGCGCGAGCGCGACGAGCAATTCCGCCTCGCCGCCGCCCACCTCGCGCTGCGCAACGAACTCTACGATCGCGCGATCAACACCGCCGAGCTGGCCAATCCGCGCAGCAACTTCGAGTTGCGCTTCCTGACCCCCTTCCGTGACCTGATCGAGCCCCAGGTGCGCGCGCAAGGGCTCGATCTCGGCTGGGTGTACGGCCTGATGCGCCAGGAGAGCCGCTTCGTGGTCCCGGCGCGCTCGAGCGTCGGCGCCCAGGGTCTGATGCAGGTGATGCCTGCCACCGGCAAGTGGGTGGCGGACCGCATCGGCCTCGCCGGCTACAGCCAGCGCCTGCTGATTGACCCCGAGACCAACGTGCTGCTCGGCACCAGCTACATGCGCCTGATCATGGAGGGGCTCGACGCCCATCCCGTGCTCGCCAGCGCCGGTTACAACGCCGGGCCCGGTCGGGCGCGGCGCTGGCGCGACGCGGCACCGCTCGAAGGCGCGATCTACACCGAGACGATTCCGTTCGACGAGACCCGCGACTACGTCAAGAAGGTGCTCGCCAACGCGGTGATCTACTCGGCGATGCTCGAAAAACAACCGCAATCGCTCAAGGCGCGACTCGGTACGATCGCGCCCGGGGCGGCCAGCGAGTAAGCTTCCGGGTGCGGCATTCCATTCCAACCACAGCAACAGCACGGTCCAGTCGAAACATGAACCCGAAACGTGTCGTCATCGTCGGCGGCTCCGGCTTTATCGGCAGCGCCATCGCCAATCGCCTTTGCAAGGAAGGCGTCAAGGTCCTCATTCCCACCCGCCGCCGCAGCCGCGCCGGCCACGTGCTGCTGCTGCCCAACGTCGAGGTGGTGGAGGGCAACGTGCACGATGTCGCCCTGCTCGCACGCCTGTTCGAGGGCGCCGACGCGGTGGTGAACACCGTCGGCGTCCTGCACTCGCGCCCCGGCAAGCCCTTCGGCCCCGACTTCGCGCGCGCCCACGTCGAGCTGCCGCAGAAGATCGTCGCCGCCTGTCGCAAGGCGAGCGTGCCGCGCCTGGTGCATATCAGCGCGCTCGGCGCCTACTCCGACGGCCCCTCCGAATACCAGCGCTCGAAAGCGGCCGGAGAGACCGCGATACGCACCGGCTCGCCCGAGATCGGCTGGACCATCCTGCAGCCCTCGGTGGTGTTCGGCCGCGGAGACAGCTTCCTCAACCTCTTCGCCGACCTCGCGCGCATGTTCCCTGTCCTGCCGCTGGCCGGCGCCGGCACGCGTTTCCAGCCGGTGTACGTCGAGGATGTCGCCGAGGCAGTGTGGCAGAGCCTGACCCGCGACGAAGCCGCGGGCCAGACCTTCCAGCTCGCCGGCCCGGCGGTCTACACGCTGCGCCAGCTCGTCGAGTACGTCTCCGCCCTGGTCGGCAAGCCGCGCCCGATCTATCCGCTGTCCGAGAAGCTCGCGATGTTGCAGGCACGCATGATGGAGCTCGCGCCCCAGCCGCTGATGAGCCGCGACAACGTGCGCTCGATGAAGGTCGACAACGTCGCCACCGGCAGCCCGCAGCCCTTCGGCATGAGCCCGACCGCGCTCGAGACCGTGGCACCGGCCTGGCTCGGCCAGACGGCACCGCGCGCCCACTACTACCCCTTCCGCCGCCACGCGCGACGCTGAAGAACAACCCCTGACGGAGTCCGCGATGAAGCTGATCATCGGCAACAAGAACTATTCCTCCTGGTCCCTGCGCGCCTGGCTGGCCGCGCGCGAGGGCGGCTTCACCTTCGAGGAGATCCGCATCTCGCTGTTCATCCCGGGCAGCCGCGAGCGCATCCTGTCGCACTCGCCCGCGGGCAAGGTGCCCTGCCTGAACGACCACGGCGTGGTGGTGTGGGACTCGCTCGCGATCGGTGAATACCTCGCCGAGAAGCGTCCCGACCTGCTGCCCGCCGACCCGGTCGCGCGCGCGATGGCGCGCTCGGTCACCGCCGAGATGCACTCCGGCTTCCAGAACCTGCGCAGCCGCATGCCGATGAACGTGCGCAAGGACTACACCGGCTTCGGCCACAGCCCCGAGGTCGACGCCGACATCGCGCGCATCGTGGCGATCTGGAACGACTGCCGCGCGCGCTTCGGTGCCGAGGGCCCCTACCTCTTCGGTCGCTTCAGCCTCGCCGACGCCGCCTTCGCGCCGGTCGCCTTCCGCTTCCAGACCTACGCGGTGAAGCCCGAGGGCGCGGCCGGCGAATACCTCGCCACCCTGCTCGCCAACCCGCACATGCAGGAGTGGGCGGCGGCAGCGCGTGCGGAGACCGAGTCGATCGCGGAAGAGGACCTCTACGGCTGATGCAGGCCTATGTCGTGGGCGGGGCGGTGCGCGACGCCCTGCTCGGCCTGCCGGTGAAGGATCGTGACTGGGTGGTGGTCGGCAGCACGCCCGACGAGATGCTCGCGCGCGGCTTCCGCCCGGTCGGTCGCGACTTCCCGGTCTTCCTGCATCCGCACACCAACGAGGAATACGCGCTCGCGCGCACCGAGCGCAAGTCCGGCCACGGCTACACCGGCTTCGTCTGCCACGCCTCGCCCGAGGTCACGCTCGAAGAGGACCTGCTGCGCCGCGACCTCACCATCAACGCGATCGCGCGCGCCGAGGACGGCCGCCTGATCGACCCCTACGGCGGCCGCAGCGACCTCGCCGCGCGCGTCTTCCGCCACGTCTCGCCCGCCTTCGCCGAGGACCCGCTGCGCATCCTGCGCGTGGCGCGCTTCTCGGCCCGCTTCACCGACTTCGACCTGGCGCCCGAGACCCTCGCGCTGATGCGCGCCATGGTCGCGGCCGGCGAGGTCGACCACCTGGTCGCCGAGCGCGTCTGGCAGGAGCTCGCGCGCGGGCTCATGGAGACGCGCCCCTCGCGCATGATCCGCGTGCTGCGCGCCTGCGGCGCACTGGCGCGCCTGCTGCCCGAGCTCGACCGCCTGTTCGGCGTGCCCCAGCCCGAGCAGCACCACCCCGAGATCGACACCGGCGAGCACGTGCTGATGGTGATCGACCACGCCGCCGCCGCGGGCGAGCCGCTCGCGGTGCGCTGGGCCTGCCTGCTGCACGACCTCGGCAAGGGCGACACGCCCGCCCACCTGCTCCCACACAACTACGGCCACGAGGTCGCGAGCGCGCGCCGCGCGCGCGAGGTGTCGGAGCGCCTGAAGGCCCCCGCCGACTGCCGCGACCTCGCCGAGATGGTGGCGCGCGAGCACGGCATCCTGGCGCGCGCCGCCGAGCTGCGCGCCGAGACCATGGTCAAGCTGATCGAGCGCTGCGACGGCCTGCGCCGCCCGCAGCGCTTCCTCCTGATGCTGCAGGCGGCCGCCTGCGATCACGCCGGCCGCGGCCGCGGCGCGGAAAACGCATCGGAATGGAGACCCCTGTCACGCTGGCAGGCCGCGCTGCAGGCCGTGCGCGTCGTCGATGCCGGTAGAATCGCAACCGAGTGCAGCGACAAATCGCTGATTCCTCAGGCCTTGCACGCCGCCCGCGTGGCTGCCGTGAAGGCCCTGGACAAGGACCCCGCATGAACGCAACCCGCTTCGGCGAACTCGAGGTGCTGTGCCACGCACCCGAGCGCGCCACCCATGACCATCCCCTCCTCTTCGTCCACGGCGCCTACGTCTCGGCGTGGTGCTGGGAAGAACACTTCCTGCCCTGGTTCGCCCGCCGCGGCTGGCCGGCCTACGCCGTGTCGCTCTCGGGTCACGGCCGTAGCCGCCAGCGCGAGCATCTCGACTCCTACTCGATCGACGACTACGTGCGCGACGTCGCCGAGGTGGCCGCCCGCCTGCCGGCTCCGCCGGTGCTGGTCGGTCACTCGATGGGCGGAATGGTCGTGCAGAAGTATCTCGAGCAGTACGACGCCCCCGCCGCGGTGCTGATGTCCGCGGTGCCGCCGCAAGGCCTCATGGGCTCCGCCTTCGGCCTGATGTTCAAGCGCCCGCACCTGCTGTCCGACCTCAACCGCATCATGTCGGGCAACGACGTCGACATCGACAGCCTGCGCGAGGCGCTCTTCCACCAGCCGGTGGCGGCCGACGACCTGGAGCGCTACTACCGGCTGAGCCAGCCCGAGTCGCACCGTGCGATCTGGGACATGTCGCTGTTCAACCTGCCGCAGCCCGCGCGCATGCACCGCGTGCCGATGCTGATCCTCGGCGCCGAGCATGACGCCCTGATCCCGCCCGACCAGGTGCACATGACCGGCATGACCTACGGTCGCCAGGCCGAGATCCTCCGCGGCATGGGCCACGGCATGATGCTCGAGCGCGACTGGGAGATCGCCGCGATGCGGATCGCCGACTGGCTGGCCGAGCGCGCGCTGTAGTCGCCCGCGGGCGGCCTCAGAGGGCGTGCGTGCGGTCTCCGCGCACGAAGCCCAGCAGCGGCCCGTCGATGCCGCGCGAGAGCGCGATCACCTTGAAGAGCTCGCCCATCTCCTGCGGCGCGGTCAGGCGCTGCACCGCGCGTGCAGCGCGGATGTAGTCCGCGCTCTCGCGCGCGCCGCGCCGCTCCAGGCATTCGAGCACGCCGCAGTTGAAGAGGAACTGCGCCTGCGTGGTGTAGCCCTGCACGTCCAGCCCGGCCTCGAAGCCGGCCTCCGCCACCGCGGTAAAGTCCACGAAGGCGGTGATGTCGTTGAGCCCCGGCCACAGGAAGGGGTCGCCGTGGGCGTGGTGGCGGTAGTAGCACAGCAGGGTGCCGCCCGAGCGCGAGGGCAGGTAGTACTCGGCGCGCGGATAGCCGTAGTCGATCAGCAGCAGGGCGCCCGCCTGCAGGCGCTCGGCCCAGGCCGCCACCCAGGCATTGCCGGCGAGGTTGAGCTCGGTGACGTATTCGCCGCTCTGCGGCACCGGCAGTGCGAGCGCCCGGGCGGCCTCCGCCACCGCTCCCGCCGCCGGCGCGTCCGCCCAGCACAGCCGACGCACCCCCGCCGCATCGGTGGCGACGGCGACCCCGCGCTCGAAGAGCCCCTCGGCGCGCGACACCACCAGATGCACCGGCATCACGTCGAGCACCTCGTTGGCCACCACCGCGCCGGCGAAGCGCTCTGGCAGCGCGTCCAGCCACTGCACGCGCGCCGCCAGGTGGGGCGCCTTCGCGGCGAGGGTATCGAACTGGCGCTCGCGCAGCTCGCCCGAGAGCTCGAGGATGCCGTAACGCTCGGGCAGGCAGTCGCGGCGCTCGAGCTCGAGCAGCAGGTCGGCGGCGAGCAGGCCGGTGCCCGCACCGACCTCGATCAGCGCGCGCGCGCTGGCGCGCATCACCTGCTCGACCTGGGCGGCGAGCGCCTGGCCGAAAAGCGGGGTAAGCTCGGGCGCGGTGATGAAATCGCCGCCGGGGCCGAACTTTCGCGCGCCGCCGCTGTAATACCCCAGCCCCGGCGCGTAGAGCGCGAGCTCCATGTAGCGCGCGAACGGGATCCAGCCTCCTGCCGCGGCCAGCTCGGCCTCGATGTGTTCGAGCAGGCGGGCGCTCTGGGCGAGCGCGTCGGCGGAGGGCTGGGGCAATGAAGACATGATCGTTCTGCAAGACACGAGGGTGAGGCCGCGATTGTAGCGGCACGCCCGCCCAACCGCCCGGCCAGATCCGGGCCTCACGGTGGATCCGATGCGCACGTCCCCCTCCGAACCCGATACCGCTTCCGCACCCGCCGGGGCGCCGCTGATCCTGGTGACCGGCGCCGCACGCCGCGTCGGCGCGGCGATCGCACGCCGGCTGCACGCCGGCGGCGCCCGTCTCGCCCTGCACTACCGCAACAGCGCAGGCGAGGCCGAGGCGCTCGCCGCCGAGCTGTGCGCGCTGCGTGCGGACTCCGCCTTCACCGTGGGCGGAGACCTCGCGCGCTTCGGCGTTGCCGCGGAGATCGCCGCGGCGGTGCTGGCGCGCGGCGGCCGTCTCGACGGCCTGGTGAACAACGCCTCCAGCTTCTTCCCCACCCCGCTCGGCAGCATCGATCGCGCGGCCTGGGACGAGCTCATGGGCTCCAACCTGATGGGACCGCTCTTCCTCACCCAGGCGCTCGCGCCCGCACTGCGCGAGGCCGGCGGCGCGATCGTCAACATCGTGGACATCCACGCCCAGCGTCCGCTCGCCGGCTATCCGGTCTACTGCGCGGCCAAGGCCGGCCTGGCGGCGCTGACACGTTCGCTGGCGATCGAGCTCGCACCCTCGGTACGCGTCAACGGCGTTTCGCCCGGCCCGATCGAATGGCCTGAGGACGACCAGTTCCCGCCCTCCGAGCGCGCACGCATCGTCGCCCACACCCTGCTCGGCCGCGTCGGCAGCCCGGACGACATCGCGCGCACGGTGGCCTTCCTGATGTTCGACGCGCCCTACGTCACCGGCCAGATCATCGCCGTGGACGGCGGGCGCAGCGCTCACCTCTAGGCAAGAGTCGTTTCAGTGCCGGTTTCTGGGATAATTCGCGCCTGATTTTCCCGACGAGCACCGACCGTGACCGCAGCCCCCGCAAGCGCCGACACCCTCCCCGCCACCGAGGCCTGCGGCGACGCCCGCTTCTCCAATACTTTCCTGCGCCTCAAGAAGAAGCTAGAGCGCGGTGTCGGCGAGGCCATCGGCGACTACAACATGATCGGCGACGGCGACACGGTGATGGTGTGCGTCTCCGGCGGCAAGGACTCCTACACCCTGCTGTCCTGCCTGCTCGCGCTGCGCGAGCGCGCCCCGGTGGACTTCCGCATCGTGGCGATGAACCTCGACCAGAAGCAGCCCGGCTTCCCCGACCACGTGCTACCGGCGTACTTCGAGTCGATCGGCGTCGAGTACCGGATCGTCACCGAGGACACCTACTCCATCGTCAAGGACAAGATCCCCGAGGGCAAGACGACCTGCTCGCTGTGCTCACGCCTGCGCCGCGGCATCATCTACCGCACCGCGAAGGAGATCGGCGCCACCCGCATCGCGCTCGGCCACCACCGCGACGACATGCTCGAGACCTTGTTCCTGAACATGTTCTTCGGCGGCAAGATCAAGGCCATGCCACCCAAGCTGGTCAGCGACGACGGCAACCATGTGGTGATCCGCCCGCTCGCCTACTGCACCGAGGCCGACATCGCGCGCTTCGCGCGCACGATGGATTTCCCGATCATCCCGTGCAACCTGTGCGGCTCGCAGGAGAACGCCCAGCGCAAGCTGATCAAGAACATGCTGCAAGGCTGGGCGCGCGATTACCCCGGCCGCATCGAGTCGCTCGCCACCGCGCTCAAGAACGTGGTGCCTTCGCACCTGGCCGACTCGCGCCTGTTCGACTTCGTCGGCCTGACACAGCAGACCGTGGTCGAGGAAGGCGATACCGCCTTCGACCCTCCCGAGCTGCCCGACCGCACGCTCGGCGCCAGCGTGCGGCTGTTCCGCGCTGGTGACCCGGACGAGCGCGAATGCACCTGAGGCCGGCTCGGATGGCAGCGTCTTGCAGATCCGGCGCGACATCCGCATGATCCTGTCCTGGGCCGGCCACGCCAGCCGGTAACCCCAACACGGAAAGCCCCCTGCGATGTCCGAGCGAAAGAACCTCTGCGTGCTGGTCGCCCTCCATCCGGTGGATCCGGTGCTCGCCGAGCGCCTGGGCACGGACGAGGCCCGCCATGCTGCCGAGCGCCATGCCAAGAGGATCGAGCGGGCGGTGGTGATGCAGGGTGGCCTGGTGCTGCTCGCCGGCGCCGAGCAGACCATCGCCGGATTCGATCGCGGCGACGCAGCAGTCCATGCGGCGAGCGAGGCGCTCGAACGCGTACACAGCCTGCCGCCCCTGCTCGGCAGCAAGCAGACGGTGCGCATCGGCGTACATTACGGCGAAATCGACGCCGACGCGGAGCCCCCCGCCGGAGAAGGCCCCACGGTGGCGCGTCAGCTGGCCCACCTGGCCGAGAACGGGCAGGCACTGATCTCCGGTACCGCCGTGATGCTGCTCGGCGGCGCAGCCAGGCAGCTGGTCGGCTCGCAGCCGTTGAGCGGCCCGGTGTGGACGCGAGTCGGGATTCCGATCCATGCGATCGGCCAGCGCAGCGGCATGGTGACCTCGGTTCCCGGCGCCGCGCGACTATCGAGCCGGCTGCGCCTGCGCCACCAGCAGGAGGTCCTCTTCGTCGAGGAGTTGCGCCCCGTGCTGCTGCTCGGCCGTGAACTGGCCAACGACATCACCATCATGGATCCGCGCGCCTCGCGACAGCACGCCCGCATCGAGCGTCGCCCCGAGGGCTTCGTGCTGATCGACCAGAGCACCAACGGCAGCTTCGTTGCGATCGAGGGCAAGCACGAGTGCTTCGTCAGGCAGGAGCGGATGCTGCTCGACGGCCCCGGCCGGCTCGGCTGCGGCTTCTCGACGACCGAGCTCGAGCGCGACCTGGTGTTTTTCGAGATCGTTTGACCCGCGCCCGCGTGGAGAAAGGAAGGGCGCGAAGGGGATGGAGGCGCCCGCTCCCGCGGCACGCCTCACCGACACGACGGGATCAGCCGCTCATGCACTCGCCGATGAAGGCCTTGCGCTTGGCACCGCGCAGCGACTGCTCGGTGGCCGCGCGGTTGCAGGCCTTCTGGCGCGCCTTGTCCTCGCTCGAGAGCTTCGGCGCGGCATCCGCTGCGGGCACCACCGTCGCCGGCGCCGGCGCGGGCGCGCTGGCGACGGGCACCGCGGGCGCGGCCTGTGCAGGAACCGCGGCCGCTGCCGGAGCGGCAACCGCGCCCGGGACGCTCGCTGCGGAGCCCTCGTGCTTGCCCTGCAGGCAGGTACCCATGAAGGCCTTGCGCGCATCCCCCTTGAGCGCCTGCTCCTTGGCTTCTGCATTGCAGCGCTTCATGCGCTCATGCTGGGGGTTGGCCCAGGCCTGCGCGGGGGCCAGCGCCGCGAGCACGAGGACGGCGCAGGTGGCACCGAGAATTCGCTTCATGATCGTTTCTCCTCATCCGGTTTTACGCAAAATGCGTAGCCTGATTTTGCATACGACATATCCCGCAGTCAATTCCGTCCGGATTTTCAGAGATCCTCCCTTGCGTCGCGGCAGGAGACCATGCGCATGGTGAGCGGGGATCCGGCACTGCTCGCGGGGCTGGCCGCATCCGCCTTCCTCGCCGCGACCCTGTTGCCAGGCGGATCGGAAGCGGTGTTCGCCGCCCTGCTGGCGCTGCGCCCGGAACTGACGCCCACGGCCCTGCTCGTCGCAACCGCGGCCAACACCGCGGGCGGCATGAGCACCTATGCACTCGGCCGGCTGCTGCCACGCAAGGAGTCCGGCGCGCACGCGCATACGCTGCAGCGCTGGGGAAGCCTCGCCCTGATCCTGTCCTGGGTGCCGCTGATCGGCGACGCCCTGTGTGCCGCCGCGGGCGCACTGCGCCTCAATGCCTTCGCCTGCCTGGCGTGGATGACGCTGGGAAAGGGCCTGCGCTACATGGCGATCGCCTGGGCGCTGCCGTCGGTGGGTGCCTGATCCACTTGCGCACGCGGGGCGATCGCATCCCACCGCGCAGGCTTCACAAACGCACGCGCGGCTCCCCTCGCCTATACTCGGACGCCCCTTTACCCGAACCGGAGCTCGCCCATGTCCGCCATCGAACGCCACGGTGTCACCGCCCGCTATGCAGACGCTGTCATCCACGCCGGCACCATTCACCTGGTCGAGGTCCCCGCGAACAGCACGGGATCGATCGAAGCCCAGACGCGCGAGGTGCTGGAGGCCATCGGTCGCCAGCTCGCGAAACTCGGCAGCGACCCGTCGCGCATCCTGATGGCCACGATCTACCTCGTGGACATGGCCGACTACGCCGCCATGAACGCGGTCTGGGACGCCTGGGTGCCGCCCGGCAGCGCCCCGGCACGCGCCTGCGTCCAGGTCGCCGGGCTCGCCGACCCGGCCTGGCGGATCGAGATCGCGCTCGCCGCCGCGCGCTGAAGCCTGCCTCGCCAAGCCTCGGCGGATGAATCCCTGCTGGCCTTAAGGTCTTGATTTTTGCTGCATGGTGCACTGCGGTTCGCTAGAATGGACCGCTTCCCTGCAGCCGCTTCCGGGTAGTCCAATGAGCCAACGCCTGCGCGAGATTCCGTACAACTACACCTCGT
>JAEUNQ010000221.1 GCA_016790365.1 Thauera sp. | reverse complement strand
GCGGCGCACCTCGGCCAGCAGCGCCATCACGCGCTCGATCGGGACGGGACCCGAGGACGCGTCCACCTCGCCGTGCAGGCGCAGGTCGAACATCGAGAACTCGAGCTGGCGCACGGTCTGCATGCCGCTCTGGAAGTTCTTCGCGGCGATCATCTTGTCGTAGAGCGCGCGCGGCAGCGGCTCGCCGGTGTCCACATGCGCAGTCATGCCCTGCAGCACGTCCCATTCCCAGCAGAAGTTCTCCATGAACTGGCTGGGCAGCTCGACCGCGTCCCATTCCACGCCGTGGATGCCGGACACCGCGAGCTCGTCAACCTGGGTGAGCAGGTGGTGCAGGCCGTGGCCGCACTCGTGGAACAGCGTGAGCACGTCGTCGTGGGTGAAGGTGGCGGGCCGCTTCTTCGTACCCTCGCCGACCGGGCCGGGGAAGTTGCACACCAGGTAGGCCACCGGGGTGTCGCTGCCCCAGGTGTTGCGGTGACGGCTGCGCGCCGAGTCCATCCACGCGCCGCCGCGCTTGGTGCTGCGCGCGTGCAGGTCGAGGTAGAAGTGGCCGACGAGTTCCGGGCCGTTCGCGCTGTCCTTCTCGATGCGGAAGAAGCGCACGTCGGGGTCCCAGCTCGGCGCCTCGTCGGGGAGGATGTCGACCCGGTACAGCGCGCGGATCACGCCGAACAGGCCGTCGAGCACCTTGGGCTCGGGGAAGTACTGCTTCACCTCCTGGTCGGAGTAGGCGTAGCGCTGTTCGCGCAGCTTCTCCGAGGCGTAGGCCACGTCCCAGGGCTCGAGCGTGTCCAGCCCCAGCTCGGCCCTGGCGAAGGCCTTCAGTTCCTGCAGGTCCTTCTCGGCGAAGGGCTTGGCGCGGGCGGCGAGGTCGTGCAGGAAGCCGAGCACCTGTTCCGGCGTGTCGGCCATCTTGGGCACCAGCGAGACCTCGGCGAAGCTGTGGTAGCCGAGCATGCGCGCCTCTTCATGGCGCAGCGCGAGGATGCGGCCGATCAGCGGGCCGTTGTCGAGCTCGGGGTTGCCGAGCTCCGAGGCGCGGGTGGCGTAGGCGCGGTACATGCGCGCGCGCAGTTCGCGGTCGTCGGCGTATTGCAGCACCGGCAGGTAGGAGGGCATCTGCAGGGTGAACTTCCAGCCTTCCTTGCCTTCCGCTTCGGCGGCGGCGCGGGCGGCCTCGCGGACATCCTCGGGGATGCCGGCAAGCCCAGCCTCGTCGGCGATCCACTCGGCATGGGCGTTGGTGGCGTCGAGCAGGTTCTCGGAGAACTTGGCGGCGAGCTGGGATTGTTCTTCCTGGATGGCCTGGAAGCGCGGCTTCTGTTCGTCGGGCAGCTCGGCGCCGGAGAGGCGGAAGTCGCGCAGGGCGTGCTCGAGGATGCGCTGGCGCACCGCCGACAGGGTGGGGAACTCGGCGCTGTCGTGCAGCGCCTTGTACTTCTCGAACAGCGCCAGGTTCTGCCCGACCTCGGCGTAGAAGCGCGAGATCTCGGGCAGCATCGCGTTGTAGGCCTCGCGCCACTCGGGCACGTCGAACACGCTGTGCAGGTGGCCGACCACGCCCCAGGCGCGGCCGAGGCGCTCGCCGGCCTCTTCCATCGGCGCGACGAAGCCGTCCCAGCTCGGGGTGGCGGGGTCGGCGGTGAGGCGCTCGATGAGCGCGCGGTTCTCGTCGATGAGGCCACGGATCGCGGGCTCGACGTGCTCGGGCCGGATGTCGGCGAAGCGCGGCATGCCGGCGAAGTCGAGCAGGGGATTGGCGGGGGAGGGGCGGGTGCCTTGTTGCATGTTCGACCTTGTCGTTGCGGTCCGGCGCGGCCGGACGAGAGGCGGCTATTTTGCCGCAAAAGCGCGCGGCGGGCGCCGGCGCCCGCCGCTTCGAGGGGGCTTCAGGCCTTCAGCGCACCAGCTCGCGATAGGCGTGCCAGGTGGCGTGGCCGGCGAGCGGCAGCAGGATCACCATGCCGATCATCATGGTGGCGAAGCCGATGCCGATCATCACCACCAGCATCAGCGCCCACAGCGCCATCGTGTCGAAGTTCACCTGCACCGCGCGCAGGCTGGTCATCGCCGCGGTGAAGGCGTCGGTGTCGCGGTCGAGCAGCATCGGGATCGCGATCGCCGACAGCGAGAACACCAACATCGCGAGCACCGCGCCCACCATCAGGTAGGCGAAGACGAAGTACAGGTTGTCGTTGGCGGCGAGGACGCCGGCGACGAAGTTGGTCACGTTGTCCACGTCGCCGCGGTAGAACAGCGCGAACAGGATCGCCGACAGCCGCTCCCAGGCCAGCAGCGCGATCGCCAGGAAGGCGCCGAAGAAGGCCAGGCTGTCGGCGTTGCGCGCCAGCCCGCGCAGCGAGCCGAGGAAACCGATGCGCTCGCCCTCTTCACCGCGGCGCGACAGTTCGTAAAGGCCGGCCGCGGCGAGCGGGCCGATCAGCATGAAGCCGGAGATCGCGGCGATGAAAAGATAGGGCCGGTCTGCCGTGTAGGCCAGGATCGCGTAGCCGATCGCGGACAGGATCACGCCGTAGGCCAGGCTGGCGCCGAGGTTTTCACGCAGGTCGCGCCAGCCGGCGCGTAGCCACTGCAGCGGACGGTCGCGGCCGACCACGCGGATCTGGGGCAGGTCGAAGTGCTGCTCGAGCGAATCGTAGGGCTTGTCCATCTTTCACTCCTCGTTGCGGATTGGGACGGACGCCTGCGGGTGCCGGGGACCACGGGGTCGAGCCGGGCAGGAGGCAGGGGTCACGCGATCTATGATCGGAGCGCATGGGAATGGTTCGTGAATGAGAATTGGATTGAGTCGATAGGGATTGACAATGGGGTGGGAGGCGTGAGGCGGGAGGCGGAAAAAAAGGGCGCCGGTCGGGCGCCCTTTTTTTGGGGATGCGGCGGGAGGCGCGATCAGTCCAGCTTGCGGCCGGTCAGGCGCTCGTAGGCCTCGCGGTACTTGGCGGCGGTGTGCTCGATCACGTCGGCGGGCAGCTTCGGGCCGGGCGCGGTCTTGTTCCAGTCGAGCGTTTCCAGGTAGTCGCGCACGTACTGCTTGTCGAAGGACGGCGGGCTGATGCCCTCGCGGTAGCCGTCCGCCGGCCAGAAGCGCGAGGAGTCCGGGGTCAGCGCCTCGTCGATCAGGTGCAGCGTGCCGGCCGCGTCGATGCCGAACTCGAACTTGGTGTCGGCGATGAGGATGCCGCGGGTCGCGGCGAACTCGGCCGCCTCGGAATACAACGCGATCGCCGCGGCGCGCGCCTCTTCGGCGAGCTGGGCGCCGGTCTTGCCGGTGCCGACGAGCGCGTCCTTCATCAGCGCCTCGCAGCGCGCCTGCGCCTGCTCGAACGAGATGTTCTCGTCGTGCTCGCCCATGTCGGCCTTGGACGAAGGCGTGAAGATCGGCGCCGGCAGCTTGGCGGCCTGCTGCAGGCCCGCCGGCAGCGCGATGCCGCAGATGGCGCCGGTAGCCTGGTAGTCCTTCCAGCCCGAGCCGATCACGTAGCCGCGCACCACCGCCTCGATCGGCAGCGGCTTGAGGCGCTTGACCACCAGCGCGCGGCCGCGCACCTGCTCGCGCTCGTCGGCCGCCACCACGGTCTCGGGGTCGATGCCGGTGAGCTGGTTGGGCAGGATGTGGCCGAGCCGGTCGAACCAGAAGTTCGCCAGCGCCACCAGCACGCGGCCCTTGTCGGGGATCGGGTCGGGCAGCACCACGTCGAAGGCCGACAGGCGATCGCTGGTCACGATCAGCAGCTTGTCGGCATCGACGGCGTAGATGTCGCGCACCTTGCCGCGGCCGAGCAGCGGCAGGCTCTGGATGGAAGTCTCGAAAATGGGCGTCGCCACGGT
>JAEUNQ010000138.1 GCA_016790365.1 Thauera sp. | reverse complement strand
CCTGGGCCGAGCGCGACCCGGCCGCGCCGCTGGCCTCGCCCTACGAGGCGCTGATCCTCGCCTCGATCGTCGAGAAGGAGACCGGTCGCCCCGAGGACCGGGGCCTCGTCGCCTCGGTGTTCGCCAACCGGCTGCGGATCGGCATGCGCCTGCAGACCGACCCGACGGTGATCTACGGCCTCGGCCCCGAGTTCGACGGCCGCCTGCGCCGCGTGCATCTCGACACGGACCATCCCTGGAACACCTACACCCGCGCCGGCCTGCCGCCGACACCGATCGCCATGCCCGGCGAGGCCGCGCTGCGCGCCGTGCTCAAGCCAGAGAAGAGCGACTTCCTTTATTTCGTCGCGCGCGGGGACGGCAGCAGCGAGTTCTCCCGCGATCTCGCAGCGCACAACCGCGCCGTCAACAAGTACATCCGCAACGGAGGCGGGCGATGAGCCAGATGCCGCCGCGCCTGCCCGACACGAACATGATCGATCACGCCTCAGCCCCCGCGACCATGAACTCGCCCATGCCCGCAGCCGTTCCCGTCCGCGGCCGCTTCATCACCTTCGAAGGCATCGACGGCGCCGGCAAGAGCAGCCAGATCGCCGCGGTGGTGGCGCTGCTGCAGGCTGCCGGCCTCGATGTCGACCAGACCCGCGAGCCGGGCGGGACCGCGCTCGGCGAGCGCCTGCGCGAGTTGCTGCTGCATGAGCCCATGCACCTCGAGACCGAGGCCATGCTGATGTTCGCCGCGCGCCGCGAGCATCTGGCCGCGCGCATCGAGCCCGCGCTCGCCGCCGGACGCTGGGTGGTCTGCGATCGCTTCTCCGACGCCACCTTCGCCTATCAGGTGGGGGGCCGCGGCCTCGACCGCGCCAAGTTCGACGCGCTCGAGGCCTGGGTGCATCCCGGGCTGCAGCCCGACCTCACCCTGGTGTTCGACCTCGATCCGGCGGTCGCCGCCGCCCGTGTCGCCTCCACCGGGGCCGACCCCGACCGCTTCGAGCGCGAGCAGCACGACTTCTTCGAGCGCGTGCGCGCGGCCTACCTCGAACGCGCCTGCCTTGCGCCGCTGCGCATCTGCGTGGTCGATGCCGCACGCACGCCGGAGGTGATCCGAGCCGACATCGAGCGCATCGTGCGTGAGCGCCTCCTCTCATGATCCATCCCTGGCTGCAGCCGACCTGGACGCGGCTCGTCGAACTCGGCGAGCGTCTGCCGCACGCACTGCTCTTCGTCGGCCCGGCCGGACTGGGCAAGCGCGCGCTCGCCGAGGCGCTCGCCGCCCGCCTGCTGTGCGATGCGCCGCGCGCCGACGGCCACGCCTGCGGGCACTGCGAGCCCTGTCTGTGGCGGATCTCGGGCAACCATCCGGACCTGCAGCGCGTGGTGCCGGAAGCCGAGGCCCTCGTGGCTTCGGAGGCCGACGGCGCGGCAGAGGCGGGCGGCAAGGCGGCCTCCACGCAGATCCGCATCGACCAGATCCGCGAACTGCAGGCCGCGCTCAGCGTGACCGGTCACCACGGCACACGTCGGGTCGTCCTGCTCGATCCGGCCGAGGCGATGAACGGCGTTACCGCCAACGCGCTGCTCAAGCTGCTCGAGGAGCCGCCCGAGGGCTGCGTGTTCGTGCTCGTATCCTCGTCGCCGCGTACCCTGCTGCCCACGATCCGCAGCCGCTGTCAGCAATGGCATTTCGGTCGTCCCGACGAAGCCGCGCTGGCGTGCTGGGCCACACATGCCGACCCTGGTGTGCGCGCGATGCTCGCCCTGGGGGGCGGCATGCCGCTCGCCGCCGAACGTCTCGCCGAGGGCGGTGGAGCTGCGCTGCATGCGCGCTTCGTGCGCGACATCGGCGGCCTGCAGCCCGCCGACGTGCTGCGCCTGGCCGGGCAGTGGGAGGCGTGGCTGCGCTCTAAGGAAGCACTTGCCGCCGGCTTCGGCCTGCCCGAACTGGCCGACTGGATGCAGCGCTGGGTCAGCGACCTCGCCGCCCTGCGCCTGGGCGGCAGGCTGCGGTTCTTCCCGGCGCAGGAGGGCGTGCTGGCCGCGCTGGCCAGCCGCATGAGCGTGGCCGCGGCGAGCGCCTGCTACAATGAGCTCGCCCAGATCCGCAAGGTGTCGCGCCATCCGCTGAGCCTGAGGCTGGTGCTGGAGGACATGCTGATGCGCTACGCCCGTGCCGTCGCCGGAGCCCGAGGATGACCCAGGCCGCCCGCCCCGCGATCAGCCGCCCGAGTGTGCTGTCGCTCAACATCAGCTCCAAGTCGGCGCTCTACGCCGCCTACATGCCCTTCCTGGTCAACGGCGGGATCTTCGTGCCCACGCCCAAGAGCTACAAGCTGGGCGACGAGGTGTTCATGCTGCTGCAGCTCATGGACGACGCCACCCGCCATCCGGTCGCGGGCACCGTGGTGTGGATCACGCCGGACGGTGCCCAGGGCGGCAAGACCCAGGGCATCGGCGTGCAGTTCTCCTCTGACGAGTCCAGCCGGGTGCTGCGCGATCGCATCGAGAAGGTGCTCGCTGGCCATCTCGGCTCGAGCCGGCCCACGCACACGCTCTGAACGCGGCGGAGCGCCGCGCCCGTCATCGTGCGCGGCGGCCACCCCATCAACCCCGCCCCCATCAACCCAATCCCAGGTCCCGGATGTTCGTCGATTCACATTGCCATCTCGATTTCCCCGGCCTTGCCGAGCGCGAGGACGAGATCCTCGCCACCATGGCTGCCAACGATGTCGGCGCCGCGCTGTGCATCAGCGTGCGGCTGGAGGAGTTCCCGCGCGTGCGTGCGCTCGCCGAGCGTCACGCGCACCTGTGGGCCTCGGTCGGTGTGCATCCGGACAACGCCGATTGCGAGGAGCCGGACCTCGCCCGCCTGGTCGCGCTCGCCGACCATCCCCGCGTGGTGGCGATCGGCGAGACTGGCCTGGACTACCACTGGCACAAGGATGCGCCGGAATGGCAGCGCGAGCGCTTCCGGACGCACATCCGCGCTGCACGCGCGACCGGCAAGCCTCTGGTCATCCACACCCGCAGCGCCGCCGAGGACACCTTGCGCCTGATGCGCGAGGAGAAGGCCGGCGAGGCGGGCGGCGTCATGCACTGTTTCACGGAGAGCTGGGAGGTGGCCGAGGCAGCGCTCGAGCTCGGGTTCTACATTTCCTTCTCGGGCATCGTGAGCTTTCGCAACGCGAAGGAGCTCAAGGAGGTCGCCCGGCGCGTGCCGCTCGATCGCCTGCTGGTCGAAACCGATTCACCCTATCTCGCCCCGGTGCCCCACCGCGGCAAGACCAACGAGCCCGGCTGGGTCGTGCATGTCGCCGAGGAAATCGCGCGCCTGCGCGAGCTCCCGCTGGCGCAGGTCGAACATGCCACCACCGACAACTTCTTCCGCCTCTTCCGCCATGCACAAAGCCCTGCCTGAATCGCAACAGCCTTCCCGCCAACCGGCCTCCGCCGCGCTCCGCCGCTTCATCCTCGCCGCCGTCGTGGCTGGGGGCGTCGGCTCGCAGGCTGCGCTCGCCGGCAGCTACGACGACGCGCTCTCGGCTGCCAACATGGGCGATGCGAAGGAACTGGTCAGCCTGATCCAGCGCGGCCTCGACCCCGACACCGTCGACGCGCAGGGCAACACCCTGCTGATCCTCGCCGCGCGCGAGGGTCATACCGCGGCGGTGGAAGCGCTTGCCAGGAACCGTGCCCGCGTCGACTATCGCAACCCGGCGGGCGATTCGGCATTGATGCTGGCCGTGCTGCGTGGCCACGAGGAGGCTGCGCGTGCGCTCATCAAGGCCGGCGCCAAGGTCGCCCACGATGGCTGGGCGCCACTGCACTATGCCGCCTTCGAGGGCCGCGACAAGCTGATCGGCGACCTGCTCGGCGCTGGCGCCGACGTCAACGCGCCCGCACCCAACAAGGCCACACCGCTGATGCTCGCCGCGCGCAACGGCCACATCGACGTGGTGCGCCGCCTGCTGGCGCTGCCGCAGACCGATCTCAACGCGCTCAACGACGCCGGCTTCTCGGCGGACG
Organism: Thauera sp.; assembly: GCA_016790365.1. GTDB lineage: Bacteria > Pseudomonadota > Gammaproteobacteria > Burkholderiales > Rhodocyclaceae > Thauera. Next base: position 3,304 of record JAEUNQ010000138.1, on the reverse strand, counting down.
CCTGGGCGCTGCAGAACAACAACACCGACATCGCCGAACTGATCCAGGCCGAGCGCAAGCGCCGCGGCATCCGTCCGCCGGCGATGAAGATCACGATCGAGTGATTCCCCCGGGCGGCGTTCGCGCCGCCTGCGCTCCAGACCACCAGGAAACGAAATGAGCAGCCTGCCCAGGTGTCCCGCCTGCAACTCCGAATACACCTACGAGGACGGCGACAACTTCGTCTGCCCCGAATGCGCCCACGAATGGCCGAAGCAAGCCGCAGCGGAGACGGCCGAGGCGCACAAGGTGTGGAAGGACGCCAATGGAAACGTGCTGCAGGACGGCGACAGCGTCACCGTGATCAAGGACCTCAAGGTCAAGGGCTCGTCCCTGGTCGTCAAGGTCGGCACCAAGGTTAAGAACATCCGCCTGGTCGAGGGCGACCACGACATCGACTGCAAGATCGACGGCATCGGCGCCATGAAGCTGAAGTCGGAGTTCGTGAAGAAGAGCTGAGGGGCGGCCGTTCGCGCCTTGCGGCGCTCCTACGGAAAGGCGTGGCCCTGCAGGAGCGGCGCAAGCCGCGAATGCGGCGGTGCGGCGGCGACGTGTGTCGGCGATCGTGGAGATGCGGGCTTCGCGCCTTGCGGCACTCCTACGGAAAGGCGTGGCCTTGTAGGAGCGGCGCAAGCCGCGAATGCGGCGGTTCTGCGGCGACGTGTGTCGGCGATCGTGGAGATGCAGGCTTCGCGCCTTGCGGCGCTCCTACGGAAAGGTGTGGCCTTTGTAGGAGCGGCGCAAGCCGCGAATGCTTTCCCGTTCAGTCGCGGAACTTCGGCGGTTGCTTGGTCAAACCGGCGCGGATCGCGGCTTGCAGATCCTCCGACAGCAGCATTGCCGCGTTCCACGTGGCGACGCGGTCGAGGCCGTCGGCGACGCTGTGGTCGCGGGCGTGGTTGAGCATGTCCTTGGTGCCGCGGATCGCCAGCGGCGATTTGGCGGCGATGGCGTGGGCAAGCTGCATCACGCCTTCCATCAAGGCTTCGGAGGTACCGAAGACGCGATTGACCAAGCCGATCCTGCCGGCCTCGTCACCATCGACCCTGCGCCCGGTGTAGGCGAGCTCGCGCACCATGCCGTCGCCGATCAGCCTCGGCAGGCGCTGCAGGCTGCCGACGTCGGCGACCATGCCGAGGTCGATCTCCTTGACCGAGAACTTCGCATCCGCGGCGCAATAGCGCATGTCGGCACAGGTGATCAGGTCCACCCCGCCGCCCACGCAGGCGCCGTGGATGGCGGCGAGCACCGGCTTGCGGCAGCTCTCCAGGCTGGTGAGCGTGTCCTGCAGGTCGAGGATCAGGTTGCGCAGGTTCTCGCGCGTGCGTGCCTCGCAGGCGTCCTTCACCGTGGGCAGGATGCTCATCATCATCTGCAGGTCGATGCCGGCGCAGAAGTTGTCGCCGGCGCCGTGCAGCACCGCCACGCGTACCGCGGGCGTGCGATCCACCCACTGCATCGCGGCGCGGATGTCCTGCCACATCTGCAGGTTCATCGCATTGGCCTTGTCGGGGCGGTTCAGCGTCACCAACGCGACCTGGCCGTCGACGCCGATGCGCAAGGTGTCGAACTGGGGCAGGGGGATGCCGGCGCCGCCGGAGGAGGCCGGGAACTGCCCGGCGAGCAGGGCAGGGGTGGAGGCGGCCTTCTCGATGCTTGCGGCCAGCTCGATGCCCTGCTTGATCGCGCGTTTGGCGTCGAGCTCCGCGGCCACGTCCGCGCCGCCGATCAGATGCACCCGCATGCCGGCCTCGACGAGCGCGGCCTGCAGCTCGCGCTGCGGCTCCTGGCCGGTGCACAGGATCACGTTGTCGACCGCCAACACCTCGTCCTTGCCCGCGATCGTCACATGCAGGCCGGCGTCGTCGATGCGGTGGTAGGTGGCGCCCGCGATCATCTTCACCCCGCGGTTCTTCAGCGCGGTGCGGTGGATCCAGCCGGTGGTCTTGCCCAGGCCTTCTCCGACCTTGCTCGCCTTGCGCTGCAGCAGCACGATCTCGCGCGGAGCGGTCTCCAGATGCGGCTTGGTCAGGCCGCCACGGTGGGCGTAGTCGGCGTCGATGCCCCATTCGGCATAGAATTTCGCCGGCTCCAGGCTGGGGCTCTTACCCTCGTGGCTGAGGTATTCGGCGACGTCGAAGCCGATGCCGCCTGCACCCAGGATGGCGACGCGACGGCCTACGGGCTTCTTCTCCCTCAACACATCCAGGTAGCCGAGCACCTTGGGATGACCGACGCCCTCGATGTCCGGCACGCGCGGCACGATGCCGGTGGCGAGCACGACCTCGTCGAACTTTCCGGAGAGCTCGGCGACGGAGACGCGGGTGTCGAGTTTCAGCACCACCCCGGTCTGCTCGATGCGGCGGCCGAAGTAGCGCAGGGTCTCGGCGAACTCCTCCTTGCCGGGGATCTGCATGGCGATGTTGAACTGGCCGCCGATGCGCGCGCCGGCCTCGAACAGCACGACCTTGTGGCCGCGCTCGGCGGCGGTGGTGGCGAAGGCGAGGCCCGCGGGGCCGGCGCCGACCACCGCGATGTCGCGCGGGGCCCTGGTCGGCTCGATCACCAGCTCGGTCTCGTGGCAGGCACGCGGGTTCACCAGGCAGGAGGTGATCTTGCCGCTGAAGGTGTGGTCGAGGCAGGCTTGGTTGCAGGCGATGCAGGTGTTGATGTCCGCGCCGCGGCCTGCCGCCGCCTTGTTCACGAAGTCCGCGTCGGCGAGGAAGGGGCGTGCCATCGACACCATGTCGGCCTTGCCCTCGGCGAGGAGGGTCTCGGCAACCTCGGGCGTGTTGATGCGGTTGGTGGCGATCAGCGGGATGCCGACATGGTCCTTGAGCTTCTGCGTTACCCAGGCGAAGCCGGCGCGCGGCACGCAGGTGGCGATGGTGGGGATGCGCGCCTCGTGCCAGCCGATGCCGCTGTTGATCAGCGTGGCGCCGGCGGCCTCGATCGCCTGCGCGAGCTGCACCACCTCCTCGAAGTTGGAGCCGTCCTCGACCAGGTCGAGCAGCGACAGGCGGAAGATGAGGATGAACTCGCGCCCGAGGCGCGCGCGCGTGCGGCGCACGATCTCGGTGGCGAAGCGGATGCGGTTCTCGAAGGCGCCGCCCCATGCGTCCGTGCGCTTGTTGGTATGGGCGACGATGAACTCGTTGATCAGGTAGCCCTCGGAGCCCATGATCTCGACGCCGTCGTAGCCGCCTTCGCGGGCGAGTTCGGCGCAGCGTACGAAGTCCTCGATCGTGCGCTCGACGTCGGCGGC
>JAEUNQ010000068.1 GCA_016790365.1 Thauera sp. | reverse complement strand
GGTGTTCGGCTGGCTCGTCGACTACTTCAGCGTGCCGGACGGCGGCGAGATCAAGACCAGCGAGCTGATCCACCCGAAGGTCGAGCCCGAGATCGTGTTCGTGACCAAGCGCGCGCTCAAGGGCCCCGGCTGCCACATCGGGGCGGTGCTCGCGGCCACCGACTTCGTCATGCCCGGCATCGAGATCATCGACTCGCGCTACAAGGACTTCAAGTTCGACCTCAAGAGCGTGATCGCCGACAACTGCTCGTCGACCCGCTTCGTGCTCGGCGGCCAGGCCGCGCCGGTGGCCGGCCTGGACCTGCGCACCCTGGGCGTGGTGCTCGAGAAGAACGGCGAGCCGGTGGCGGTCGGTGCCGGCGCGGCGGTGCTCGGCCACCCGGCGGCGGCAATCGCGGCCCTGGCCAACCACCTCGGCGCGCGCGGCGAGGAGATCCCGGCCGGCACGATGATCCTGTCGGGCGGCGTCACCGAGGCGGTTGCGGTGCAGGCCGGCGACAGCGTGAACCTGCGCATCCAGTCGCTCGGCAGCGTCAGCACCCGCTTCATCTGAGGTTCATCGCCTCGTCGTGCCGCGGTCGCCATGAGGCGGCCGCGCTCCCCTGACCGTCGAGGCGCAGCACGCGCCTCGACGGGCCCGATTGCAGCAGCAAGGCGATGTGTCGTCCAGAAGACACACGCCCACCCTCCACCTGAAAGGAAGAGACATCATGAAGAACACCTTCAAGCTCGCCGGCAACCTCGCCCTGACCTTCGCGCTGACCGCCGCAGGCATCGGCGCCGCGAACGCTGCAGACAAGGTCAAGGTCGGCCTGATGCTGCCCTATACCGGGACCTACGCCGCGCTCGGCAACGCCATCACCAACGGCTTCAAGCAGTACGTCGAGGAGAACGGCGGCAAGCTGGGCGGCCGCGAGGTGGAATACGCCGTGGTCGATGACGAGTCGAACCCCGCCAAGGCCACCGAGAACGCCAAGAAGCTGGTGTCGCGCGACAAGGTCGACGTGCTCGTCGGCACCGTCCACTCCGGCGTCGCGCTGGCGATGGCCAAGGTGGCCCGCGACACCAAGACCCTGATGATCGTCCCCAACGCGGGCGCCAACGATCTCACCGGCCCGCTGTGCTCGCCCTACGTGTTCCGCTCCTCCTTCTCGGCCTGGCAGCCTTCCTACGCGATGGGTGAGGCGCTGGCGAAGAAGGGCATCAAGAACGTCGCCACGGTGACCTGGAAGTACTCCTTCGGCGAAGAGTCGGTCGCCGGCTTCAAGGAGGCGTTCGAGAAGGGCGGCGGCAAGCTCGTCAAGGAAATGACCCTGCCGTTCCCCAACGTCGAGTTCCAGCCCTTCCTGACCGAGATCGCCTCGCTCAAGCCCGACGCGGTGTTCGTGTTCTTCGCCGGTGCCGGCGCCGCCAAGTTCGTCAGCGACTATGCCGCGGCGGGCCTCAAGAACAGCATCCCGCTCTACGGCCCGGGCTTCCTCACCGACGGCAACCTCGGTGCGATGGGCGGGGCCGGCGAGGGCCTGATGACCACGCTGCACTATGCCGACGGCCTCGCCAGCGCCAAGGACACAGCCTTCCGCACCAAGTACGCGCAGAGCTTCAAGATGCAGCCCGACGTCTATGCGGTGCAGGGTTACGACGCCGCGCAGATGTACGAGGCCGGGCTCAAGGCCGCAGGTGGCGATCCCGCCAGGAAGGAGGAGGTCATCAAGGGCATGGAGTCCGCCAAGATCGACAGCCCGCGTGGGGCCTTCACCCTGTCGAAGGCGCACAACCCGGTGCAGGACATCTACATGCGCGAGGTCAGGGGCGACCAGAACGTGATGCTCGAGGTCGTCTCCAAGGGCCTCGAGGATCCCGCCCGCGGCTGCAAGATGTAACCGGTCTGGGCGACCCGCCGGGTCGCTCCAGCGGCCCGCCAGGGTCCGCCATGGTTTCCGTGGATAGCCCAACGGGCCACGGGACTCGGCGGACGCTCGCGCGGGTCGCTCCCGGATCCCGCTTCTTATTGAACCCTAATCGATCCTGGCAGGCGCGTGCCTGCCGGGAGGGGGAGTGTCATGGATTTCGCAAGCTTCCTGATCCAGACGCTGAACTCGCTGCAGTACGGTTTGCTCCTTTTCCTGGTGGCAAGCGGCCTGACGCTGGTGTTCGGCATCATGGGGATCATCAACCTGGCGCACGGCAGTTTCTACATGATCGGCGCCTACCTGGCCTTCGTCCTTACCAGCGCCACCGGCAGCCTGGTGATGGCGATCGTGCTCGGCATTCCGCTCGCGCTGGTCTTCGGCGCATTCCTGGAGTGGGCGCTGTTTTCCCATCTCTACAAGCGTGACCACCTCGAGCAGGTGCTGCTGACCTACGGCCTCATCCTGATCTTCGAGCAGTTGCGTAGCCTGCTCGTCGGCGACGACGTGCACGGCGTCGCCATCCCGGCCTTCCTCGACGCCTCGATCCAGCTCACCGAGGTCATGAGCTACCCGGTGTACCGGCTGGCCATCTCGGTGGTGTGCATCGTGCTCGCGGTCGCGCTCTATTACGTGATCCAGCGTACCCGCCTGGGCATGATGATCCGCGCCGGCAACGACGACCGCGGCATGGTCGAATCGCTCGGCATCAACATCAACATGATCTACCGCGTCGTGTTCGCGCTCGGCGTCGCGCTCGCCGCGCTCGCCGGCATGCTCGCCGCGCCGATCTCCTCGGTGTTCCCGAACATGGGCAGCCACGTGCTGATCATCTCCTTCGTGATCGTGGTCATCGGCGGCATCGGCTCGGTGTGGGGCGCGCTCGTCGCCGCGCTGATCGTCGGTTTCGCCGACACCTTCGGCAAGGTCCTGGTCCCCGAGCTCTCCGGCATCGTCGTGTACGTTGTGATGGCGGTGGTCCTGCTGTGGCGCCCCGAAGGCATCCTGAAGAAAGGCTGAGACCATGAACGCACAAGCTTCTCTCATTCCCAAGCTGGTCGCGCTCGCGATCGTGGCCTGCGTGCCGTTGTCGGGCGAGTCCTTCTACATCGAGATCGTCGGCAAGGTGCTGGTGATGGCGATCTTCGCCATGAGCCTGGACCTGCTGGTGGGCTTCACGGGCCTGGTGAGCTTCGGCCACGCGGCCTATTTCGGCATCGCCGCCTACGCGGTCGCGATCCTGAGCCCCGAGTACGAAGCCGCCAACCTGTGGTACGTGCTGCCGGCCTCGATCGGGCTGTCGGCGCTGGCCGCCTTCGTGATCGGGCTCTTCGTGCTTCGCACCAAGGGCATCTACTTCATCATGGTGACGCTGGCCTTCGCCCAGATGGCCTACTTCATCTTCCACGACACCCCGCTCGGCGGCGGCTCGGACGGCAAGTACCTCAACAACAAGCCCTCGGCCTCCATCTTCGGCTGGGAGCCGTTTGACCTCACCAATGAAGTGCACATGTTCTACTTCATCCTCGCGATGCTGGTGCTGGTCTATCTGTTCCTCGCCCGTGTGCTGCAATCGCCCTTCGGCCGCGTGCTGGTCGGCATCAAGAGCAACGAGCACCGCATGCAGTCGCTCGGCTACTTCACCTTCCGCTACAAGCTCGGCGCGTTCACGCTGGCCGGCGCGCTCGGCGGGCTGGCGGGCTTCCTGTACGCCGTGCTGTTCGGCTTCGTGACGCCGGAGCTGCTGTCCTGGCACGAGTCCGGCAACGTGCTGCTGATGGTCATCCTCGGCGGCATGGGCAACCTGACTGGCGCGATCGCCGGCGCCTTCGCCTTCGAGGCGATGCGCGAGATCTTCGCCGACATCACCAAGTACTGGCAGCTGCTGATGGGGGGCGTGATCGTCGCCGTCGTGCTGTTCCTGCCGGGTGGCCTGGCCGGTGTTCCGGGCCGCATCAAGCGCGCCCTGCAGGGAGGTGACGCCAAATGAGCGCAACGACGAAGAACGAAGTCCTGCTCCAGGCCGACAAGCTTACCCGGCGCTTCGGCGGCCTGGTGGCGAACCAGGACATCAGCGTGACGCTCGAGCGCCAGATGATCCATGTGCTGCTCGGCCCCAACGGCGCCGGCAAGTCCACCTGCATCAACATGCTGTCGGGTGACCTGCCGCCGTCCGAGGGCAGGATCCACTTCATGGGCAAGGACATCACCGGCCTGACCGCGGCGCAGCGCTCGCAGGTCGGCATCGGGCGCAGCTATCAGCGCACCAACATCTTCCCGCAGTTCTCCGTGCTCGAGAACGTGCGCCTGGCCGCGCAGTCGCGCCGCCAGCAGCCGTGGAGCATCTTCAGCAAGGCCATGGAGCAGAAGTGGGCGCTGGAGAAGGCGCGCGCCTGCATCGAGGAGGCCGGGCTGGGCAAGCGGGTCGACTGGGTCTCGGGCGTGCTGAGCCACGGCGAACAGCGCCAGCTCGAGATCGCCATGGTGCTGGCCACCGATGCGCAGGTGCTGCTGCTCGACGAGCCGCTCGCCGGCATGGGTTCGGAGGAATCCGCGAGCATGGTCGAGGTGCTCAAGCGCCTGCGCCAGACGCGCGGAATCCTGCTGGTGGAGCACGACATGGACGCCGTGTTCGCGGTCGCCGACATGATCACGGTGATGGTCAACGGCCAGTTGCTGGAGTGCGGGCCCCCCGCGCAGATCAAGGCCAGCGTGGCCGTCCAGCAGGCCTATCTGGGTACGGAGGACAGCTTCCATGTCTAACATGCTTCTCGAAGGCAAGGAAATCCACACCTACTACGGTGCCAGCCACATCCTGCACGGCATCGACTTCAACATCCGCGAAGGCGAGGGCATCGCCCTCATGGGCCGCAACGGCATGGGCAAGTCGACGCTGATCAAGAGCATGCTCGGCATCGTGCGTCCCAGGCACGGTCGCGTGCTGGTGCGTGGCGACGACTACACCAAGGCGCGCACCTACCAGACCGCGCAGCAGGGCATCGCCTACGTGCCCGAGGGCCGCGGCATCTTCAAGAGCTTGACCGTGCGCGAGAACCTGCTGATGTCGGCGCGCGCCGGCATCGATGGTCGCCGCGAGTGGACCTTCGACCGTGTCATGGCGACCTTCCCGCGCCTGGGCGAGCGGATCAACAACGGCGGCTGGCAGTTGTCGGGCGGCGAGCAGCAGATGCTCACCATCGGCCGCGCGCTGATGACCAACCCCGATCTGCTGATCCTCGACGAGGCCACCGAAGGTCTCGCACCGCTGATCGCGATGGAGATCTGGCGGATCGTCAAGGAGATCCGCAAGACCGGCATCGCCACCGTGATCGTCGACAAGAACCACGGCGCGGTCACGAGCATCTGCGACCGCGCGATGATCCTGGTCAAGGGCCAGGTGGTGTTCGACGGCACGAGCGACGAGATCCGCGCCCAGCCTGAGCTGATCCAGAAGCACCTCGGCGTCTGAGTCCAAGGAGGAACCGAAACATGAGCAACAAGTCGCTGGACATCATCCACGATGAGCATCGCGCCCTCGCTGCGATGCTGAGCGGACTGCGCACGCTCGTCACCTCGATCGAGTCTGGGCGGCTCAAGCCCGATTTCGAGCTGATGGCGTCGATGATCGAGTACATCGAGATGGTCCCCGAGAAGGTGCACCACCCGAAGGAGGATACCTACCTCTTCGCCCGCCTGCGCGAGCGCAGCGCGGAAGCGCTGCCCATCATCGAACGCCTGGAGGCCGAGCACCGCGAGGGCGATGCGCGCATCGCCACGCTGCGCGCCGCGCTCGAGGCCTACCGGCGCGAGGGTGAGCCCGGCATGGCGGGCTTCCAGGCCGCGCTCAAGACCTACGTCGAGCACGAGTGGCAGCACATGAATACCGAGGAGCACCTGATCTTCCCGCTCGCCCGGAAGCACCTGAGCGCGGAGGACTGGGCGCAGATCGACGCAGCCTTCCTTGCCAACGACAACCCCTGGCAGGGACCGGCGGGCAAGTATGCGGCGCTGTTCACCCGGATCGTCAATACCGCTCCGGCGCCCGTCGGGCTCGGCGGCTGACACGACTCGAGCGCAGGCGGGCGCGCGGCCCGCGCATTGCGAAGAGGGCGCTTCGAGCGCCCCTTCCGTCTGCGCTCCTGGCTCTCCCTCCCCGAAATCGAGCAGTTCGTCGTGGTTGCCTTCTGCGCGTCCGCGCAGAGGCGATTTCGGGTTTGGCCCGCTTCGGCGGGCCTTTTTTTGACTGCTCGCCGCGGCGCGGCGGCGGCTCCCGGGGGAGGCTCAGTGGCTGGCGGTGGAGGCGTTGTCGAGGCTGACCGACTGCAGCGTCAGGCGGATGTGTTCGCCGAGCAGGTGGGTGGCGGTATCGGCGTCGCGCGCCATCGCCGCCTCGAACAGGGCTGCATGCTCGTCGTGGAGCCGGCGCGTGCCTTCGCTGCGGCGCAGGGAGAGGTGGCGGTAGCGCTCGGCCTGGTGATAGAGGATGGAAAGGAAGTGCTTGATCCAGCGCGACGGACAGGCGGCGATCAGGACCTCGTGGAAGATGCGGTTGCGTTCTTCCCATTGCTCGCGATTGTTGCCTTCGGCGAGCCTTTCTTCGGCGCGGGTGAGGCGGTGGAAGGCTGCGGTGAGTTCGGCCTCCCAGGCCTCGTCGCCGAGCGCGATCGACTGGCGAAGCGCGGTGCACTCGAGCATCACCCGCGTCTCGGTGATGTCGGCGAGATCCTCGAGCGAGACCGGTGCCACGCGGAAGCCGCGCTGACCCTGCGAAACCACCAGCGCATCGGAGGTGAGCAGCGAGAGCGCCTCGCGTAGCGTCGCGCCACCGACGCCGTAGTCGTTCTTGATGTGCTCGATGCGCAGCTTCTCGCCCGGCGAAAGCCGGCCTTCGATGATGTTGCGGCGCAGGCTGCGGTAGGCTGCCTCGACCAGCGTCTTCGGTTCGGCGACCTCGTTTTCTTGGCGGATGGCGTAGGGCGGCGAGGTGTGGAACATGAGTGTGGCAAGAAAGGGTGGGGATTGGCGGCCTGCGTAATGTAGCCGCTGCTCCGAAGGCTCACAAGGAAAATATCGAGAAATGATGAAAATTCAGTCTTGATCATCGAGTCCAATCTTGTCTATGAACATCGAGAAAAATGCGTGAAATTTGCCCTTCCGCAGCCCTCCCTCGCGGTCGCTCCGCGCTGGCACCCGCTCGCGGAATCCGCTAAAGTCGCCGCGCATACGCAGCGGTATGGAGGCCGTCGTCCGCCGGCTGCGTCGATCAAAATCCTGTTTGGAGAACCAAGGCGATGACTATCGGCAAGATCGGTGTGGTGGGTGCGGGCACGATGGGGAACGGCATCACCCAGGTGTTCGCGGTCGCGGGCCGCGAGGTGGTGATGATGGACGTCGGCGAGGCGCAGGTGCAGCGCGGGCTCGCGACCATCTCGGCCAGCCTCGACCGCCTGATCAAGAAGGACAAGATGAGCGTGGAGCAGAAGGCGGCGGCGATGGCCTGCATCACCACGGTGACCTCGCTCGACGCGCTCGGCGACTGCGACCTGGTGATCGAGGCGGCGACCGAGAACGTCGATCTCAAGCTGCGCATCTTCGCCGACCTCGACCGCCTCGTGAAGCCGGAAGCGATCCTCGCCAGCAACACCTCGTCGATCTCCATCACCCGTCTCGCCGCTGGCACGCAGCGACCGGGCCAGGTGATCGGCATGCACTTCTTCAACCCGGTACCGCTGATGGCCCTGGTCGAGCTGATCAACGGCCTGCAGACCTCTGCGGCGACCTATGGCGAGGTCGAGGCGCTGGCGAAGTCGATCGGCAAGACGCCGATCAAGGTCAAGAACAGCCCGGGCTTCGTGGTCAACCGCATGCTGTGCCCGATGATCAACGAAGCGGTGTTCGCGCTCGGCGAGGGGCTGGCGACCGCGGCCGAGATCGACGAGGCGATGAAGCTCGGCTGCAACCATCCGATCGGCCCGCTCGCGCTCTGCGACCTGATCGGCCTGGACGTCGAGCTGGCGGTGATGCAGGTCCTCTACGAGGGCACCAAGGATCCGAAGTATCGTCCTGCGCCGCTGCTCGTCGAGATGATCGAGGCCGGCTACCTCGGCCGCAAGAGCGGCAAGGGCTTCTACGACTACAAGTAAGCGCAGGCACCGGCCGCGCCTGGCGCGCCGGGGCCGCACAAGAAAAAACGCCACCTTGCAGGTGGCGTTTTGCTGTCGGGCGCGGGATCAGCCGCGGCCCGTGCGCATCGCGTCGAAGAACTCGGCGTTGCTCTTGGTGGCCTTGACCTTGTCGAGCAGGAATTCCATCGCGTCGATGTCGTCCATGCCGTACAGCAGTTTGCGCAGGATCCACACCTTCTGCAGCACGTCGGCCTTGAGCAGGAGCTCTTCGCGGCGGGTGCCGGAGCGGTTGACGTTGATCGCCGGATAGACGCGCTTCTCCGCCATGCGGCGGTCGAGGTGGAGCTCCATGTTGCCGGTGCCCTTGAATTCCTCGTAGATCACGTCGTCCATGCGGCTGCCGGTGTCGACCAGCGTGGTGGCGATGATGGTCAGCGAGCCGCCTTCCTC
>JAEUNQ010000051.1 GCA_016790365.1 Thauera sp. | reverse complement strand
GATCGGGCGCGCCAAGGCCTCGGTGGAGCTCGAGAAGGACCGCCTCGCCGCGCTGATGTCCGAGCTCACGCAGAGCGTGGTGGTGTGCAACCTCGACGGTCGCGTGCTGCTCTACAACAACCGTGCGCGCGCGCAGTTCCGTGCGCTCTCCGATGCGCCCGGCGTGGCTGGAGGCGGTGAGCTGATCGGCTTAGGGCGCTCGATCTACGGGGTCTTCGAGCGCAACCTGATCGCGCACGCGCTCGACACCATCCAGCAACGCCTGCGCCGCGGCGCAACCCAGGCGCAGGCCAATTTCGTCACCACCACTCGTGCCGGCCAGTTGCTGCGCGTCCAGATGGCGCCGGTGCTGTCGCTGGCGGCTCCGGCGCTTGCGGCCGCGGCGGAGAGCGAGGTCGTGGGCGAGGCCGTGGGCGGGGAGGACGCCGCGCCGCAGGGCGCGACGGACGCGGTCGGCCCGGCGGGTGAGATGACGCCTGCAGCGGCGGAGACCGCCGCGGCAGCGCCCGCGTCCGAGCGCACGCTCACCGGCTTCATCCTCATGCTCGACAACATCACGCGCAACTTCGAGACCGAGTCGCGCCGCGACCAGATGTTGCACAACCTCACCGAGGGCAGCCGCGCCTCGCTCGCCAACGTGCGCGCAGCTGCCGACATGCTCGAGTTCGAGGATCTCCCCGAAGAGATGCGCACTCGCTTCCGCAAGGTGGTGCGCGACGAGGTGCAGTCGATGAGCCAGCGCCTCGACCAGACCGCAAACGAATTTGCCGATTCGCTGAAGGCGCGCTGGCCGCTCGAGGAGATGCTCGGCGCCGACCTGGTCGCCGCGGCGCAGCGCCGCATCGAGGCCCGCATCGGCCTGCCCACCAAGCTCGAGGAGGTGGATGAATCCCTTTGGATGAAGGTCGACAGCTTCTCGCTGATCCAGGCGATCACCTACCTCGCCAGCCGGCTTTCGGACGAGTTCGAGGTGCGCGAGGTGCGTTTCCGCCTGACTGCCGCCGGCCGCCTGGTCCACCTCGACCTGATCTGGTCGGGCCAGGCGATGAGCACCGAGACGGTGATGAGCTGGGAACTCGAACCGATGAAGATCGAGGACGAGAGTAGCCCGCTCACCGTGCGCGACGTGATCGACCGTCATGATGGCGAGATGTGGCTCGAGCGCGAGAAGGTGCGCCACCGTGCCTTCTTCCGCATCCTGCTGCCGGCGGCGACGCCGCAGGAGCAGGCCGAGGCCGAGACCTACCTGCGCGGCGAGAGCCGGCCCGAGTACTACGACTTCGACCTCTTCGCCTGGTCGGAGAAGTCGCACGAGCTCGATGACCGCCTGCTCTCCGAGCTCAGCTACACGGTGTTCGATACCGAGACCACCGGCCTGAATCCCTCGCAGGGCGACGAGATCATCCAGATCGGCGCCACCCGCATCCTCAACGGCAAGCTGCTGCGCGCCGAGTCCTTCGAGCAGCTGGTGGATCCGGAGCGTCCGCTCGCGCCCGAGTCGGCCAAGATCCACGGCATCACCTCGGAGATGCTGCGCGGCCAGCCCACCATCGACAGGGTGCTGCCCGCCTTCCACGCATTCTCGGCGGACACCGTGCTGATCGCGCACAACGCGGCGTTCGACATGCGCTTCCTGCAACTCAAGGAGGAGCAGACCGGGTTGCGCTTCGACCACCCGGTGATCGACACGCTGCTGCTGTCGGCGGTGGTGCATCCCAACCAGGAATCGCACCGCCTGGAGGCGATCGCCGAGCGACTCGGCCTGACCATCGTCGGCCGCCACACCGCGCTTGGCGACGCGATCGTCACCGCCGAGGTCTTCCTCAAGCTGATCCCCTTGCTCGCGGAGAAGGGCGTCCGCACCCTGCGCGATGCGCGCGAGGCCGCCGAGAAGACCTACTACGCGCGGATCAAGTACTGATGACCCGGGTGCGCGGGCCGAGCGGAGAGCGTTCCCCTTGAGGCGCAACCTCGGCTTCGCGCGCCAGCTGCGGCGCTACTACGGGATCTACACCCTCGGCTTCGCGGTCTTCGTCGTGCTGCTGGCGATCGGCGAGAGCATGGGCCTGCCGCAGCAGCTCATCGGCCACGTCTTCCTGTTCGTCACGATCGCGATCTACGCCACCATCGGCGTGCTCTCGCGCACGTCCGACGTCTCCGAGTACTACGTCGCCGGGCGCCGCGTGCCGGCGATGTTCAACGGCATGGCCACCGCCGCGGACTGGATGAGCGCGGCGTCCTTCATCGGGCTGGCCGGCACCCTGTACTTCAGCGGCTTCGAGGGTCTGGCCTTCGTGACCGGATGGACCGGCGGCTTCGTGCTGGTGGCGCTGCTGCTCGCGCCTTACCTGCGCAAGTTCGGCCAATACACCATCCCCGACTTCCTCGGCGCGCGCTACCAGGGCAACGTCGCGCGCCTGGTCGGGCTCGCCGCGGCGGTGCTGGCGAGCTTCGTCTACCTGGTCGCGCAGATCTACGGCGTGGGCCTGGTGACCAGCCGCTTCGTCAGCGTCGAGTTCGAGATCGGGCTCTTCATCGGGCTGGCCGGCATCCTGGTGTGCTCCTTCCTCGGCGGCATGCGCGCGGTCACCTGGACCCAGGTGGCGCAGTACGTGATCCTGATCATCGCCTACCTGGTGCCGGTGGTGATCCTTTCCTACAAGCTCACCGGCATCCCGATCCCGCAGGCGGTGTACGGCACCGTGCTGCAGCAGATCAGCGCGCGCGAGGACGCGCTCTTCGAAGCCCCCTCCGAGCGTGCGGTGCGCGACCTCTACACCGCGCGCGCGCAGGACTACGCCGACAAGATCGCCGCGCTGCCGGCCTCGCTCGAGGACGAGCGCCGGCGCATGATCGAGGAGCTCAACCGCATGCGCCTGGGCGATGCGCCGGCGCGCGACATCGCGCTCGCCGAGCGTGCGCTGCGCGACCTGCCGCGCACGCCGTCCGAGGCGCGCGAGGCCTGGCAGCGCGCACGTGCCGAGGCGCTCGAGCGTGCGCGTCCGCCGCCGCGTCATGC
>JAEUNQ010000030.1 GCA_016790365.1 Thauera sp. | reverse complement strand
CCGCCCGGGCACTGAAGAAGCGCCACGACACCACGCCGCTGGAGTCGATGAAGTGCTCGACGAAGTTGTTCGGCTCGGTCACCGCGTTGCTCTCGAAGGTCGGCGCGGGCAGGTCGTTGAGGCCTTCGAAGCTGCGCCCCTGCAGCAGCTCGGTGAGGCTGCGCTCCAGCGCCACCTCCAGGCTCGGGTGCGCCCCGAAGGAGGCGAACACGCCGCCGGTGCGCGGGTTCATCAGGGTCACGCACATCACCGGGTACTTGCCGCCCAGCGACGCGTCCTTCACCAGCACCGGGAAGCCCTGCGCCTCCAGCCCTTCGATGCCAGCCACGATGGCGGGATACTTCGCCAGCACCTCCGGCGGCACGTCGGGCAGGGCGAGCTCGCCTTCGAGGATCTCGCGCTTCACCGCGCGCTCGAAGATCTCGGACAGGCACTGCACCTGCGCCTCGGGCAGCGTGTTGCCGGCGCTCATGCCGTTGCTGAGGTAGAGGTTGTCGATGAGGTTGGTGGGGAAATACACCACCTCGCCGTCGGACTGGCGCACGTAGGGCAGCGCGCAGATGCCGCGCGCCACGTTGCCGGAGTTGGTGTCGTAGAGATGCGAGGCGCGCAGTTCGCCCTCGGGGTCGTAGATCGCCAGGCAGTAGTCGTCGAGCAGCCCGGCCGGCAGCGCATCCTTGCGGCCGGGCTTGAACCAGCGCTCGTTCGGGTAATGCACGAAGGGGGCGTCGCCGATGTCCTCGCCCCAGAACTGGTCGTTGTAGAAGTGATTGCAGTTGAGGCGCTCGATGTACTCGCCCAGGGCCGAGGCCAGCGCGCTCTCCTTGCTCGCGCCCTTGCCGTTGGTGAAGCACATCGGCGAGTGCGCATCGCGGATGTGCAGCGACCACACGTTGGGCACCAGGTTGCGCCACGAGGCGATCTCGATCTTGATCCCCAGGTCGGCCAGAAACCGCGACATGTTGGCGATGGTCTGCTCGAGCGGCAGGTCCTTGCCGGCGATATAGGTGCGCGTGCCGGTGTCCGGGTCCAGCGCCAGCAGGGCCTGGGCGTCGGCATCGAGACTCCCCACCTCCTCGATGATGAACTCGGGGCCGGTCTGCACGACCTTCTTGACCGTGCAGCGCTCGATCGAGCGCAGGATGCCCTGGCGATCCTTGGCGGAGATGTCCTCCGGCAGCTCGACCTGGATCTTGAAGATCTGCTTGTAGCGGTTCTCCGGGTCGACGATGTTGTTCTGCGACAGGCGGATGTTCTCGGTCGGGAGGTTGCGCGTCTCGCAGTACAGCTTCACGAAGTAGGCCGCGCACAAGGCCGACGAGGCCAGGAAGTAGTCGAACGGCCCCGGCGCCGAGCCGTCGCCCTTGTAGCGGATCGGCTGGTCGGCGATCACCGTGAAGTCGTCGAACCGGGCTTCGAGGCGAAGCTTGTCGAGGAAGTTGACCTTGATTTCCATGAGGAGGGAGGAATCCTGAAAGGGCGTGAACACGCGTCGGGCGGCATTATCGCCGGTTTCGCGAGGGCGAACGGGTTCGCGGCTGCCGCCGCTCCACATGCCCTCCGGAAGCGCGCCGGTTCATGTAGGAGCGCCGGCAGGCGCGAATGCGGCGCTGCCCTGCGCCGGCCACGTCGATCGAAGAGCGGCCGAATTCGCGGCTGCCGCCGCTCCTACATGAGCTTTCCGGAAGCGCGGCGGTTGCTGTAGGAGCGCCGGCAGGCGCGAAAGCGGCCACTCCGACGTGCCTACGTGGGCTTCGTGCGCTTCGACCGCGGCAGCTCGGCGAAGGCGATGCAGTTCACCAGGTTCCACACCGCCAGCATCGCGTACTTGTCGGACTCATCGGCCGCGATCTCGCCCAGCCACTTCGACGTATCGCTCGCCACGTAGGCGGCGAGCGACTTCTCGGGGTGCGCGGAGATGTAGCGCCGAAGCGCGCGACTGCGCAGCGAGGGGGCGATGTCCTCGCCAAGGCGCGTCGCCGCCACGAAGCGCGCGAGCTGGCGCTCCTGCTCGTCCTCCGTGATGACCGGCCAGGCCAGCCCGGACTCCTTCATCACCTGGAAGCAGACCAGCAGCACCCCGACGGCGAACTCGACCTTCTCTATCGGCACCCCGAGCCGGGGCAGCACCAGGATCGAGCCCAGCATGCTCGGCTGCGTGCGGAAGATCTCGTCGGCGAGACGCTCTTTCTGCGGGCGGTCCATCGCCTGAACGGCATCGACGGCCTTCTCCACCGACTCGGTCGACAACCGGCTCATTCGACACCTCCGCGCGATCCGCAGGCACGTCGTTCACCCGCCCCACCGCATGCTCGGCCGCGGCCACCCACACGCGCTCGGCGCCAGGCGGCAAGGGCGACGGCTGCCTGCGCGCCGACGACGCGGAGGATCATCCGCCGGAGTTCAGCGTCGAGAGGCTGCGCGCAGAACGCGTCGGTCAGCGCGGGGATGGCGGCAAACTTCTCCGCCATGGCCTCGGGTGCCGCCGTCAGCCGCTGCGCCGTCTCGTCATCGTAATAGACCTTGAAATGCATCCACGCCTCCTGGTGCTTCGTATTCGTGGCCATCCGCGCGCAGTAAAACAGCCCCGGAGAGCGAGTTTCGGAGCCCGAAACAGGCCACCCGCCTTAAAGCCGCCGGCTCGCCAATCGGCGCGAGCCCTCTGGACCGCCTGCCACGCGCGGGCCGAAGACGCCAGCCTGGTCACGCACGACACCCGCGAGTTCGAACGTGTCGCAGGGCTGCGGGTGGAGGAGTGGGTTCGTGCGATGGACGCCCGATTTGCGTGGGTGGCGGCGTAGCGTACTCGTCGGCACCCTTAGCTGGCGCAACGGCAATCGTCGTTCGAGCGGAGCGGCTCTTGGTCGGCCTGCTCCGTCCTTCGATTCTGCTCGGTTGCATGCGGAGGGGATGGCCGCTCGCCGGAATCCTCAATTCACCCTAACGACCCAATCCAGCCATCGGGCACTTCGTGGTCCGAACGGCAAGTAACCGAGCGAAGCCGCCACCTCGCATGACATATTGGAGACGCCAAATTGGTGTTCTGGTCAATCAATGTGAATGCCGGTGGTGGATGTCCGGAAAG
>JAEUNQ010000058.1 GCA_016790365.1 Thauera sp. | reverse complement strand
CTGCGGCGCATGGAGATGCGCGACCACTTCGGCCAGACCACGGTGATCCGCTTCACCCGCCTGCGCGCCAACCCCGCGCTCGCCGAGGACCGCTTCCGCTTCGAGCCGCCCGCGGGCGCCGACGTGATCGGCGAGCTGCCCGGCGCACGCTGAGCGCGCCCGAAGTCCCGCTCCCCATCGCCGCGTCCATGAGCCGTCCGCAAGAGCGTATCGCATGACCGACCTGTTCGACGCCCTCGAGCCGCCGCAGGTCCCGCTCGCCGAGCGCATGCGGCCGCAGACCCTCGACGAGGTCGCCGGCCAGGCCCACCTGCTCGGGCCGGGCAAGCCGCTGCGCCTGGCGTTCGAGTCGCGCCGGCCGCACTCGATGATCCTGTGGGGGCCGCCTGGCGTGGGCAAGACCACGCTGGCGCGGCTGATGGCGCGCGGCTTCGATGCCGAGTTCGTCGCGCTGTCCGCGGTGTTCTCCGGGGTCAAGGAGATCCGCGAGGCGATCCAGCAGGCCCAGGCCGCCAAGGCGCGCGGTCGCCACACCATCCTTTTCGTCGACGAGGTGCACCGCTTCAACAAGGCGCAGCAGGACGCTTTCCTCCCCTACGTCGAGCAGGGCCTCGTCACCTTCATCGGCGCCACCACCGAGAACCCCTCGTTCGAGGTCAACTCGGCGCTGCTGTCGCGCGCCGCGGTGTATGTGCTGGAGTCGCTCGACCACGACGCCATGCTGCGCCTGTTCGAGCGCGCGCACGCGATCGCCTGCCCGACGCTCGGTGTCGACGAGGACGCGCGCGAACGGCTGGTCGGCTTTGCCGACGGCGACGCGCGCCGGCTGATGAACCTGATCGAGCAGGTGCAGGTGGCGGCCGAGACCGCCAAGGTCGATCCGGTGAGCGCCGCCTTCGTCGACCAGGCCCTGTCGCGCAACCTGCGTCGCTTCGACAAGGGCGGCGAGGCCTTCTACGACCAGATTTCCGCGCTGCACAAGTCGGTGCGCGGCTCGGACCCCGACGCCTCGCTGTACTGGCTGTGCCGCATGCTCGACGGCGGCGCCGATCCGCTCTACCTCGGCCGGCGCCTGATCCGCATGGCCGTGGAGGACATCGGCCTGGCCGATCCCCGCGCGCTCGAGATCGCGCTCAACGCCTGCCACACCTACGAGCGCCTGGGCTCGCCCGAGGGCGAACTCGCGCTCGCCCAGGCGACGATCTTCATGGCCTGCGCGGCAAAGTCCAATGCCGCCTACAAGGCCTACAACGCCGCGCGCGCCTTCGTCGCCCGCGACGGCTCGCGCCCGGTGCCGCTGCACCTGCGCAACGCGCCCACCAAGCTGATGAAGGTGCTCGACTACGGCAAGGCCTATCGCTACGCGCACGACGAGCCCGAGGCCTATGCCGCGGGCGAGAACTACCTCCCCGAGGGCATGCAGCCGCCCGGCTGGTACCAGCCCACGCCGCGCGGGCTCGAGGGCAAGATCGGCCAGAAGCTCGCCTGGCTGCGCGAACTCGACCGCAAGGCGACGGAGGGCGGAAAACAATACGCGAGGCGCCCCCCCACAGGGGGGCAGGCCTCGCGCGAAGTCCCGGCGAGGAAAGATATGCCGGGCGAGGAGAGAATCAGTGCGGCAGGGGATGATCCCTCATGAATCGCTCGCAGACCGAAGCTGCCAGCTTGGCCTTGCGCACGTCTCCGCAGGCGTTGGCACGCTCGATGAGATCGAGCATGTAGTGAGTGAGCGCCATGACCCCCTCGGGCGTCTGTACCAGCCCGCAGCACAGCTGCGCGGCGGCGGCGTCCGGGATGTCCTCGTGCTCGGCAATCAACAACACCTCCTCGTCGGTGAGATCGCAGTAGTCCAGGCAGTCGCGAATGGATAGCATGCCGTTTCCTCCAGGTCCGGGCCGTCTGATGCGGCCTCGTTGTCAATTCAAGGATAGTGGACCAGTCCGGTTTTACAAGTTCGATAGAAATTCGAAACGCAGAACAAGTCATTGATTAAGAAAGCCGATTTTGCGATGCGCGCGGTCGCGCGGTGCAACAGCGCCGTGGATTCAGTCGCCTGCGACGGTTTTCCGAGAATCCGCATCAATTTTTGCCGATGGTTTTTCAGGAAGGTTTCCGATGCTCGATATCCAGCTTCTCCGTACCCAACTCGATCATGTCGCCGCACGCCTCGCCACCCGCGGGCTGCAACTCGACACCGTGGCCTTCCAGGCCCTCGAGGACGAGCGCAAGCAGTTGCAGACCCGTACCCAGGAGCTGCAGGCCCGCCGTAATGCGCTATCCAAGCAGATCGGCATGCTCAAGGGCAAGGGCGAGGATGCTTCGGCGGTGATGGCCGAGGTTGCCCAGCTCGGCGACGAGCTCAAGGCCTGCGAGCAGGCTCTGCCGACGCTGCTCGAGCGCATGAACGCCTTCCTCGCCACGCTCCCCAACCTGCCGCAGGACGACGTCCCGGCCGGTGCGGACGAGAGCGGCAACGTCGAGGTGCGGCGCTGGGGCACGCCGCGGGCCTACGACTTCGAGGTGCGCGACCACGTGGACCTCGGCGCGCCGCTCGGCCTCGACTTCGAGACCGGGGCCCGCCTGTCGGGCTCGCGCTTCGCCTTCCTGCGCGGCCCGGTGGCCCGCCTGCACCGTGCGCTCGCCCAGTTCATGCTCGACACCCACACCCGCGAGCACGGCTACACCGAGTGCTACACGCCCTACATCGTCAATGGCTCGGCGCTCTACGGCACCGGCCAGCTGCCCAAGTTCAAGGAAGACCTGTTCTGGGTGCTGCGCGGCGGCGACGAGGAGGGGCTCGAGCAATACCTGATCCCGACCGCCGAGATCACCCTCACCAACAGCGTGCGCGAGGAGGTGCTCGCGCTCGAGGCCTTGCCGATCCGCCTCACCGCGCACAGCCCCTGCTTCCGCTCCGAGGCGGGCAGCGGCGGGCGCGACGTGCGCGGCATGATCCGCCAGCACCAGTTCGACAAGGTCGAGATGGTGCAGATCGTCGAGCCGGCGAACAGCAAAGAGGCGCTGGAGCAGATGGTGGGCCACGCCGAGGCCATCCTGCAGAAGCTCGAGCTGCCCTACCGGGTGATCACGCTGTGCACCGGCGACATGGGCTTCTCGGCGGCGAAGACCTACGACCTCGAGGTCTGGCTGCCGGCGCAGAACACCTACCGCGAGATCTCCAGCTGCTCTAACTGCGAGTCCTTCCAGGCGCGCCGCATGCAGGCCCGCTTCAAGAACGCGCAGGGCAAGAACGAGCTCGTGCACACGCTCAACGGCTCTGGCCTCGCCGTGGGCCGCACCTTGGTCGCGGTGCTGGAGAACCACCAGCAGGCCGACGGCTCGATCGTGATCCCGAAGGCGCTGGTGCCCTACATGGGCGGCGTCGAGCGCATCGAAGCGCCGCTCTGAGCGGTGCGTCCGCGCGCCGCTGCGGGCCGCTCGCGCGGCCGCGCTGTGCGCCGCTTGCGCCTCCTGCCTCAGCCCGCCGCGCTCTCCCGCGGCGTGCCCGCCGTCCAGGCGCGCAGGCTCTCCAGCAGCGAGAGCAGGGCGGGGACGAAGAACAGCACCAGCAGCACCGAGAAGCCCAGGCCGAAGGCGATCGAGGCGGCCATCGGGATCAGGAACTGGGCCTGTAGCGAGCGCTCGAAGAGCAGCGGGGTGAGGCCGCCGACCGTGGTCAGCGAGGTCAGCAGCACCGCGCGAAGGCGGCCGCAGGAGGCGCCGACCAGGGCCTCCTGCAGGCCGGCGCCCTTGTGCTGGAGCTCCTTGAACAGGCTCACCAGGATGATCGAGTTGTTCACCACGATGCCGGCGAGGCCGAAGAGGCCGAACATCGACAGGATGGTGAGGTCGATGCCGAGCAGCCAGTGGCCGAAGATCGCGCCGGCGAGCCCGAGCGGGATCGCCGACATCACGACCAGCGGCCAGCTCCACGACGAGAACGACCACACCAGCACCAGGTAGATCAGGCCGAGGCCGAGCACGAGCCCGGACTTCATGTCGGCCAGGGTCTCGCGCTGGTCGGCCGAGCGCCCCTCGAAGCTGAACTCGAAGCCGTACTTGTGCGCGAGCCGGGGCAGGGTGTCGCGCTCGAGCTCGGCCTGCACCACGTTGGCGTTGCTGACGTGGGAATCCACCGCGGCCGAGACCTCGACCGCGAGCCGGCCCTGGGCGTGGCGCAAGGCCTCGAAGCCGCGCCGCGACTCCCAGCTCGCCACGCTGGCGAGCGGCACGAAGCGGCCGTCCGGCAGGCTCACGTTGATGCGCTCGAAGACGTCGAGCCGGCTGCGCTCCTCGCGTGGCAGCATCACCCGTACCTCGAGCTCGTCGCGACCGACCTGCACCAGCTGGGCGAGCGCGCCGTCGAAGGCGGCGCGCAGCTGGCGGCCCAGGCTCTCGGTGGTGAGCCCGAGCGCCTCGCCGGCCGGGGTCAGGCGATACACCAGCTGTTCGCGACCGTAGGGCATGTCGTCCTCGGGTTCGCTGACGCCGGGGATGCTCTTCAGGGTCTCGGCGAGCTCGAGCGCGGCGGCCTTGAGCGCGTCGGCGTCGTCGCCGGTGAGGCGGATGTTGATGTCGCGCCCCGGCGGCCCCGACTGGCGCGCGGTGAAGGTGAGCAGCTCCAGTCCCGCCACCGCCGGCAACTTCTCGCGCCACACCGCGAGGAAGCGCTCGTTGCGCACCTCGCGGGTGTCGGGCGGGACGAGCTCGACCATGATGCCGGCGAGCTGGTCACCGCGCGCGCTGCCGCCGCTGCCGCTGCTGATCGTGCCGCCCAGGCGCGCCACCGCGGTCTGCACCAGGCCGCCGCCGAGCTCCTCCTCGGCGGCGAACAGGGCGCGCTCGAGCTCGCCGAGGAAGGCCTCGGTTTGCGCGCGCGGCGTGCCGGCGACGAAGGTTGCGTTGGCGTAGATCACCTGGCCCTCGGGGGTGGGGAAGAACACGAAGCCGATGCGCCCGCCTGCGATCAGGCCGACCGCGAGCACCATCAGGCCGAAGGTGAAGGCCACCGTGGCTCCGCGCCAGGCGAGTGCGCGCTCCACCAGGCGGCGGAAGGGGCCATCGCGAAAGCGCGCGAAGCCCGCGTCGATGCGGGTGCGCAGCGCCGAGTGCTCGAGCGCAGCGGCACCGGCGAGCGCGCCGCGCAGGTGGGCAGGCAGGATCAGGAAGCACTCGAGCAGCGAGGCACAGATCACCGCCACCATCACGAAGGGGATGTCGCCGAGGATGTTGCCGATGATGCCGCCGACCATCATCAGCGGCAGGAACGCCGCCACCGTGGTGAGCGAGGAGGCGACCACCGGCCACAGCATCCGGCGCGCGCCGCCGAGCGCGGCCTGTGCCGGGCCTTCGCCCAGGTGGCGGTGGGTGTCGGCATCCTCACTGACCACGATGGCGTCGTCGACGATGATCCCCAGCGCCATGATCAGCGCGAACAGGCTCATCATGTTGATCGTGCCGCCGAGCAAGTACATCAGCGCCAGGGTGGCGAGGAAGGCGGTGGGCACGCCGACCATCACCCAGAATGCCACCCGCCCGGGCAGGAAGAAGTACAGCACCGCGACCACCAGCAGCAGGCCGGAGAGGCCGTTGCTCACCAGCAGCTCGATGCGCTCGCTGATGAGCTGCCACTGCGCGTCGAAAACCTCGAGGCGGATGCTCGGCGGCAGCGTCGGGCGGGTCTTCTCCAGCCAGTCCTCGAGCACGCTGGCGGCCTGCAGCGAGTGGCCGCTCTCGCTGCGCTGCAGCTGCAACTCGACGACGGCGTCGCCGCGTTCGAACAGCGCGAGCTCGTTGTTGCGCGGCTCGCGGGTGAGGCGGGCGATCTCGCCGAGGCGGACCACGCCGAGCGCGTCGCTCACCACCGGAAGCGGCGCGAAGGCGTCGGCGCTGCGGCGCTGCTCGAGGCCGCGGATCTCGCGCGCGCCGTCGGCCTCGCCGGCGATGCCGGCGGGAAAGTCGCGCGCGAGCTGGCCGACGCGTTCGCCCACCTGCACCAGCGACAGCCCGAGCGTCTCCAGCGCCGCGGCAGGAATCTCGACCGCGATGCGCTCCTCGGGCAGGCCGGTGAGGGTGATGCGGTCGATTCCGGCGGCGAGCAGCTCGCTCTCGAAGCGGCGCACCCAGGGGCGCAGCTCCTCGACGCTGCCGCCGCGCACGAGCAGGCGCGCGATCGGCTCGTAGCGCGACACCCGGCTGACCTCCGGGGTCTCGGCGTCGCGCGGCAGGTTGCGGAACTCGTCGACGCGCTGGCGCACCTGGTCGAGCGCGAGCAGGGCGTCGGTGTCCTCGTGCAGCTCGAGCGTGATGCTGGCGACCCCCTGAGCCGAGGTCGAGCTCATCTTCTTGAGCCCGTCCACGGTCTTCAGGCGCTCCTCGAGCGGGGCGGTGATGCCGAGCTCGACGTCCTCGGCCGAGGCGCCGGTCCACACCACCCGCACCGAGATCACGTCGAGCTCGAAGGTGGGGAAGAACTGGACGTTCATGCGTGTGATGCCGATCGTGCCGAGCACGAAGGCGAGCAGCATCAGCACGTTGGCGGCGACCTTGTGGCCGGCCAGGCGCTCCAGCAGGCTGGCGTGCCTCATCGCGTCGCCCCGGCGGCTGCGCCTCCAGCCCCCCCGCCACCGACCACCTCGACAGCGAGGCCGTCGATCGCGTGCGGCAGGTGGGTGCGCGAGACCAGCATGCCGTCACGCAGCGGCGCGGCCTCGTCGCGGGCGCGCACCAGCATCGCCAGGCGCTCGCCGTCGCGGCGTTCGCCGGCGCGCAGCACCGGCACCGCCTTCAGGCGGCCGTCCTCGATACGGTAGATGCGGTCACCGCCGTGCAGCGCCGAGGGCGGCACGGCGAACACGGCCTCCAGCCGCGGGCGCTCCAGCACCGCACTGAGGAAGGCGCCCACTGGGAGCTTTGCTGCGTCGTCCATGCGCAGCAGCACGTCCACGCCGCGCGCGTCGGCCTCGCCGCCGATACGCTCCAGGCGCGCGGCTAGGCGGCTGGTGCCGAACTCGGCGTGCGCGCGCAGGGTCTCTCCGCGGCCGATGGCGGCGCGCAGCTCCTCGGCATAGATTGCCGGCACGCGCGCGCGCAGGAAGAGCGCGTCCGAAGGGTAGAGGTTCAGGAGCGCCTGCCCTGGCTGGACCTGGTCACCGGCGGCAACCTCGACCTTGCCGATGCGCGCGGCGAAGGGCGCAACGACCTCGCCGCGCTCGGCGTCGCGGCGGGCCTCCGCGAGCCGAGCCTGGAGCTGGGCGAGGCGGGCGGGATGCTCGGCGATCGCCTGGCGGCGCTGGGTGAGCGAGAGGCGTACGCGGGCGACCTCTTCGCGCGCCTGGTCGAAGGCGCTCTCGGCGCCGAGGCGGGCGTTCTTGAGGCGCTCGAAGCGGGCGAGCTTGGCCTCGGCGAGCTCGAGCAGGGTGCGCTCCTGCGCGATCGCCTCCTGGTCGTGGCGGTGGCGGATGCGCTCGCGCTCGAGCTCGGCGGCGGCCTGGTCGATGCGCGGCTTCAGGTCGCGTGGATCCATGCGCGCGAGCACCGTGCCGGCCTCGACGCGGTCGCCGTCGCGCACCGCGACCTCGAGCACGCGGCCGCCGACCGGCGCGGCGGCACGCACGCGGTCGGGCGCCTCGATGCGGCCGTAGAGCACCAGCGTGGGATTTACCGCGATCGCGGCGAGCGGCTCGGCTTCGATCCGCCACACCCGCTCGCGCGTCTCCACCGCCGGCGGGGCGGGGCGGGTGGCGCGCAGGGCGAGGAATCCGGCTGCGGCCAGCACGAGGATGAGGACGGGAAGCAGGCGACGCATGGGGCAGAGCCTCGGGTGCCCGGGCGGGGCGGGTTTATCAGGAAACGCTTATTGTAGGGCGAGAGCGGCTTCAGCGCTCGTCCAGCCACACCGACTCCCAGCGCGCGAGCTCGGGGAAGTGGTGCTCGGCGCGTGCGGCGAGCGCGCGGTCGAGCTCGTCGATGAGGCCGTGCAGCGAGGGCTCGGGGGCGTGCGGGAGCTCGGGCTCGAACTCGACGACGAGGTCGCCACGCGCGCGCCGGCCATGCGCCGGGAAGCCCGCGCCGGGCACGCGCAGGCTGCGCGGATGGGCGAGGCCGGGCTCGAGCTCGAGGCTGCGCACGCCCTCGGGGTGGGGCACGCGCAGGGTGCCGCCGATCAGCAGGCGCAGCGCGCTCACCGGGCGGCGCAGCACGAGGTCGCGGCCCTCGCGGCGAAACAGCGGGTGGCTGGCGAGGCGGATGCGCAGGCGCAGGTCGCCGGCACGATGGCGCGGGTCGGCATGCGGCTCGCCCTCGCCGGCGAGGCGCAGCTCGTCCTCATCCACCACCCCGGGCGGGATGCGCACCTCGAGGTGCCGGGTCTGCAGCTCCTCGCCGCTGCCGCCACAGCCGCCGCAGGGGCCGGTGTTGCGGTAGCCGCGACCCTCGCAGTCCGGACAGCGCTCCAGGCCCGCGGGCCCGCGCACACGGCCCGAGCCGCGGCAGGGCGTGCACAGCCGGCTCACGCTGAGCTTCTCGATGCCGCTGCCACCGCACCGCGTACAGGGGCTGCGGCGCTCGACCTCGACCGCGCGCAGCGCGCCGGAGAAGCTCTCCTCGATGCTGATCTCCAGCGTCTGCCAGCGGTCCTCGCCACGCTGCGGTGCTGCGGCGCCCTCGTCCTCGTGCGGGGCCGGTCCCTCGTCGCCGATCAGGGTGGCGAGCAGGCGGTCGTGCGCATCGCGCAGCCGCCTGAACTGCTCGGCGGCGGCGGGGTCGGGGTTGCGGTCGGGATGCCATCGCATGGCGAGCTTGCGGAAGGCGCGCTTGATCTGCTGCGCGCTCGCGCCGGCTGGCAGGCCGAGAAGGGCATGGGGGTCGGACATAGGCGGAAGGCTGTGGACTGCGAGGGCATCAGCTTAACCGAGCTTGCCGGTGGATGTTGCGCGCGGGCTTGACCAATCCGTAAAGGATGCAAGAATGTCATGCCGTGCTCAATACGGAATCGTATGGTTGCCGATGCCGGCGGAATGCGCCGGGCCGCGAACGAGCAGGCGTGAAAATACATGGAGACGAAGAACCGATGAGCCAACCCCGAGCTTCCGACATGCTGCCCCGCGACCTGTGGGTGGATCATCCGCAGGGCCGCATCTTCGCCAGGGAGTGGAGTCCGCCGGGGGTGGGCGCGCATCGTCCGCCGAGTCCGATCGTGCTGTTCCACGACTCGCTCGGCTGCGTCGAGCTGTGGCGCGACTTCCCGGCGCAGCTGAGCGCGGCCAGCGGGCGCCGGGTGATCGCCTACGACCGCCTTGGCTTCGGCCGCTCGGATGCGCGCGAGGTGCTTCCCGAGCTCGACTTCATCGCCGAGGAGGCGCGGGTGTACTTCCCGGCGCTGCGCGAGCAGCTCGGCCTGGAGCGTTTCGTGGTGTTCGGCCACAGCGTGGGCGGCGGCATGGCGGTGAATTGCGCGGCCGCGTTTGCCGGCGCCTGCGACGCCTTGATCACCGAGTCGGCGCAGGTGTTTCCCGAGGACCTGACCCTGAGCAGCATTGCCGAGGCCAAGGGGCAGTTCGTCGATGAGTCGCAGCTGCAGCGTCTGGCGCGCTATCACGGCGACAAGGCGCGCTGGGTGCTCGACGCGTGGACCGAGAGCTGGCTGCATCCGGGCTTCGCCGCCTGGTCGTTGAAGTCGGTGCTGCCGCAGGTGCGTTGCCCGGTGCTGGCCATCCATGGCATGCACGACGAGTACGGCACCCGCGTGCATCCAGAGATGATCGGCGAGCTCTCCGCGGGCCCGGCGCAGGTGGCCATCCTGCCGGACACCTTCCACGTGCCGCATCGCGAGCGCCCGGAGGCGGTCATCGAGCTCGTCTGCGGTTTCCTCGACCCGGTGCGGCAGGGCGGGCCCGTGTGCGCCCCCTGACTCGTGCGCGGGGCGCGTCCGCCCGGTGTGCGGAGCGCGTCCCAAGGGCGGAGCGGGGCACGATGCGACGAGGGACGGGCGAAAAAACGCGGGATGGGCGAAAAAAACGCCGACCCGGTGAGGAGTCGGCGTTTTTCGAATCTGGCGCGCCCGGAAGGATTCGAACCTCCTACCCCCTGGTTCGTAGCCAGGTACTCTATCCAGATGAGCTACGGGCGCGTTGCCGAAATCGTTTAGAGCCCGAGATCGGAAGGCTTTGTCTGGCGCGCCCGGAAGGATTCGAACCTCCTACCCCCTGGTTCGTAGCCAGGTACTCTATCCAGATGAGCTACGGGCGCTTCTTGCTGCACTGCGAAGGAGCGGGATTATAACGACTGTTCCCACAACTTCAAGTTTTATTTGGCGGAGAGGGTGGGATTCGAACCCACGGTAGGCTTGCACCTACGCCTGATTTCGAGTCAGGTACATTCGACCACTCTGCCACCTCTCCGCTCGAAGGTCGGCATTATAGTGGTTTTT
>JAEUNQ010000367.1 GCA_016790365.1 Thauera sp. | reverse complement strand
GCGTAGTTGCCGAGGTGGGGCGTGCCCGAGGTGGTGATCCCGGTGAGGACGCGCTGGACAGACATGGATCGCTCCGGCTCAAACTGGACAGGGAGCGCGAGTTTAACGGCTTCGGCGCGCGCGCATAAGGCGCGGGCGCAGGCCGCTCACTCCTGCCAGCGCAGCGACAGGCGGGCGCCGCCCTGCGGCACGAGATCCACCCAGTGCTCCTGGCGCTCGCCGGCGTAGGACACGGAGATGCGGTAGCGCCCCGGCGCAGGCACGTCGACCTGACCGATCGGCCCGCAGGACGCCTCGACGCGCTGGCCGGAGAGCGGCTCCTCGATCCGCGTCTCGACGTCGGTGAGCCAGCCGCCCTCGATCGTGGAGAACAGCAGGGTCAGCGCGTGCACATCGATCTCGGAGCGCATGCGCTCGGACTCCTCGAGCCCGATGCCGCCGCAGTCCAGCCGGAGCATGGGCGCATCCTGCGCCACCGCCTGCGTCCATCCAGGCGCGGCGAGCATGAGCAGGGCGAGGGCGGCGGACGCGCGTTTGCAGGGATGGATCATCTGGTGCGACTCCCGGAGCTGCCCGAAGCGGGCACCCGCATTGTTCCCGGCTCGCCGCAAGCGGGCAAGCGCACCCGGGAAAGCCGCTCCCCGCTCAGCGCGCCTCGGCACGGCTGCGCGACCACAAGGGCCGCAGCGCGATCAGCCCGAGCAGCGGGCCGGGCAGCAGCAGCCAGGCGACGCGCTCGCCGATCAGCGGCCACAGCCGGGTGACGAGCTCGATCGACACCATGGTGATCGCGAAGCCGATCGCGTTCTGAAAGGCGAGCGCGCTGCCCACGCTCTCGGGCGGGCAGGCGCGCGCGGACAGCGCCGAGAAGTGCGGCGAATCGGCCACCACGCTCGCGCCCCACACGAGCATCAACCCCG
This sequence comes from Thauera sp., assembly GCA_016790365.1. Taxonomy (GTDB): domain Bacteria; phylum Pseudomonadota; class Gammaproteobacteria; order Burkholderiales; family Rhodocyclaceae; genus Thauera. The sequence continues at coordinate 11,982 of JAEUNQ010000367.1, read as the reverse complement.
CCAGCGCCAGCGGCGCCCAGGCGGTGGCGAAGGGATAGACGGCACAGCACAGCGCCGACAAGGCCAGCGCCAGCGCGGCCACCCGCGCGCTGCCGATGCGCCGGCTGAGCCAGCCGCCGAGCACGCAGCCGACGGCGCCGATGCCGATCACCGCGAAGGCCGGCCCGGACGATGGCCCGGCCTCGGCCCCGCGCGCGGCGCTCACCAGCAGCGGCACCAGCGTCCAGAACGCATACAGCTCCCACTGATGGCCGAAGTAGCCGAAGGCGGAAGCGCGAAAGTCCGGCGCACGCAGCGCATACAGCCCCTCGCCCAGGCGCAGCCGCGGCGCACCGGCGCGGCGGGCGAGATGCGGGCCGTCGCCGAGCATGAAGATCATCGCCGCCGCCAGCAGCGCGAGCAGCGAGGACACCAGCAGCGTGGCTTGCCAGCTCCAGCCGGCATCGAGCATGCGCACCCCGTGCGGCAGCGCCGTGCCCAGGGTCAGCATGCCGACCAGCCAGGCCAGCGCCGCCCCCGCCTGTTGCGGCACCCAGCTCACCACCAGCTTCATCCCCAGCGGATAGACCCCTGCCAGCGCGAGCCCGACCGCAAAGCGCCACGCGAGGCCGTCGCCCAGCCCTTGCGCAAGCAGCGCGAAGCCAGCGTTGGCCACTGCCCCGACGACCGCGCAGACGGCGAAGATGCGGCTCGCCGGAAAGCGGTCGGCCAGGCCGCTGAGCGAGAATCCCAGGGTGCCTGCGATGAAGCCGAGCTGGACCGCGATCGTCAGCCGACCGATGTCTGCGGGCTGCAGCGCCCAGGTGCGCAAGAGATCCTCGCCGGCGGCGTTCGCGGAGAACCACAGCGAGGTGCCGAAGAGCTGGGCGAGGACGATGACGAGGAGCGGAGGGGCGCGCATGGCGCCGCAGTGTGCGGCACCGGATGCAGGCGCTCAAGCCGGGGAATCCCTCGCGCAGCACACCGGCTGCACAGGACCCGCGCCGCGCGGAGCCGCAGCCCCGTGGGCGCCATCGCCGGAACGGGTTAACATTGCGTCTCCCATGCCGCCTGCGCGCCCACAGCCGGGCACACGCTCCCCAGCAGCGTCCGGCCTCCCTGCCTGGCCCTCATTGTCCGCCTTTCATTCGCAGTCCACATCGTGACCCAGCCCCTTACCGAACGTCCCCGCGTCCCCATCATCACCGTAGGCCTGCGCCCCCACCCCACCAGCCCGGACGCCGAGGCGCCCGGCCAAGGCCCGGTCGGACGCCTGCTCGCCACCATGTTCGCGCTGCCCGAAGGCGGTGCGGTGTTCGAGTTCCGCCTCGAGGATAGCCGCGTCGGCCAACTCGCGATCCCGGCGCCGGCCACGCCCGGCCACGCCGACGAGCTGTGGAAGCACACCTGCTTCGAGGTCTTCCTCGGCGCGCCGGGCGAGCCCGGGTATCGCGAATACAACTTCTCACCCTCTGGACAGTGGGCGATCTATGGCTTCCACACCTGGCGCGAGCGCATCGAGGACTACGCCCCCGCGGCGAAGCCCGAGATCCTCTTCGCCCCGGAGGACGACGGCCTGGTTCTGGAAGCCCGCGTGCCCGCCGAGCTGCTGCCGGTGGTGCCCGCCGGCAGCGACCTGCAGGTGAGCCTGGCCGCGGTGATCGAGCGCAAGGACGGCCGATTCGAACACTGGGCGCTGCGCCACGTCGCCGCGCAACCCGACTTCCACGCCCGCGAGACCTTCGTGCTGACCCTGGCCACCGCGACGCACAAGGCGGACTGAAGCCATGGCGCATCCCGTCCGCTTCGGCGTCGACCGCCTGCTGGAAGATCCCACGCTGCGCCGGCCCCTGGCGGGCAGGCGTGTCGCCCTGCTCGCCCACCCGGCCTCGGTCACCCGCACGCTCGTTCATTCGCTCGACGCGCTCGCCGCGCTGCCCGACCTCACGTTGTCGGCCGCCTTCGGCCCCCAGCACGGCCTGCGCGGCGACAAGCAGGACAACATGGTGGAGTCGCCCGACTACACCGACCCGCTGCTCGGCATCCCGGTGTTCAGCCTGTACGGCGAGGTCCGCCGCCCGACCGCGGCGATGATGGACACGTTCGACGTCCTGCTGGTCGATCTGCAGGATCTCGGCTGCCGCATCTACACCTTCATCACCACGCTGCGCTACGTGCTGGAAGAGGCGGCGAAACACGGCAAGGCGGTGTGGGTGCTCGATCGCCCCAACCCCGCTGGCCGCCCGGTCGAGGGCACGCTGCTGCGCGACGGCTGGGAGAGCTTCGTCGGCGCCGGCCCCCTGCCGATGCGCCACGGCATGACCATGGGCGAGCTCGCGCACTGGTTCGTCGCCACACTGCAACTCGACGTCGAGCTGCGCGTGATCGAGATGCAGGGCTGGCAGCCGGATGCCGCCCCAGGCTTCGGCTGGCCGCTCGGCGAGCGCACCTGGATCAACCCCAGCCCCAACGCGCCCAACCTGTGGATGGCGCGTGCCTACGCCGGCACCGTGATGCTCGAAGGCACGACGCTGTCGGAGGGCCGCGGCACCACCCGGCCGCTGGAGCTCTTCGGCGCGCCCGACATCGACGCGCGCACGCTGATCGCCGAGATGCGCGCGCTGGCGCCCGAATGGCTCACCGGCTGCGTGCTGCGCGAGTGCTGGTTCGAGCCCACCTTCCACAAGCACGCCGGCAGGCTGTGCAACGGCGTGCACATCCACGTCGAGGACCCGGCGCACTACGAGCACGCCGCGTTCCGACCGTGGCGCGTGCAGGCGCTCGCCTTCAAGGCCCTCCGCCGGCTGCAGCCCGACTACCCGCTGTGGCGCGACTTCCCCTACGAATACGAGCACGAGCGCCTCGCCATCGACCTCATCAACGGCTCGCCGCTGCTGCGCGAATGGGTGGACGACCCGGCGGCTGCGCCGGCCGCGCTCGACGCGCTCGCCGGCCCCGACGAGACGGCCTGGCTCGAAACGCGGCGGCCCTTCCTGCTCTACCCGGGCTGAGGCATTGCCGCGGCGACGCGGCGCGCCTCGGCGAGTGCGCGGTCGAGCTCGTCGTGCAGGATCGCCGCGGGCAGCTGCGGCGCGCCCAGGCGCAGCAGCTGGGCGTGGATCTCCGCCGGCACCACCACCCGCGCCGCGATCGACTGCGCATGCAGGCCCTCGATCATCTCCTCCAGCGCGAACTGCGCCGACAGGTCCATGAAGGGCACCCGGCTGCAGTCGAAGACGACGACGCGGGTGCCGATCACCTGGTCCACGCGGTCGAGCAGCTGGCTCGCCGAGCCGAAGAAGAAGGCGCCCTCGATCTCGATCACGCGGATGCCACTGTCCAGGCCGGGGAGTTCATCGCCGGCGGGTACGCCGCCGGCCTCCTCCACCTGGGGCAGCGGGCGAACGCGCAGGCGGCTCTGGCGGGCGAGGCGGTGGATGATCAGCGCCATCGACAGGATCACACCGGCGCCCACCGCGACGATCAGGTCCACCAGAACGGTGAGCACGAACACCGCCACCATCACCGCGACATCGGCGCGCGGCGCGGTGCGCACCAGGCGCAGCATGCGGTAGTCGAGGATGTCCACGCCGACCTTGATCAGGATGCCGGCGAGCACCGCGAGCGGAATGCGCTCGGCGAGCGGCCCCAGCCCGAGCAGCAGGGCGAGCAGGAAGAGTGCGTGCACCACTCCGGAGCTGCGACCGCGTCCGCCCGACTTGATGTTGATCACCGTGCGCATGGTCGCCCCCGCGCCGGGCAGGCCGCCGACGAAGGCGCACAGCAGGTTGCCGATGCCCTGGCCGATCAGCTCGCGGTTGGAGTGGTGGCGGGTGCGCGTGATCGAATCCGCGACCAGCGAGGTCAGCAGGCTGTCGATGCTGCCGAGCACCCCGAGGGTGATGCCGAGCAGCAATACGGTCGTCCAGGTCTCGAGCGTGAAGCTCGGCAGCACCGGCGCGGGCAGCCCGGCGGGGATGTCGCCGATCACCGGCACCTGCAGCCCGGCGGCGACGGACAGCGCGCTCATCGCCACCAGCGCCACCAGGGGCGCGGGCACGATCCGGCTCACCGCCATCGGGGTGCGGAACACGATCAGCAGGGTGAGTCCGCCGAGCAGCAAGGCCTCGCCGTTCACGTTCGCGAGCACGCCCGGCAGCGCCAGCACTGCGCCCGGTGGCGAGGACGCCGGCGCCACGCCGAGCAGCGGCGCGCTCTGCAGCAGCACGATGATCACGCCGATGCCGCTCATGAACCCGGAGACCACCGGATAGGGGATGAAGCGCACCAGCCCGCCTGCGCGCAGCAGACCGAGCCCGATCTGCACCAGACCGCCCACCAGCACCGCCGCCATCGCCACGGCGAGGTCGCCGCCCACTGCCACGAGCGCGGAGGCGAACACCACGGTCATCGGCCCGGTGGGGCCGGAAATCTGCATGCGGGTGCCGCCGAGCAGCGCGGCGACGAAGCCGAGCACGATCGCGCCGTAGAGCCCGGCCGCCGCACCCGCGCCGGAGGCGACACCGAAGGCGAGCGCGAGCGGCAGCGCGACGATGCCGGCGGTCAGGCCGCCGAAGAAGTCCCCGCGCAAACGGCCGAGCGCCGAAGCCTGCGCATTCATGAGCGCCTCGATTCGAGTCTCGTCCGGGCGGTTCGGACGGGTTCGTCGGTGCTGTTCCCGGCCGCCATCTTTTGCGCAACGATGTGGCAAAAACGCCCGCTCCGCAAGCCCCTCCAGCACCTCGATGCGGCCTCGCTTCAGGCCGCATTCAGCTTCCTGATTCGCCCCGGGCTGCACTCTTCCCGTAGCATTGCGCCTGCGCCCGATAGAGCACCCCGCGGCTTCGATCCGGCGGTGCGCGAACCCACCACAGGAGCCTCCACCGATGATCAAGCACGGCCTCCAGATCTTCGCCTGCAACGCCAGCCGCGAGCTCGCGTGCGACATCAGCAACCGCCTCGGCATGCGCCCGGGCAGGATCGACATCGCGCGCTTCTCCAACGATAACCTGCGCGTGCAGATCCAGGAGAACGTGCGCGAGCGCGACGTCTTCGTCGTGCAGTCCTTCACCGAGCCGGTGAGCGAGCACATCATGGAGTTGATGATCACGCTCGACGCACTGCGCAGCGCCTCGGCGCAGCGCATCACCGCGGTGATCCCGTATTACTCGTACGCGCGCTCGGACAAGAAGGACGCTCCGCGCATCTCGATCACCGGCCGCCTGATCGCCGACCTGCTGCAGACCGCGGGGGCGAACCGGGTGCTGACCATGGATCTGCACGCCGACCAGGTGCATGGCTTCTTCAGCGTGCCGGTCGACCACCTCACCGCGGTGTCGCTGATCGCCGAGCACTTCCGCAACCGCCACGACCTGTCGAACATGGTTGCGGTGGCCACCGACGCGGGCGGAGCCAAGCGCACCGGGCGCTTCTCGGAGAAGCTCGGCATCCCGATGGCGATCATCGACAAGCGCCGCGTGTCCGACACCGCGGTCAAGCAGGGCGCGGTGGTCGGCGAGGTCGCCGGGCGCGACGTGGTGATCTTCGAGGACGAGATCGCCACCGCCGGCACCCTGGTTTCGTCGGTGGACACGCTCAAGGCCGCCGGCGCGCGCAGCATCCATGCGGCCGCGACCCACGGCGTGCTGTGCGGACCGGCGATCGAGCGCCTGCGCGAGGCGGCGATCGACTCGGTGGTGGTGACCAACACCGTCGCCCTCCCGGCCGAGAAGCGCCTCGACAAGCTCACCGTGCTCAATGTCGCCCCATTGTTCGCCGCGGCGATCGAGCGCATCCACAGTGGCCAGAGCGTGGGCGCGCTGTTCGAGTGAGCGGAGCCGCGCTCAGTTGAGCACGAAATCCGCATCGGGCCGCGGTGCGGGCGGCGGTGTGTCACCGAGCAGCTCGCGCAGGCTGGCGTCGATGGAGGCGACGATGGCATCGAGCGCCAGGTCGTTCGTCATCATGCCGAAGGGCTCCTCGATCTCGTCGCTGAGCGCCTCGAGCGCGAAGAAGGTGTAGGACACGAAGCCCACCACCAGCGGCGTCATCCAGCCGGTCGTGTCCACCAGACCGAAGGGCAGCAGCATGCAATACGTGTAGGAGCTGCGGTGCAGGATCACCGTGTAGGTGAATGGCAGCGGCGTATTGGCGATGCGCTCGCAGCCCCCGAGCGCGGCAGACAGCGCGTCGAGCGAGCCCTCCATGTGCTGGGCCAGCATCGGGGGCAGGCAGCCCGCCTCGCGCATGTCGCGCACCCATTGGCCGAGCCACAGCAGGACCAGCGCAGGCGCGAAGCGCGCGGTCCGCACGCGTGCCAGCACCTCGTCCGGAAGCAGGCCGTCGAGCCCCTCCTCCCGCGGACGGCCGCGCAGCTGATTGCGCATCGTGCCTGCGAAGGCGATCAGGCCGAGCACGAAGGGCCGCGCATCGACGTCGCCGCGCGTCAGTGTCAACGCATGCCGAGACAGATTGCGCGCCTCCACCAGCACGACGCCCCAGAATTTGCGCGCCTCCCAGTAACGGTCGTAGCTCGCATTGATGCGAAAGCCGAGGAAGATCGCCAGGGCCACCCCCATCAGCGAGAACGGCGCAGAGGTCAGCGTGACCTTGACGTGGAAGAGCTGGCCGTGCGCGAGCACCACCGCGCAGGACAGCAACAGCACGAAGAGCTGCTGCGAGAAGATGCGCGGCAACAAGGAGCCGCGGCGAACGAAGAGCAGGTGAATCCAGTGCGGACGAGAACGGACGATCACGACGAGCAGGCGCGGGGCGGAGCGCAAAGGCGTGGATTCTGACAGCTTCCGGGCGCTCGGGAGCAACTTCGACCGCAATCGACGCCCTCGCCGTTCGGCCCCTGGAGGAGGCCGATGCCCTAGCGCCCTGCCGGGCAGCGTACCGCGCTGCCCGGCGTCGGCCCCTCACCCGTCCGGCCGCGCCGAAACCAGCCAGTAGGTCACGCCGAGCGCGAGCACGATGACACCGATCGCGAACAGGTACATCGGCTCCAGTGTCGTCAGGTCGAGCACGATCACCTTGCGTGCGATCGCCATCAGCGCGGTGGCGATCACCAGCTTGACGTGGATGACGTCGTCGCGCAGGTAGAGCGTGATGTTGACGAAGATCTCGATCGCGATCAGCACCGCGAGGAAGGCGGCGAAGACCACGAAGATGTCGTTCAGGTCGAGCAGCAGGAAGGGCGGATCGGACAGCTTCTCGTAAAGCACGAGGACGACGTCGGCCACCGTCCACAAGATCACCGCCACCATCAGCACCGCGAGCACGCGGATCGCCTGACGGATGACCCAGTGCAGGCGGTCGATCAGCGGATCGTCGACACGATCGCCGAGGTGATTGTCGTGGGCCTTGCCGGGTACGGGCCTCATTCCCTCCATCACTGCCTCCATCGTGGTGGTGGCGAGCGGACCGGATCGCTTCCGGCCCCGCTCGCCACCGGGTTCGGTCGGTCACGACCTAGTGCGGGCGTGACCCCCACTTCTCCAGCGCGCGGGCCAGCACCTCGACCTCCGCCGAGGTCTCCACCCCGTCGGCGCTGACGATGTCCTGCATGGTGCGCAGCAGGGACTGCTGCAGCTTCGGATCGGCGATGTCCTCGAGCAGCAGGTCGAGCACCTCGTCGGCCACCTTCAGGCGCATGCCGTCGAGGTAGTGTGCGCTCAGCAGCAGGTCGTCGCAGTACTCGCGCAGTATACGCTCGAACTCGACGTTGCCGATGCCGAGTCGGCGGGCGAGGTCGGTATGCATCATCGTGTCGACCTCGTTGCGGTCCAGGCCGCCGTCGGCGAGCACGGTGAGGGCGAGCAGGCGGGCAGCAGCCGGGGTGCTGTTCGTTTCATAGTGGCGCATGGCGTGGTCTCCTTTCGTGTGCGGTCTCTTGCGTCGCCGCGTGCTCCCCGGAGGGAAGCGCCGCGGCCGACGAGTGCAGACTACGGCAGAAGCCTCCGCCGAAAAAGTCGACTACGATTAGTCAATTGATCGATTTTTTCGACGGAACCGAAAGCCATGGCAAACAGCGACCTCAACTACAAGCACCTGCGCTACTTCTGGACGGTGGCGCGCGTGGGCACCATCGCCGAGGCCGGAAGGGTGCTCGGGCTGGCACCGCACTCGATCAGCGCCCAGCTCGCCACCTTCGAGGGCGCGCTCGGTGTGACCCTGTTCCGCCGCAGCGGCCGCCGCCTGGCGCTCACCGAGGCGGGCGAGCGCATCCTCGGCCAGGCCGAGGAGATCTTCGCGCTCGGCGACCAGATCGTGGAGACGCTGCGCGACGACAGCCTGCGCCGAAGCCTGCCGTTCCGCATCGGCATCCCGGACTCGATGCCCAAGTCGATCGTGCACCGCCTGATCGAGCCGGCGCTGCGCCTGGAGCGCCCGGGCCGGCTGGTGTGTCGCGAGTCGCCGCTGTCCGAGCTGCTCGCCGAGCTCGCAGTGCACCGCCTCGACCTGGTGATCGCCGACCGTCCGATCCCGCCCGAGGTCAGCGTGCGCGGCCACGAGAGCCTGCTTGGCGAGAGCACGCTGAGCGTGTTCGCCGCACCGTCGCTGGCCGAGCGCCTGCAGGGCGACTTCCCGCACCTGCTCGACGGCGCGCCCTTCCTGCTTCCGGGCGAGGACGTCGCCTATCGCGGCGCGCTGCTGCAGTGGTTCGAGCGCATGCGTCTCCGCCCGGCGATCGTCGCCGAATTCGACGACAGCGCGCTGATGAAGGCCTTCGGCCAAGCCGGCGACGGCGTCTTCGCCGCGCCCACCACGATCGCCGACTATGTGTGCGTGCAATACGGGGTGCGCATGCTGGGCGAGGTGCCGGAAGCGCGCGCGCGGGTGTACGCGATCACGACCGAGCGCAGGCTCTCGCATCCGGCGATGCAGGCCATCCGCAACGCGGCCGCGCACGCGCTGACGCACGCGCTGCCGGGCTGAGGTCGGCCGACATCCTGCGCGAGATTCGTTCAGCTCTGCTGCGCGCCCGCCTGCTGCTCGGCGATCTCGGCGCGCACCTGATCCATGTCGAGGCCGCGCACGCCCTCGATCACCTGGTTCAGCGCACTCGCCGGCAGCGCACCCGACTCGCGGAACACCATGACGCCCTCGCGGATCACCGCGATCGTGGGGATGGAGCGGATCTGGAAGGCTGCGGCGAGGTCCTGCTGGGCCTCGGTGTCGACCTTGCCGAACACGATATCGGGGTTGGCCTCGGCCGCCGCCTCGTAGGTCGGCGCGAAGTTGCGGCAGGGGCCGCACCAGGCCGCCCAGAAGTCGAGGAACACGATCGGGTTCTGCTCGACGGTCTCGTTGAAATTGTCGGCGGTAAGTTCGAGGGTGGCCATCTGCGGCTCCATTGAATATCAGTCGAGGACGATGATACGCGCCCACACCCCCAGGGTCACGGAGGGGGCGGACATTTCGCCTAGAATACCCGTTTGGACCCAATCGAAAAGGAAGTGCCATGATCCGTTCCCGCGCCGCCGTCGCATGGGCTGCGAAGCAGCCGCTCGAAGTGACCGAAGTGGACGTCGCCCCGCCCAAGGCCGGCGAGGTGCTGGTGCGCATCGTCGCCACCGGCGTCTGCCACACCGACGCCTACACGCTTTCGGGCGCGGATCCGGAAGGGATCTTCCCGGCCATCCTCGGCCACGAGGGCGGCGGCATCGTCGAGGCGGTGGGCGAAGGCGTGACTTCGGTGGCGGTGGGCGACCACGTGATCCCGCTGTACACGCCCGAATGCGGCAAGTGCAAGTTCTGCCTGTCGGGCAAGACCAACCTCTGCCAGGCCATCCGCGCCACCCAGGGCAAGGGCCTGATGCCCGACGGCAGCAGCCGCTTCAGCAAGGACGGCAAGCCGATCTTCCACTACATGGGCACCTCCACCTTCTCGGAATACACCGTGCTTCCCGAGATCAGCGTGGCGAAGATCCGCAAGGACGCCCCGCTCGACAAGGTCTGCCTGCTCGGCTGCGGCGTCACCACCGGCATCGGCGCGGTGCGCAACACCGCCAAGGTGGAGGCCGGCGCCAGCGTGGCGGTGTTCGGGCTCGGCGGCATCGGCCTGTCGGCGATCATCGGCGCGGTCATGAACAAGGCCGGGCGCATCGTCGCGGTGGACATCAACCCGGAGAAGTTCGAGATCGCGCGCCAGCTCGGCGCCACCGACTGCATCAACCCGCTCGACTACGACCGCCCGATCCAGGAGGTCATCGTCGACCTCACCGACGGCGGCGTGGATTACTCCTTCGAGTGCATCGGCAACGTCAAGGTGATGCGCTCGGCGCTGGAGTGCTGCCACAAGGGCTGGGGCGAATCGGTGATCATCGGCGTGGCCGGCGCGGTCGAGGAGATCTCCACCCGCCCCTTCCAGCTCGTCACCGGCCGGGTATGGCGCGGCTCGGCCTTCGGCGGCGTGCGCGGGCGCAGCGAGCTGCCCGGCTACGTCGACATGGCGCAGCGCGGCGAGATCCCGCTCGACACCTTCATCACCCACCGCATGGGGCTGGAGGACATCAACAAGGCCTTCGACCTCATGCACGAGGGCAAGAGCATCCGCTCGGTGATCCTGTACTGATGACGGAGGCCGCGATGACGACCGCCCCCGAGCAGCTCGCCGCCAACCGCAGCTTCGGCGGCTGGCACCGCCGCTTCCGCCACCGCTCGGCGGTGCTCGGCTGCGACATGGTGTTCGCGATCTACCTGCCGCCGCAGGCCGAGGCCGGCCCGGTGCCGGTGCTGTACTGGCTGTCCGGGCTGACCTGCACCGACGAGAACTTCATGCAGAAGGCCAGCGCACAGCGCCTGGCCGCCGAGCTCGGCATCGCGATCGTCGCGCCCGACACCAGCCCGCGCGGCACCGGGGTACCGGGCGACCCGGACGGCGCGTGGGACTTCGGGCTGGGCGCGGGCTTCTACGTCAACGCGACCGAGGAGCCGTGGCGCCGCCACTACCGCATGTACGACTACGTGGTGGAGGAACTGCCCGCGCTTGTCGAGGCGCATTTCCCGGTGAGCGACGCGCGCTCGATCTCGGGGCATTCGATGGGCGGGCACGGCGCGTTGGTGTGCGCGCTGAAGAATCCGGGGCGCTACCGCTCGGTGTCGGCCTTCGCGCCGATCGCCAACCCGAGCGCCTGCCCCTGGGGCGAGAAGGCCTTCGCACGCTACCTGGGCACGGATCGCACACGCTGGCTGGAATGGGACGCCTGCGCGCTGATCGCCGGCGCTGCCGAGCGCCTGCCGCTGCTGGTGGACCAGGGCGATGCCGACGGCTTCCTCGCCGAGCAGCTCCGCCCCGAGGCCCTGCGCGCCGCCTGCACCGCCGCCGGCCACCCGCTGCACCTGCGCCTGCAGCCGGGCTACGACCACAGCTACTACTTCATCGCCAGCTTCATCGACGATCACCTGCGCCACCACGCCGCCGCGCTGCGCGGCTGAAGCGCCGTCTTCGCGCCTCGCGGCGCTCCTACATGAAAATCCTCGCGTGTCCCCTGTAGGAGCGCCGCAAGGCGCGAACACGGCGGTACCGGTGGCGACGCGTTTTCGGGCTGGATCTCCGCGTTCGCGCCTGGCGGCGCTCCTACATGAAAATCCTCGCGTGCCCCCTGCAGGAGCGCCGCAAGGCGCGAACACGGCGGTACCGGTGGCCGCTCAGAGCAGCGGCGCCAGCCAGCGTGCGGCCTCGTCCACCTCCATGCCGGTGCGGCGCGCCCAGTCCTCGAGCTGGTCGCGGCCGATCTTCTGGACCGCGAAATAATGGCTCTCGGGGTGGGCGAAGTAGAAGCCGCTCACCGCCGCCGCCGGCATCATCGCGTAGCTCTCGGTGAGCTCCATGCCGATGCGCTCGCGCGCGCCGAGGAGCTCGAACAGCGGGCCCTTGACGGTGTGGTCCGGGCAGGCCGGATAGCCCGGCGCGGGGCGGATGCCGCGGTATTCCTCGCGGATCAGCGCTTCGTTGCCGAGCGTCTCGTCGGCGGCATAGCCCCAGCACTCGCGGCG